>DCTV01000041.1 GCA_002329665.1 Christensenella sp. UBA1431
CCCGGATAAAGTCAAATCCTCACTCGCTTGATCCGTGCCGGGCGGGCAGAAGCACAAAACTATTTACAGACCCGATCCTCCCCGTTAGCCTCGTAACGACGTGCCTATGGGTCGTGCTGGTGCTGCTCGTGTCCAGGGCGGAGGCGCTGGCCATAGCGCCGCTGCTCATATTCGTGGACATCACGATGATGCTGATACTGCTCATCGGCGCGTTCAACCACCTCAAAAGCAGGAGGAGACGATAAAGACCATGCTCGTGCTGCCGGTGTCCATCAAAGACATCCTCTTTTCCAAGGTGGCCTCTTCCATGGTGCTGGGCTTCGTTTCGGCCGTAGTGATGTCGCTGGCGCTCTATATCATCCACGGCATCACGTTCAACTACGCCGTCCTGCTCCTTTTCGTGTTCCTCATCGGCGCGGCGCATGCGGCGATCGGGTTTTTCCTCGCGCTGCACAGCAAGGACTTCGGCTCGATGCTCGGGCTGCTGATGGCCTACCTGCTGCCGTTCACGCTCCCGACGCTCCTGTTCGCTTTCGGCGCGATCGGCAGGGAGTTCGAATGGCTCCTCATGCTCTCGCCCTCGCATTCGGCGAGCAACCTGATCACGGCCGCGGTCTCCGGCACGTACGACGCGGCCAAGACGATCGCCGCCTGCGCCTATCTGGCGCTGCTCGCGGCAGTCCTGCTGCGGTTTGCCGTGTACCCGAGATTCAAAGACGACGCGGTGAGGAGGTAACTCGATGAACAAATATCTTGCCCTGTTGCGTTACGAAACCAAAACGATAGTGAGGACGCCCATCAACCTGTTCATGTGCCTGTTCCCGGTGGTCATCCTCCTGCTTGCGGCGTTTGTGTTCCCGCTTATCTTCCGGTCGATGAACCCCGCCGACGAAGCGGCGCTACGGATCGCGATGCTGTTGATGCTGGTCATCATACTGGCCATCGGGAGCTATTTCCTCGCGGCGATGGCCACGTTCCTCCTGCTCGAACACAAGGACGAGAACTCTTTGAAGACCATTGCCGTCACGCCGCTGGGCGCGTCCGGATACCTGCGCTTCAAGATGGCGTACGTCTACGTCATGGCGTTTCTGGGCATGCTCCTGATCCTCGTAGGCACGAAGTACATCGCCGGGCACCATTATGCGATCGGGCCCTTATCCCTCTTTGAAAACGTGTCCGTCCCCGAGATCATCGCTTTCAGCGCCGTCAGCACGCTGCTGGTTCCCGCGCTCGCCCTTTTCCAGGGCGCCTTTGCCAAGAACAAGGTCGAAGGCTTCGCGTTCATCAAGGGGACCGGCCTTGTCGCGGTGGTGCCCGTGTTGATGGTCATGGACGTGTTCCAGGGCGGGCTTCAGTACGCGCTGGGCGTGTTCCCAAACTTCTGGGCGATCAAGGGGATGATGCTGGAATTCCTCCCTATTGGGAACGCCGCCAACCTCAGCTTCCCGTTCTACCTTCTGATAGGCGCGGCTTACAGCATCCTCCTTATCATCGTCGCGTACCGGCTGTTTCTGAAAAAGGCCGCGTACTGAGCCGGGGGCCTCGGCCTTTCATTAAAGCAGGTTCGCGCCCGCCGGGAAGGACCAACGTCTATGCAAGAGCCCCGCTTTTTTCGAAAAGCGGGGCTCTTGCGCCGCGCGGATTATGGATTTAATATGGATAATAAACGTTCGGGGGGAAACCTGTATGAAAAAACTCGTTTTGACGCGGGAAAGCCCCTGCCTCCAGCCGGTCAGGCGCCTTGTCGAGGAGCAGAAGCACAGGACGCTGGTGATGTGGGCCGTAGACTGCGCGGGGCGCCTGCTCGCGCTCTTCGAAAACAGGGTTTTAACAGACAGGCGTCCGCGCGAAGCCGTCGAAGCGGCGAAGAGATGGGCGCGCGGGGAGATTAAAATGCCTGCGGCACAAAAGGCGGCCCTTGCCGCGCACAAGGCCGCAACCGATGTCCTGGAAGACCCTGCCGCCTGCGCCGCCGCGCGCGCGACGGGCCACGTCGTCGGGACCGTCCATGTCGAAACGCACGCCATGGGCGTGGTCATATACGGCCTCAAGGCCTTCGTGTATGATGCAAACGAGGAAAACGCCGGCGAAGTGATCGAAAGGGAATGCGGGTGGTTCTATGGCCGTCTGCTGCATTGGCAGTCGAACATCGGCCTGGTAAAAGGGCCGTGGGCGCCCTTTTTGCTAAGAGACGACGTCGTGAACAAGGAAAAGCTCCTGAGGCAGAAAATGGAACGGGAACGAATCAAATAGAGCGGGCGAACCGCGACGTGGCCCCTGGGGCCCGAGTCGGGGTCTGCATCCGAAAAAATGAAAAGAATATACGAGTTTCACAGAGCCAGACCGGCAATCCGGCCGGACGCTGAGCGGCAATTTCCGGCATTCGTTTGAAGACGGGGCCCAAAGCGGGCCTTTTCTATAATTTAAAGATGAAAATACTGTCGGAATATGCTATATTTATTGTGACAATTATGACTGGCCGGTGGTCCTTGACGCGTGCCGACAACTTATGACGGGAGGGCTTTTTAAAACGACAACCGACGTACAATTCAGGAGGTAGGTCCGGTATGAATGAGAAAATGAGAAAAGACGTAACGGACATGCTGGCAATATTCACTGCGATGCCGGCAACACTGCTCAAAGGCCTGTGCATGGAAACGGAGCACAGGATCAACTTTACCCAAAAAAAGACGCTGCTTTTCATATATCAACATGAAGGCATGCCCATGAATTACTATAGCAAGATGGCGAACCTTGAAAGCGGGTCGTTCACCTACGCCGCGAAAGGGCTTGAGGAAAAAGGGCTGATCAAAAGGGTCGAGAGCTTCGATGATCATCGTAAGACGGGGCTGGTCCTCACGGCGAAAGGAAGGAAAACAGCGGCCCAGCTGTACAAGATGATGGAGGCACACGTATATCGGCGGCTCGACGCATTGACCGAGGAGGAACGAAGAAGGTTTTACAGCGCCATCAGGGTGCTCTACGACACGAAAATGAAGGTCGAAACGAGCGTGTAGCGCCACCACATAAGGCAGGCGGCACCAACCTAAGAAAAACTGTTTCATCCCTGCCGTTAATGCTTTCGTCCGTTTGGTTGGAACAGTACTGTTATCGGGTTCCCCGGGTCAGTTAACGGATTAAATGCTGGCTGCCGGCAAACCATTGGTTTGCCGGCAGCCTTGGTCTGTCACCTATTTCCCCGTTCGTTTTATGGAGCTATGCGTCGCCTTTGAATACGCCGCCTTTGAGCAGGTAAAGGTACGGTTCGAAGCAAATGCCGCGCCGCGCGGCATCCGGATAGTACCGGCTATGTTCCATGGTGAACGACAGGAACCCCGCTGCGCTGTCCACGCTTTCGTAAAGCGTGTGGCCGGTGAGCAATCCCCCGGTGAGGACGCTCGAAAAAAGGTCGCCGGTGCCGTTCATCATAAACGGAAAGCGTTTTTCATAACGCTCGCTGTAGCCGTTTTCGTCCAGTATGCAGTTGACCAGGTGGCGGCCCCGCTCGATGCCGGTGATGACCGTGCGCTTCGCCCCGAGATCCGCAATCCGGCGCGCGAGGCTCTCGATGTCCGCAGATGAGATGCGGTCCGGGTCGTAGGGCTTCGAGGCCAGCACGCAGGCTTCCGTGAGGTTCGGCGTCAGCACGTCGGCGATCTCGGCAAGCGACTTCATGCCCTCGCACATCCGGGGCGTATACGTCTTATAGATCACGCCGTTGTCCCCCATGACGGGGTCGATGACGACGAGCGGCGGAGAAAAATCGCGGACGAAGTCCCGGGCGATGCCGATCTGTTCATACGAGCCGAGGAACCCGCTGTAGAAGGCGTCGAACGCAAGCCCGATCTTCTGCCAGTGCCGGATATAGGCGTCCATGCACGGCGTGAAGTCATGGATATAGAAGCCTTCAAAGGCCGTGTTGGTCGAAAGGATGGCGGTGGGAAGCGGGCAGACCTCCACGCCGCAGGCGGAGAGCACGGGAAGAGCGGTCGTGAGCGCACATTTCCCGAACCCCGAGATGTCGTGCATGGCCGCCACGCGCGGGAGTGCCGGTGTATCTGTCATAGTTTGACCCTCTTTTGTTTTTCGATTATCCCCTATATTTTATCACGTGCCGATTTATGTGCAAGCAAAAACACGCCCCCTTTTGTTTCCGGCCGACAGGACACGGCAGGGGCTTGTCCGGAGGGGCGGCGCCGGACGCGCTGCAAACTGGGCGGGCCCGGCAGCGCTAGACGGCGCGTATCACGCCGCAGGCGATGCGTTCTCCCGCGTTTCCGGCCGGCTGCGAATGGTAGTCGTCGGGGCGTATGTGCAGCATCGCCGTACGACCTATGACCTCGTCGGGGCGGAACCGGTCCGTGTAAACGGTCATGTTCGCATAGCCGCGGTTCGGGTAGACGGTGGGCAGGTCGCCCGCGTGCAGGGGATGGGGGCGGTTTTTAGGATTGTAATGCCCGCCGGCCGCGCGGAAGGGTTCGGGCGGGCGCGGCGAACCGCAGACGTCTCCCTCATGGATGTGGAAAGCAAAGGGGCCCACGCGATTTTTTGGGCCCTTGGATAGGCGCAGTTCGGGCAGGCCACTGACCACGATGGATACCATCGTGCCCGAGTGCGCGGGATAAAACCGCACGATTCCCCTTATTCCGGGCGCTAAATGGCTGCCGTGGAGTTCGGCTGCGGCAACGGGCCTGGGCATCCGTTCGGCCGCGTTGGACGTCTTCATGGGAACAGCCTCCTTATGGGTTTTCGTATAGGATATGCGCATGCTTCCCCGCTTGTTAAAAGAAGACGCCGGTCCATTATCGGCCGGTACGGCGCCGGTTTCGCCAAATTGGAGCGGATTTGAAGACGTGTGCGGCAGCCCCCGACGCTCCTTCATGGTCGACTGAAATCTGGCGGCGCGCTCACGTCGCTTTTCGGTCAGTAAATGCAGGAGGGGGCTGCCGGGCGTTGCCGGTACGTACGGCCTTACTTTCTGATGAACATCTGCGTCCAGTAATTCGTGCCGGTGCTGTCGGTTGCCAGGCCGATGCCGATCTGCGTATAATTGTTGCTCAGTATGTTCGCGCGGTGCCCCGGGCTGTTCATCCAGCCCTGGACCACCGCCGAGGCGCTGAGACGGCCTTTTGCGATGTTTTCGCCCGCCGCGGAATACCATATGCCGAAGGCCGATATCATCTGGAACGGCCCGCCGTAGACGGGGGATGTGTGGCTGAAATACCGGTTGTCGCGCATGTCGGCGGATTTATAGCGCGCGACCCGTGAAAGCTCCCAGTTGCTTTTGAGCGCGGGGAGGCCGTATCTGTTGCGCTGGGCGTTGGTCAGGCGGATGGCTTCCGCCTCGATGGCCTTTATATCGTCGATGTTCGGGATCGTCACCTTGTCGCCCGGATAGATCAGGTCAGGGTTCTTGAATTGGGGATTCGCGCCGATGATCTCGGAGAGGCCGATCTGGTATTTCACGGCGATCTTCCACAGGCTGTCGCCTCTCTTAACGGTGTAGATGTCGTGTGCCGCCAGCACGGTCCCCGTGAAAAAGGTCGTGACGAGAACCGTCAGGATAATCCATAGCTTCGTTTTTTTCAAGCTGTGTCCACCTCCTGAACATACGTTATCCTTAAGGGAAAGGAAATATGGATGCATATTATGCCAGTAGGCGGGCCCGATGGTTATATTTCACAATGCGTGAACCCATACGGCGGAAAACGAACGCCGGCGTATGATGATCGATTCAGTGCTGAGGGGAGCCGGGATGATCGTCGGACCGGGGCGGAGACTTAACCAGCCCCTGTCCCCTCGCTTGCCGTTTCTTTCATACAGAAATGACAAACGATTCCCGCCCCGCATCGTCTCGTATCCCCTTAACAGGGTCTTTTCCGGTCTTCAGCCGGTCACACATGGCACATCCATACAATATACTATACTGAAGGACATTATAAGCGGCGCATAAAAATGAAACCAACGAAAGAGGGTGGCGTGGCAATGGATGTCGAAGAATTGTCCAGGGACGAGCTGATCAAACTCGCCAAAGCCGCACAACGGCAGCGTGAGGCACAGCAGAAATACTATGCGGCCAACAAAGACAGAATCACGGCCGCTCAGCGCAGATACTACCAGGCCAACAAGGAACGCATCGTCCAGGCGAAACGCAAATACTATGCTGAGAACAGGGATAAAGTGCTCCAAAGCAGGCGGGAACAGCGGGAAAAACGTAAGCGCGAAGCGGTCCGCAAACTGCTGAGCACGGCCCAGGACGTGAACGAAGCGTTGAAAAACACCAACAAATCCTGAAATAGAAAAGCCTGCCCCGAATCGAGCAGGCTTTACATAATCCCTTTGGGCCCCGTTTTTTATCCAGACTTACGGCCCGAGCACGCAGGCGGCCACGCGCTCGCCCATCTCCTGGGTGGTGACGCACGGCCCGCCCGCCGCGATGTCGGGCGTGCGAAGCCCCTCGTCAAGCACTTTTTTAACGGCGTTTTCGATGGCCGCGGACGCTTCGGTCATGCCGAAAGAGTGGGTGAGCATCATCGACACCGACAGCACGGCGGCCAGCGGATTGGCCACGGACTTCCCGGCGATGTCGGGAGCCGAGCCGTGCACCGGTTCGTACAGGCCCGTGCCGCTGCCGATCGAAGCCGAGGGCAGCATGCCGATCGAGCCGGTGATCTGGCTTGCCAGGTCGGAGAGGATGTCGCCGAACATGTTGGACGTCACGACCACGTCGAACTGGTGCGGATTGCGCACGAGCTGCATCGCGGCGTTGTCCACATACATGTGTTCGAGAGCGATGTCGGGATACTTAGCGTGCAGCCGCGTCACCGTCTCGCGCCAGAGCCGCGAGGACTCCAGGACGTTTGCCTTGTCGACCGAGCAAACGCGGCGGGACCGTTTGCGCGCGCTGTTAAAAGCCACCCGCGCGATGCGCTCTATCTCGGGCGCCGTATACAGCTCCGTATCGAACGCGGCTTCCGCGCCGTCCTTTTTGATGCGCCCGCGTTCCCCGAAGTAGATACCGCCCGTGAGCTCGCGCACGATCAGGATGTCCAGATGACCGCCCAGGATTCCGGGCCTGAGCGGTGAGGCGCCGATCAGCGCCCCGTGCACGATGGCCGGGCGGAGGTTTGCGAAAAGCCCCAGCCCCGCGCGTATGCCCAGAAGCCCCGCTTCCGGCCGCAGGGCGCCCTCGAGGCCGTCCCATTTCGGCCCGCCGACGGCGCCCATCAGCACGGCGTCGCAGCTTTTGCAGAGCGAGAGCGTTTGCTCCGGAAGCGGCACGCCGGTCCGGTCTATCGCGCATCCGCCGATGAGCCCTTCTTCGGTCGAGACCGTGAAGCCGAAGCCTTTCGCGGCCGCGTCCAGCACCCGCACGGCCTCTTTCGTGACCTCGGGACCGATGCCGTCGCCCGGCAGGAGGGCGATCCGCATATGATCCATGTTGATAATTCCCCTTTCAGTTTTCTTATCATGCGCCGGCTTGCTTCGCACCATGCGTCAGCCGGCGGGCTTAACCGGGTTCTGGAGCTCGTGGTCGGCAAGGGCGCGGTTGACCGCGTTGAGGTAGGAGCGCACGGACGATTCGATGATGTCGGTGCTGATGCCCTTGCCGGCGTAGGTGTTCCCGTTGAAGGACACGCGCGTGGAGACTTCGCCCAGCGCGTCCTTGCCTTCCGTAACGGCCCGGATGACATACGACTCAAGGACCATATCGGCGCCGATACAGCGGTCGATCGCGTGGTAGCACGCGTCGATGGGTCCGTCGCCCACCGCCGCCTCGCTGACGATCTCGCCCTTGTACCTGAGCGTGACGCTCCCGATAGGCATAATCGTATTGCCCGACTGGATCTGGAACGAAACCAGTTCGTATATCTCGGGGACTTCGACGAGTTCCGTGCCCACGAGCGCCTCGATGTCGCGGTCGGTGACGTCCTTTTTGCGGTCGGCGAGATTCTTGAATTTCACGAAGGCTTCGTCGATCTCCTCGGCCGAGAAGCTGTATCCCAGGTCCTTGAGCCTCTGCGCGAAAGCATGGCGGCCCGAATGTTTGCCCAGCACGATGCCGGAGGCGGTTATACCCACCGATTCGGGCGTCATGATCTCGTAGGTGCTCGCGTTGGCCAGCACTCCGTGCTGGTGGATGCCGGCTTCGTGCTTAAACGCGTTCGCTCCCACGATGGCTTTGTTGATCTGCACGTCCACGCCCGTGATGCTGGCCACCATGCGGCTGACGCGGGTGATGCGCTCGGTCTTGATGTTGTGGCCGATCTTGTAATAGTTCGGACGCGTGGCCAGGCCCATCACGATCTCTTCGAGCGCGGCGTTGCCCGCGCGTTCGCCCAGCCCGTTAATGGTGCATTCGACCTGGCGCGCGCCGCTCATTACGCCTGCGAGCGAATTTGCGACGGCCAGGCCCAAATCGTTGTGGCAGTGCACGGAAATCACGGCTTTTTCGATGCCTTTGACGTTTTCGCGGATGCCCTTGATCAGCGCGGCGAACTCCTCGGGCGTCGTGTAGCCGACGGTGTCCGGGATGTTGAGGGTGGTCGCGCCCGCTTCGATGACCGCCTGCAGCACTTCGTAGAGGAATACGGGGTCGGAGCGCGTCGCGTCCTCAGGCGAGAACTCGACGTCCGCACACAGGCTGCGTGCGAGCGCGACCGAATCTGCGGCGCGGCGGAGCACGTCGTCGGGCTGCATCCGCAGCTTGTATTCCATGTGCACGGGCGACGTTGCGATAAAGGTGTGGATACGCGGTTTTTTCGCGTCCTTGAGCGCATCCCAGCCGCGATGGATGTCGCCCTTTACGGCCCGGCACAGCGCCGCCACGGAGCACTGCACGTGGTCGCAGATTCCTTTTACGGCTTCGTAGTCGCCCGGGGACGCCGCGGGGAAGCCGCCTTCGATGCAGTCGACGCCCAGTTCTTCGAGCTGGCGGGCTATTTCGATCTTCTCCTGGAGATTGAGGTTCACTCCCGGCATCTGTTCGCCGTCGCGCAGCGTCGTATCGAAGATATAGATTTTCTCCTTCATCATACTACCTCCTTTTGGTTTAAAAAACAAAACCTCCGTCCCAATTAGGACGAAGGATTCTTCGCTGTACCACCTAATCGTGTTCCTGCCGAAAAGCAAACGCACGTGTTTTGCAGATACGGAAAGAAGCGCGGCGTTCTTTCGATATCGCTCCCCCTGTAACGGCGGGGATTTCCGTCCGGGCCTACTCGCGCCTTAGCGCTTTTAGCCGGAAGCTCCGGGATGAGGTCCCGAATGCGCTTCATACGACGATTTGCACCAGACATCGTCTCTCTGGATCTTTTCGGCACAAACGGGGATTCCTGTCATCGCTGACATTATGAATTTCTGGTATGATACCATGGAGCGTTTGGCGTTGTCAATAAGCGATTTCGCTTAGCTCCGGTTCAACGCAGGAAATCGGGGGCCGTAACATTTTTCTTGAGGTCTTCGTCCGCCTGAAGCATTTTTAAAAACACCCGGACCATCTCCGCGTCGAACTGCGTTCCGGCGCCCTGTTCAAGCTGACGGATGGCGGCCTGGAGGCTGAGTTGCGAACGGTAGTGGCGGTCGGAGGTCATAGCGTCGAACGCGTCAGCGATCGAGATGATGCGCGCGAGGTAATTGATCTGGTCTCCCTTCAGGCCGTCCGGGTAGCCTTCGCCGTCGATGCGCTCGTGGTGCTGCCGGACCAGCGGAACCACATCCTGGAACATCGAGACGGCCGAGAGGATATGCGCGCCCTTGAGCGGGTGCTTCTTGATCTCTTCGTATTCGCCGTGTTCCAGCGTGTCGCTCTTGAGCAGGATGTCGTCGGAGGTCCCTATTTTGCCTATGTCGTGGAAATAGCCGGCGATGCGCAGGTTCTCCAGGTCGGTGCCGGTTAGTGAGAGCGCCCGGCCGAGCTTGGTCGCGTAATAGGCCACGCGGTCGGAGTGGCCCCTGGTATAGACGTCCTTGGCGTCGACGGCCAGCCGCAGTACCTCGATCGTATCCATGTACCTCGTTTTAAGCTGGGCGTAGGTCTGGTTGAGTTCGTCGTTTTTGATGTTGACCAGCGAATGCAGAAAGGCGTTGTTGATCGAGGATGCCGCCTGGTTCGCGTACAGGGCAAGCAGCTGCGTGCCTTCCGTGGAATGCTGCCCCTCTACGTAGAGGACGCCTATGGAGTTGAGATATTCGTTTTCCAGCGGAAAGATGGTGCCGTTCTCCATTTCGACCCGTTTTCCGTTGGTGCGCGCAAAACCGATGTTTTCCATCATGATGGGGTCGAGCATCTCCGTGAACCGGTTGATCGGCACATGGTACGCGCCGATGCCCCTGAAGATGCTCTTGTTTGCGTTGCCCGATTCGGCGAGGTCGTCGATGAGGATGAACGCGTCCTTGCTGTTGACCAGGGGGAGTATCTGCCTGAGTATCTCCTCGAGGATGTTCCCGATCGGCTGGAGCTGGTAGATTTTGGGCACGGCGCCCAGTATGCTGTTGAGCCCGTCGCGGAACTTTTGTATTGTGCGCATTTGTCCAATCGATTTAATACCGGACTCGACAAGTAACAGCAACTGATCCAGCCGGTCGCTCTTCTCGCAGTAGGCCTGGATGTCCAGCGCCTTGATGGTGCTCAGCGGCGGCGCGAGGTCCTTGTGGCCCGTGAGCAGCAGGATATAGAGTTCCTTGTTGGTCTTGCGAATCATTTCGACGACGGCGTCGCCGTGCAGCGGCTCCATGAAATAGTCCAGGATGAGCAGGTCGTAATGGCTTTGGGAAAGTTCCTCGAGCCCGTCCATGGGGTTAATAAAGCCTTTGCTGGCATATCCGTTGCGTTGCAGCAAAGCGGAGACGCTGTCGATGATGCCTTGTTCGTCATCGATTACCATGATGCTGATTTCGTTGTTGATGGGCGCATAGGGCCTTTTGCGCATCTGCCTTTACTCCTTTCCGGTATCGAACGGGGGGAGGGAGATGTAAAATGTCGTGCCTTTCCCCAGTTCGGTATCGAACCACATGTTTCCGCGGAACATACCCTTTATGGTGCTGTAGGACATGTAAAGGCCAAGGCCTGTGCCGTGCTTGCCTTTCGTCGTGATCATTTCCTTGAATAGCAGGTCCCTGACCTTGTCGCTTATGCCCTTTCCATGGTCGCTTATTGCGATGAGCGTGCCTTCGGCCTGTTTCGTAACTCTTATCTCAATCGTACCTTCCCGTCCTTCATACGACTGAATGGCGTTTATGATGATGTTGTCGAGTATCTGGACCAGGCTGTTGATGTCTCCGCGGATCAGGGTTTTTTGGTCTACTTCGATGTATTTTTTCAGGTGGCAACAGTTTTTGATGAGTTCGTGCTTCATCAAAATATCGACGCGCTTCAACAGGGACCCTACGGTGAACGAACCCTGCGTGTCGATATTGAACTGTGCCGCCTGATCCTTGACTGTCGTAATAATATCGGACATATATGCCATATGCGTCTTCATCTTCATGAGCCAGTCGTGCATCTCCTCCGCGATCTCGTGGTGGTCCTTAGTCGTGACCTCTTTATCCTCGATGGAGTCGTCGTATTCCTTCACGAGATACTGCAACTGGTCTATTCCGCCGGAAACGGAGAAGATCGGCGTTTTCAGGTTATGCGCTATGCCGCCGATGAGTTGGCCCAGCGAAGCCAGTCGCTGCCTTTCGAGCAAAACGGCCTGGTTTTCCTGGATCGTGTTGAAATCCTTCACATGCTGCGTAATATCCTTTAGCAGTATGATGATCGCGATACAGTGTTTGCCCGAAACGATAGGCGTGAACTCTATGGAGAAATGCATCTCGCTGTCGTTAAGCTCAAAATGGCGTTCTATTGATATCGTTTGCTGCGATTGAGCGGTTTTCCTGATGATGTCCATAAGCTTATCCGGGTCGATGCCCAGCGAAGGGGTGTCGACAATTACATTATACAGGTTATTGTGTCTTTGTATAGCGATTACCGACGAAAAACTGTCTTTTAACGTTTTGTTATAGTCGATAATGTTCATATCCGGATCGATCACGATATAGCTATCCGATATTCGGTTCACAATGGTCTGCAGCGCAACGGGCGTGACCTTGAGCAGGTTGAAGCGGGTCATCGCAAAGACGTATAGCGTAATGGTTATGGAAAAGGCGGTCGGTGTCGAGTAAATCGTGAAGCCGGGTACCCCCAGCGTGTAGCAGATATTTACCGCCAACGGTATGAATGTGCCTGCGGTGACGAGGAAAGCCTGCGGCGAAAGCCGCCCGAGGTTTTTGATCGCGAACCTGATAAGGTAAAAAATGCCGCCCAACAGGCACGCATAGGAATAAAAGGAATGTACGTAAAAATAGGGTCCGATCTCCACCGGAACGCCGGGAGCGGGCGAGTAACTGATGTAAAACAGGTGGTGGAGGTCGTTTGTGAAAACCATGATGATCGTTATCACGGGGATGATGAACAGGAGCAGTTCCTTCCAGGAAAACGGGTGGTCCGCATGCACATAATGGTAACAGATAAGCAGAAAACTCACGGGTGTGAGGCATATGCCGAAATATACAACACTTTCGAAAATCAGGTATATTTGATTTCCCTCATTGAAGAAGACCACCTCGAGCATTACGGCGACCGACCAGATGATCAGTTCGACCATCGATATTAGGAACAGGTAGTGCAGGACTTTTTTGTTTCTGGATGCAAGGATAAAGAAAAAAAGGAAGAAGATCAGCAACGTCGTTGCGAACAACAGGATGAATGAACTATCCAGCAAACCTGATCCCTCCTAATGCGCGAACAGCAGCGAATGAACGAACGATCGGATGTATTCGATTTCCGGGCGGGGCCATTCGAAACCCGCGAGCGACAGGCACTCTTTCGTCTTTGTGGACGCGGGAACGATAAGGGGCGCGGGCATATCCGAGCCCGCTTCGGCCATGATCCCGGACAGGCCTTCGAGATCGCCCTTCCTGCTCAGGTCCTTGAGCAGGGCCCCGAACGCCTCGTTGGAGACGGTATCCACGTTTACTCCTTCGGCACGCATCGCACCGACCAGGTCCGAAACCGTCATATCGTGCGGATTGTAAACATGGAATACGCGCATGGTCATACCGTCGAGACGGGAAAGGGCGAGTATGGCCTGGGCGCATTTGTCTACGGGGGTCATATCCAGCGTGGCGGCGAGCATCCCCATCGGGACGCACCCCAGCGTAGCGAGCGAACGGATCCTTTGCGCGAACGCGTTGGCGTGCGGGTTGATCTGGAACTTCGCGTCCTCATACCGGCACGTCAGGTTGCCCACGCGGAAGATCCGCGCATCCAGCCCGCGGTCGATGGCGTCAAGCACCGCGCCTTCGGCCATGAATTTCGTTTTTACGTATTCATTATCCAAATAATTTTGGCCGATATAATAGCAGTCCTCGGAAAAGGTGCCGTTTTTGCCGGGGTCGTCCGTATAGCGTGTCCCGGAGACGCTGATGGTCGATACGTGCATCAGGGAGGCTCCCGCCTGTTCGCAGAACGCAACGACGTTTTCCGTCCCCGTTACGTTGACCTGGGTGAACAGCTCGGCGCGCCCGATGTGGCTGGTCAGCGCCGCGCAGTGGATCACGGCGGAAACGCTTTTGCCAAGGGCTTCCCACTCTTTTTTTTGGATGCCCAGGTACCGGGAGGACACGTCGCCCTGCACGAGCCGAATGTTTTTCGTAAGCCGCTCGGAACGTTCGGCGCCGAAATAGAAGGCCAGGGTCTGTTTCAGACGCTGTGTGCTCTCGATGTGCTTGTTGTCCCGCACAAGACAGTATACGGTACTGTCGTAAGCTGTAATCAGTTCGTGAAGAATATGGACCCCCAGGTACCCCGTTGCGCCGGTGAGCAGGACGCGATCGAGCTTTACGCCGCCAAGAGGCTTGTCCGCGCGGTTGACGGCAACGTTCTTTCTTGCTTCCGGCCCCTGTTCGCCACCCTGATTTTTGGGCACTTGGCCTATGGCGTTGCAGACGGCGCGCAGCGTTTGCAGGTCGTAGAAATCCTGTGTGCGTATCCTCCAGTCGTATTGCAGAATGGCGGCCTGGACGCGGATGACGTCCAGCGAGGAACCGCCCAGTGCAAAGAAGTTGTCGTCAGGGCCGATGTTCTTCACGCCCAGTATCTTCGACCATATCCGCCGCATGATTCGTTCGTTCTTTGTCAGCGGTACATGCGTTTGGGAAGAAGTATGAACCACGTCTTCAATAGACGGCTCCGGCAAAGCTTTCCGATCGATCTTACCGTTCGAGGTGAGCGGAATGTTGTCCACCTCGATCAGGCGCGAGGGGATCATATAAGCCGGAAGTTGTTTGCCGAGATGCTCGCGTAGCTCCGAAAGATCTACCGGCTGCGACGCAGTAAAATACGCCGCTAAATACTTATCGGTATTTGCACCGAAATCCTTTACAACGGATTCGACAATATTCGGGAAAGAACGGATCGTTGTCTCGATTTCTCCCAACTCGATACGATGGCCGTGAATTTTCACCTGATAATCCACGCGTCCCAGCATCTCTAAATCTCCGGAAGAATTCAGCCTGCACACATCGCCGGTACGGTACATGATATCTCCGGGAACGAACGGATCCGGAAGGAACCTTTCTTTTGTAAGCTTCTCCCGGTGTATATAACCTACACTTACGCCGATACCGCTGATATACCCTTCGCCGGGCACCCCGGGCGGCACGAAATTCTGATGCTTATCCAGGACATACATGCGCATGTTAAGGATCGGATGTCCGATGGTGATCCGCGAACTCTTAGTAAGGTCTTTGACTGTGCAGTATACGGTTGCTTCGGTTGGCCCATACCAGTTAATGATCCGCGCATTTGTATGACGTTTGAGAAGCTTAAGCAGTGAGAGAGGAACCGGTTCCCCGCCAAGGGCAATGATACGTAAACGGGAAATAGCTTTTTTAAAGGACGAATCACTCATCATCAAAAGCATCCGCGTCGGCGTAGCCTGTATGTAAGCGGCCTTTTGGGTATTAAGCAAATCTGCGACAAGATGCGGTTGCTTTGATTCCTCGTCCGAACTCAGTACAACGGTACAACCGCAGAATAAGGGAACAAGCGTATCTTCAACGAAAATATCAAATGCAACGGTTGTTATGGATACGCAGATATCTTCCGCACGAAAATTATGCACCCGCTTTGCTCCTTCATAATAGTTCAGCAGCGAAACCCGCGCTATGGCAACCCCCTTTGGGAGGCCGGTCGAACCCGACGTATAGATTACGTACGCCAAATCCCCGTGTAATTCGGGTATGCAGGGATTTGCAGCGTCCTCATAAAGCAGGATGCTGTCTGTATTCACGGTTGTTGCCAGGTATCCGTCGAAATCCGGGCAGTCTGTTAAAAGAACCGCTGCCTGGCTATCCGATAAAACGAAACGGATTCGCTCTTTCGGGTACTCGGGGTCAATGGGCAGATACGCCGCACCAGCCTTCAAAACGCCCAGTATGCCTGCGACCAGATCGAACGAGCGGCGCAGGCACACGGCCACGATTTCGTTCCTTTGTACGCCCAGGCCGATGAGGTGCCGCGCTATTTGGTTGGCACGGTCGTTCAATTGTGCGTATGTCAGAGATGTCCCTTCCATGATGAGCGCAGGTTTTTCAGGGTGTTCGTATACGCGCTGCTCAAACAGGCCCTGAATGCTTTTCGTGCTATCCAGCTCATATTCTACGAAGTTCATCCAGGTAAGTTCGCGTATTTCCTCGGGCGTGAGCACCTGAACCCGCTTTAGTGGAATTTGGGTTTGCTCCGTCAACGTTTGAAGCAGATTCGTAAAATGGCGTGCCATTTGCACTATGCTGTTTTTCTTGAACAGCGCGGTGTTGTATTCGAATTCGCAGCGCAGGGAGCGCGCGTTGTCGTATACTTCCAGCGTCAGGTCCAGCTTCGCGGTGCCGGGATCGAACGGGCAGAGGCTGACCTTGAGGCCCTCCATCTGAGGGAGCGAACCGCTTATAGTCTGCAGGACCAGCATCGTATCGAACAGGGGGTTGCGGCTCAGGGAACGCGCGATGCCCAGGTCGCTCACGATCAGATCGAGGGGATAATCCGCATTCTGTAAAGCCAAGAGGCAGTTTTCGCGCACGGTGCTGAGGAATTCCCCGAAGGTCATGTCGCTCCTTGGGAAACTGCGTATCGGGAGCGTGTTGACGAACATCCCGGGCATGTCTTTGAGTTCGTCGCGCGAGCGTCCGGCCACGGGGACGCCTACCACGATGTCTTCCTGCGACGTGTATTTGTAGAGGAACACGTTGTATACCGCGAAGAACAGCATGAAAAGCGTCACGTCCTGCCCCTGGGCAAAGTTTCGCAGCTTCTCCGAAAGCGTTTCCGGGAGCGTGAAGCGCATGCGCGCGCCCGCAAACGTTTGCAGCGCGCCACGCGGGCGGTCCGTGTGCAGGTTCAGCAGTGGCACCCCGTCGCCGAGCGCGGCTTTCCAGTATGCGCCCTGCTTTTTGCCCGCTTCCGAAGCCAGGAAGTCGAGGTGCCACATCGTATAATCCTTGTATTCGATGTCTTTGCCAAGCGGGAGTTTGTTGCTGTAAAGGGCGAAGAGTTCCTTTAGCAGTATATCCATGGAGTGCCCGTCGCAGACGCTGTGGTGGATATTGATATAGAGGATATGGCTCTGCTGTCCCCTGCTGAGCAAGGTTGCACGCAACAGCGGCGGCACGGAAAGATCGAAGGGCCTGTTCAGGTTTTTAAGCGCCGAACGCAGGCCCGATGGAGGGCAGTCGTCGACTTCCAGGCTGAAATCGACATGTTTGCGTATCTGCTGGCAAAGCCTGTTTCCGTGCATCACGAACCCTGTGCGAAGGATCCCGTGGCGCCGGATCAGGGCCTGAAAAGCCTTTTCCAGGGCCGCTACGTCCAGCGGGCCGGTGATTTTGAGCGCGAGCGGGATGTTGTAGACCGTCTGCGACCCGTCCCCGATCGAGAGCACGTACATGCGCATCTGCGCGGGAGAGACAGGGTAATACCGCCGTGCGGGAACGGGCCGGATCGGCCTGTAGTCCTGCTTGTCGGCGCTGTCGATGCACTCGGCGCATGCCTTGAGCGAAGGCGCGCGGTACATGTCTTCGAGTGAGATGTCGACATGGAAGGTGTTCTGCACTTCGCCCATCGCGGCGACGATGCTCAGCGAATCGCCCCCGATGTCGAAAAAGCTGTCGTTGCGCCCTATGGGGTGGACTTTGAGGATCCTGCTCCAGATGGAGGCGAGGGCTTTTTCGGTTTCGGTGGCGGGCGGATCGAAGTCGTCGACGACGGTGGTGATCGCATGTTTGAGCGGGTCGGGCAGGCGCTTTTTATCGAGCTTCCCGCTGAAATTGAGCGGGAGTTCGTCGAGAACGACGAAATAGGACGGGATCATGTAGCCGGGCAGGTCGCGCGAGAGCACCGTGATGAGTTGCGAACGGGTGGGGAGGTCGCTGCCGCAGATGTATGCGCAAAGGTATTTTCGGCCGTTTTCGTCCGCTCTCCGGTCGACCACCGCGCAGGAACGGACGCCTTGGACCTGGGACAGGCGGTTTTCGATCTCGCCCAGCTCGATCCTGTAGCCCCTGATCTTCACCTGCTGGTCTACGCGGCCCAGGAATTCGATGTCGCCCAGCGGGTACCAGCGCGCCAGGTCCCCCGTGCGGTACATTTTCTCGCCCGGAGCGAACGGGTTGTCCACGAAAGCGGCGGCGGTTAGTTCGGGCCGATTGACATAGCCGCGCGCGAGGCCGCGGCCGCTGATGTAAAGTTCCCCGTAAACGCCGATGGGCACGGGATTCTTGTGCGCGTCGAGTATGTATATCTTCGTGTTGGGCATCGGCTTGCCAATATTGACGCTCCTGCTGTCCGTGAGGTCTTTGCAGGTTGCGGCGATGGTGATTTCCGTCGGCCCGTAAAAATTCAGGATACGGGCGCCCGTGCAGGCTTTGATCTTGCGAAGGAGCGCATCGGAAAGCACGTCGCCGCCCAGCATGATCTCGCGGACGTGGGGCAGGCACTTCCGGGCGAGTTCGTCGCTCAGAAGAAGCTGCATGCGCGACGGCGTGAACATGAGCTTGTTCACTTTGTTTTTCTCCAGGAGCCGGGCCAGCTTGCGCGGGATCGACGTTTCGTGTTCTGCCGCCAGCACCAGCGTCGCGCCGCTGACCAGCGTCGGGAGCGACTCCATGATGAACAGGTCGAACGAGATGGAAGCGGCGCAGAGCACGCGGTTCCCGGGGGAGAAATCCATGATGGAACAGAGCGAATACAGGAAATGGACGATCGAACGGTGCTCGATGGCAACGCCCTTGGGCATCCCTGTAGACCCTGAAGTATAGATGACATAGGCCAGATCTTCCGGTTTGATGCGCACCTTGGGCGAAGTCCCTTTCAGTCCCCGGATCGTATCGGTCGTGAGTATCTCGATACTGAGGTCCTGGCGGAAGCGGTCAAGGAGCCTTTCGGAGAGCAGCAGCGCACGCGCGCCGCAGTCTTCGAGCATATAGGAGACCCTCTCTGCAGGCAGTTCGGGGTTGATGGGCAGGAACGCGCAGCCCGCCTTAAGCACGCCGAGTATGCATACGGGAAGGTCGAGCGAACGGTCGACCATCACACCCACGATGCTGTCCGGGCCCAGGCCCATCGCCCGCAGCCTCCTTGCGAGCGCCCCGGCCCTTGCGTCGAGCTTGGCGTAGGTGAGGGAGCTTTCGCCGGCGATAACGGCGACGGCACCGGGAGAGCGCATCACCTGCGCCTTCCAGAGATCGGCCAGGGATTTGCCTTCTGGAAACTCGGTTTTGGTATCGTTGAACCGGTTCAAAATGCGGTCGGCTTCCTCGACCGTGAGCATATTGAGCCGGGCAAGGTTCTTTTTGGGGTATGCGAGCACGTCGTTGATGATGCAGAACATGTGCTCGTGGATGTATTCGATCTCCTTGAGGGAAAACAGGGGAACGTGATGGTCGTAGTCCATGATGAACCTGCCTTCGCCCTCGTGGTCGTCCACGTGAATGCTCAGCGACGTGACCTGATGACCGGAAAAATGCCACCGACCCTCTTCGGTGAAAGCCCTTGTCTTCTTGTCGAACATCGCATTCTGGTAGGACAGGGTAATGTCGTAGAGCGATTCGAGGCCTTTGTGCGTTTTGCGGAGGTCCTGCAAGAGCAGGTTGTACGGATACTTTTGGTGCTTGAGCACGGACATCCAGGCGTTCGAGACCGTCTGCATGAATCTGTCGAAAGGCAGGTTTTCGTCGATCTCGATGCGCACGGGGACGGTGCTCACATACATGCCGATCGACGTTTTCGACTCCTGCGTGGTGCGGTTGACTACCGGAGCGCCCACGACGATGTCGCGTTTGCCGGTCACCCGGAAGATATAGGCGCTCAGCGCGCTCATGAAGAAGGTGAAGATGGATTTGTTCGTCTGCCGGCAATACGCCCTGATCTGTTCGGAGAGTTTCGGCTGCAGCATGAACGCCTTACGCCGCGCCCGCGTCCCGTAGTAGGTTTCTTTTTTCTCTTTTAACACGGTGGGCTCGGGCGGGGATTCGAAACGCCGGTTCCAGAACTGCCTGTCCATGACGAAACGCTTTGATTCCAGATACTTCCGTTCGTTGTGGATGTAATCGATATACGATCCCGGCGGGTCCTGGTTGAGGGGTTCGCCCGAGAGCAGCGCACGGTAATTGTCGATCACTATGCCGGAAGCCAGGACCAGGGAAAACCCGTCGGACATGATATGGTGCACCTTCGCATAAAGCGCGCCTTTGCCGCCGGGCAACTTGATGATCGCGAAATAATACAGGCAGGAATCGAGCATGGTCATCGGCGCCGCCGTCTGGGCCTGGTCCCACTCGAAAAGCTGGCGGAGGCCGGAGGAGCTGAAATCGATGACGTCGATCCTTTGGTCCGTAAACGGGGCTATGTATTGGAAGGGGACGCCGTTGACTTCCGTTATGCGCAGGCGGATCGTGTCGTTCTTTTCGATGAACGCCAGCACGGCTTTTTCTATGTACTCAAGGTTGAGCTTTCCCTTGATCTTTAGGGTGCCCGCGATATTCCACATGCTGGTGCCCGGATGAAGTTTTTCGCTGTACCAGATACGGCGCTGCGGGTGTGAAAGCGGGTAAAGGTTTTTTTCTTCCTTCATGCAAACCACCTTGCATACGTTTTTTTGATACGGGATCAAAAATCATCCAGTTCGTCCAGGGTCGGCATTATTACGGCTGCGGGAGGCGCGCCGAAAGCGAGGCAGGCGGCGGCCTGGTAGCCGTCCCAAAGGGAGTAGAGCCCGAATGTGTACCCCGGCACATTGAACATGACGGCATCGCCTTCAATCGTGAAGGACAGGGACCGAAGCTCGCAGGCTATGCCCTGGCCGGTCTGCTTAAGATAACTCTCCTTGAGCGTCCAGATCCTGAAAAAGAACCCATCTTTGTCGGTGCTGCCTTTAAAAGCCGCCAGTTCGCATTCTGACATGACCCGCCTGGCCAGCGCTGGCTCGACCCGGCGTACGCGCTCTACGTCCGCTCCGACAGGCGCGCCGTGGACAGCGCAAAACGCGGCCGCGCCCGAATGGCTCAGGCTGAAGTGCGGGGCGCCGGGGCCCGTGAAATACGGTTTGCCCGCCGGGGTGCGGGCCAGCTTCAAGGATTGCGCGTCCACGCCGCAGGCGTCCCTTATTGCGTACAGGAGCAAACGTCTCGTGCACAAACGGGTCGCCGCGTCCTGGGGGTTGCGTTGATCGAGGATGCGCGCGCGCGTTTCCCCGTCGAGCCAGCGGAGCCAGCGCGAAGCGGGGAGTTCCCGCAGCGAAGGCGGCGCCTTGACGGCGTAGAGTTGCGCCGTCATATTGCTGATTCACTGCCCCGAATCGCAAACCGGCATTTTTCCTCCGAAATGCCCCGGGCGGATTCCGGCCGGAAAACGAAAACCTTTCCGGCCAGGCCCGGTAAACCGGTGCAAAACCCGTTGCGGTCTGGCTGATGCGAGGCATCGATTTTTGTAAAACTTACGATTATTTTATAATAAAGCATGTTATATTACCTTTCGGACGTTTGAAATTCCTGTAACGGTTGATATTCTCTGCATGGTCATGTGTTAAAGCGCGGCAGTATGGGATTCGTTTGGTATGACGCACACAGGATCGATTTGTTTGCGGCATGATACATACATAACCCGCACACTAATATAATACTGTTTTTAGAAATAATTGCAATATTATGCCGCAAAACGACAGAGACGATCCCGGCTAGTCGGCGGCGTTTTCGCAGCGACATCGGCATCCTAACAGGAATTCAGAGAGTTCCTTGGGCGTGCTTGCGATATAGTCCGGGCCGGCGGCCTCGAGGAATTCGCGCGTGCGGTATCCCCAGTCCACGGCGATCGTGACCATTTGGGCGTTCCTGCCGGTATAAATGTCGCCGTCCGAATCGCCGATGAACGCGCATTCATGCGGCGCAGCCCCCGACAGGCGCGCGCAGGCAAGGGCGTCAGTGGGGTCGGGCTTTTCCTTCGAACCCTCGCGCTCCCCAAATATTGCGAGGAAGGTTATTTCGGGGAAGAAGGCTTTGGCCAAAAGCTTTGCCTGGTGATCGGCCTTGTTGGTTACGATACAGAGCGCGATATCGTTGTTGGTGAGCGTCTTCAACAGTTCCGGGACGCCTTCGAAGGGCCGGGTGCAGGCCGTCAGGTGCTCGTCATAGTGTTTGAGCGCGAGCCTGAGCATCGCGTCCACGTTCTGCCTGGTACGGGCGTGCTCGGGCATCGCAAGGGTCATCAGGTTACTCACACCGTTGCCGATGAAAGCCTTGTAGTTATCTATTGGATGCACGGGAAACCCGAGGACGGACAGGGCATAGTTTCCGGCGTTTGCGATGTCCTCAAACGTATCTGTGAGTGTTCCGTCCATGTCAAAGATGCATGTTTTAATCACTGTTGTCCCTCCTGGCGGTGTCCTTTTCATATAGATTACCACGGAAACAGCCGCCAATAAAGCAAAAGATCGGCAGTTCTCCCTGTCAACTACCTGTTGGATGAACTGCCCGATCATGGTATTCTTAGTTATAAGTACTATTCACACCCGACCAGACGACACCTTTCCCCCGTGAGGCACGGGCGCCGTCCCGTTTCGTTAAAACTGCAAGAGAAGCCGCAAAGCCGGATTATTATGAGTAGCTCCCCGACGCCGTCCAAATAGTTAAGGGTTGATATGGAAGATTCTTCGGAGAAGCGTAAGGTAAAATCCATCACATCGTTGTGGAGCCGCATTGGGCATAAAGCATCCGTCAGACTTGGCAGCGGGTCGGTACCGGCACAATACCGGCGCATGTTCGGTCGGAAGAACAACAGCGTCAACGCTTCGAGGTGCGTGATCGTCGAAGTGCTTGCAATCGCCGTCGTGCTGGGACAGATCATAGGCGTCGTCGGCGGGCTGGTGGACGTCATTGAACACGTCAGGGGCACGGCGCTTGTCGCGTCCTACGTCTTCGTCACGACGCTTTGCGTCCTGCTGTTTTTATATTTCCTCGTCAAACGCCGGTTCATCCGGGGGAGCCGGTTCACGTTGGCGCTCAACCACGTGAGCGTTGTCGTTTGCATGGCTTACGTCGTTTTCATGTCGATCCTGATCTATCCGATGACCGTCAGTGTTGTGGTCTATGTGCTCGGCCTTTTCTCGTTCGCGATGTTTTTTTACAGCCCGATAAGGGAATCCATCGTCGTGTTTGGCCTGTCCCAGGCGGTGTACGTCACGCTGCTGGCCGTTTACCGTTCCGGTCAATACGAAATATCCCAGGTCATCTTCGTGACGACGGCCTGCGCTGTCCTTGCGTGGATCGGTTCGCGGATCCTGTACAGGGTGCGTGCCGGCGCTTTCATGAGCGAGGTTACGCAGGCGGAACTCCAGCATATGTCCCTGACCGACCCGCTGCTGGGCATCTCCAACCGCAGGAAATTCGACATCGCGATGCAGTTCAGCTGGAACTACTGCCGGCGTGAGCAAAAACCCATATCGCTGGTGATGATAGACATCGACCATTTCAAACACTTCAACGACCGATACGGCCACAGCGAAGGGGACGAATGCCTTCGTATGGTGACCAAGGCCATCGGCGCCATGATCCACCGCGAGAGCGACGAACTCGCGCGCGTGGGCGGAGAGGAACTCGCGTTCATGCTTCCCCTCACCGCCCTGGAAGACGCCGTGGACATCATGGAAAGGGCGCGCACCGCCGTGCTCGAACTCGGCATCCCCAACCCAGATTCGCCTTTCAGTGTCATTACGGTGAGCGCGGGCGTTGCCTGTACGATGCCGGGAATAGGAAAGCGCATCGAGTCGCCGCAGGAGTTGTATGAAGCCGCCGACAACGCTCTGTATCACGCGAAAAAAACAGGCCGCAACCGTATCTGCATCGCATGACCCCGATTTTGCATAAATACCGTCTTGGGTTTATGTCTTGACGCCCTGCGGTAGTAGACCGGGAAGAACCGATAATAGAGTATCAAAGGCTGCCCCGGGCGGCCAAGAATAAAAAAGGAAGAAGGTATGTTGCATGCAGTATACGATTGACGGCACGCCGCTGCCGGTCGTGATCTGCTCGCTCGACGCGGGTGAAACGATGATTACCGAGCGCGGTTCGATGAGCTGGATGTCGCCCAACATGAAGATGGAGACGAAAGCCGGTGGCCTGGGGAAAGCGCTGGGCCGCGCTTTCAGCGGAGAGTCCATGTTCCAAAACAGGTACACCGCGCAGGGCGGACCGGGGATGATCGCGTTCGCCTCGAGCTTCCCGGGGTCGATCATCCCGTTTAAGATCGCGCCGGGCAGGTCGATGATCGTGCAGAAGACCGGGTTTCTGGCCAGCGAAGCCGGCGTCACGCTGAGCGTTTTCTTCCAGAAGAAGCTCGGCGCGGGTTTCTTCGGGGGCGAGGGCTTCATCATGCAGAGGCTGAGCGGCGAAGGAACGGCCTTCATCGAGGTCGACGGCCATTGCGTCGAATACGTGCTCGGTCCCGGCCAGGGCATGTTGATAGATACGGGGTATCTCGCCGCGATGGAAGAAACCGTGCAGTTGTCTGTCGAGACGGTCAAGGGATTGAAGAACGTGATGCTGGGCGGCGAAGGCCTGTTCAACACGCGCGTGACCGGGCCCGGCCGCATATGGCTGCAGACCATGCCGCTTTCCGGCTTCGTAAGCCTGCTCAGCCCCTTCATCACGAAGTAGGACTGTATGCCGGGGAGTCCGCGGGGCTTTTCGCCTCTGATGATGCCGTAATATTGCGGGAAAGCGATGGGAAGTATAAACAAAAATCCATTTAATGAAAGTGAGGGGCGGATATGGCGGATATGAAGTTCTCGGTCTCGGCCAAAAGGGAAGGCCCGGCACTTGTCCGCGTGCAGGCCCGTAATTTCTCGATGTATGTGGACGAACCCGCCAACCTCGGGGGCTCGGACAAGGGGGCGAATCCCGTGGAATACCTGCTCGGCGCGCTGGCGGGCTGCCTCAACGTCGTCGCGAACCTCGTGGCAAACGAGATGAACATCGAGTTGCGGGGGATGACGATTGAAGCCGAGGGGGACCTCAACCCGGGGCGTTTTTCCGGGAAGTCCATGGAGGAACGCGCGGGATTCAAGCAAATACGCGTCACGCTGAACCCGGATTTGCAGGCCGACGAAGCCACGAAGCGAAAATGGCTCGAAACGATCGAACAGCGGTGTCCATTAAGCGACAACCTGACCAATCCGACGCCGGTGAAGATCACGCTCGCGTAATCGGCGCGCCGTCGCGGGCGCGCAGCGGAAAGGGNNGCGCCGTCGCGGGCGCGCAGAAAAAAGGGCGGCTGATTCATGGCTTGCGTTGGCTATTTACCACTGTCGGGGGCCTTTATCGGTTTGAAACGGCGCTATTTTCGAAAAGCGCCGTTTCTTCGCCGGGCCGACGCGTCCCGGGGAAAATAATAATGGGGCCTGTGAACGCCCCGGGGGAGGGATTGCTTTATGCGACAAAGCTTTACATCCTAAAGCCTTCGTTTGCAGGATACAAAGGGATTTGTACAGGCGGGGAAAATGAATTATACTGGGATCAGGCAATATGTCCCAATTCCGGTGAGTCATGAAAGGCGCTGTTATGATGCAGGGGTTTGTTAAAGTGGGCGTGGCGTCGCCGCCCGTCTCGGTCGGCGATCCGCGAAAGAATATCGACACCGCCGTTGCCGTGGTCCGCGAGGCGGAGGCATCCGGCGCGCAGGTGCTGGTGTTCCCCGAACTGTTTATCACGGGGTATACCGTGGGCGACCTGTTCGGGCAGGACGTGCTGCTCAAAGCGGCGCAAAAAGGCCTTGCAGAACTGGCGGAAAGGACGCGGGATTCGGACCTGTGCTTCGTGACCGGCGTTCCGCTGGCGGCCAGGGGGCGGCTGTTTAACTGCGCCGCGGCGGTGCAGTCGGGCAGGGTACTCGGCGTCGTACCCAAAATATTCGTCCCGAACCGGCGGGAGTACTACGAACGGCGCTGGTTCGATTCGGGCCGCGGGGTCTCGCTCACGATCGAAGTTGCCGGCGAAAAGGTCCCGTTCGGTTCCTTGCTCTTCGAACTGGGGGACTCGCTGGTGATGGGCATCGAGATCTGCGAGGACCTCTGGGCTCCGGTGCCGCCGAGTTCGACGCTGGCCATCGCCGGCGCGAACCTGATCGTGAACCCGTCCGCGAGCAACGAACTGGTGGCGAAGCACGAATACAGGCGCAAACTCGTCGAACAGCAGAGCGCGCGCTGCATGTGCGCCTATGCGTACGCCTCGTCGGGCGTCCACGAGTCCACCACCGACTCCGTGTTCTCGGGCGCGTGCCTGATCGCGGAAAACGGGCGCGTCCTGGCCGAGGGCGAACGTTTTCTGCGGAAGGGACAGATCAAATACGCCTGCGTGGATATCGAAGCGCTGTCCGCGGAACGGCGGCAGGGCACGGGGATGGAATGGTCCTGTGAAAAACAGGAAGAAACGGCGCCAGTGCGGGTAAAGGGCACGCTGCGCGCGCTTACAGAAGGCCATTTCGAACGGCGGATCGATCCGTACCCGTTCGTGCCGTCCGACCCGTGCGTGATGGAGGAGCGTTGCCGTGAGATACTAAACCTACAGGCCGCGGGCCTGGCAAAACGGCTGGAGCATGTCCGCACCATGAGCGCCGTCCTCGGGCTCTCGGGCGGGCTTGATTCGACGCTGGCGCTGCTGGTCACCGTGCGCGCCTTCCGGCTGCTCGGCTATCCGCCAGGCAACATCACCGGCGTGACGATGCCCGGGTTCGGGACCACGAAACGCACGTACGACAACGCCATCCGCCTGATGGAACTGCTCTCGGTCACCAAGCGGGAAGTGGACATCACCAAGGCCTGTCTGCAGCATTTCTCGGACATCGGGCATGACCCTGAGGACCACGGCGTCGCGTTTGAAAACGCGCAGGCCCGCGAACGCACGCAGGTCCTCATGGACATCGCGAACAAGACGGGCGGCATCGTGGTCGGCACCGCCGACCTGAGCGAACTCGCGCTGGGCTGGGCCACGTTCAACGGCGACCATATGAGCATGTACGGCGTGAACGCCTCGGTGCCCAAGACGCTG
>DCTV01000042.1:0-211 GCA_002329665.1 Christensenella sp. UBA1431
CAATACCGGCATCATCGAGGTGCCCATCGGCAAGCCCCTGGGCGACATCCTCTTCAACATCGGCGGTGGCATGGCCGAGAGGAAGAAGTTCAAGTCCGCGCAGATTGGCGGCCCGTCCGGCGGCTGCGTCACGGCCGACAACCTGAACACCCCGACCGACTACGAATCGCTCCAGAATCTGGGCGCGATCATGGGGTCCGGCGGCCTGATC
>DCTV01000042.1:256-13629 GCA_002329665.1 Christensenella sp. UBA1431
ACCAAGCGGATGCTGGAGATACTCGAACGCATCACCCGCGGCGAAGGCGAGGAAGGCGACATCGAGCTTCTCGAGGAACTCGGCGCGACAATCAAGGACACCGCGATGTGCCAACTGGGGCAGACGGCCCCGAATCCGGTGCTGAGCACCATCAAATACTTCAGGGAAGAGTACGAGGAACACATCAAGGACAAACACTGCAGGGCGGGCGTGTGCTCGGAACTGTTCATATCCCCGTGCGAGAACACCTGTCCCGCAAACGTCAACGTGCCCGGCTATCTGCGGCTGATTGCGGCGGGGAGATTTATGGACGCCTACAGCCTTATACGGCAGGAAAACCCGTTCCCGGCGGTGTGCGGACGCATTTGCACGCACCCCTGCGAGAGCAAGTGCCGCCGCGGCACGATCGACGAGCCGGTGGCGATATGCGACCTGAAACGGTTTGCGGCGGATTACGCCTACAAGAACGAGAAGCCGTTTATCAGCGACATCGTTTTCCCGAAGAACGGCAAGCGGGTGGCGGTCATCGGCGCGGGCACGTCGGGGCTCACCTGCGGCTACTACCTCGTGCGCATCGGCTACGAGGTGGACGTTTACGAATCCCAGCCCGTCGCGGGCGGGGTGCTGGCCTTCGGCATCCCGGAATACAGGATGCCTAAAAAGGTGCTGCAGCACGAGATCGACCTGATCACCCAGGCGGGCGTCAACATCCACCTGAACACGGAGGTGGGAAAGGACATAGAGTTCAAGGAACTAAGGTCCCTCTACGACGCGATCTATATGGCGACGGGCACGCAGTTTCCCGAGAAGGTCAACATCCCCGGAGAGAACCTGCAGGGCGTGCTGCACGGCATCAACTTCCTCAAGGACGTCAACCTCGGCAAAGACGTCAGGCTCGGGAAAACGGTGGCGGTTATCGGCGGCGGCAACACCGCGATCGACTCCGCGCGGACGGCCGTCCGGCTGGGCGCCGAGAAGGTGATGATCCTCTACAGGCGCACCAGGGACGCGATGCCCGCCTACGAATACGAGGTGCAGGCGGCCATCGACGAGGGCATAGAGCTTTTCGAGCTCGTCGCTCCGGTGCGGTTCATATCGTCCAGGAGCGGAAAGGTCTCGAAAGTGGAATGCATCAGGATGAAGCTGGGCGAGTTCGACAAGTCCGGCAGGCGCAAAGCCGTAAAGGTGGAGGGCTCCAACTTTTTCATCGACATCGATACGGTCATACCGGCGGTCAGCCAGTATTCCGACCTGCCCTTCATCAAAAAGAGCGAGATCGGCGTGACGCCGTGGGGAACCTTCATCATCGACAACGATACGATGATGACCAGGATGGAAGGCGTCTTCGCGGGAGGCGACGTCGCCCGCGGCCCGGAGACGGTCATACAGGCGATCGCCGACGGGAAGAAGGCGGCGGAATCCATCGACAGGTACCTTGGCGGGCGGGGCAAGCTGAACAAGGGCGCCCCGATCGATATCCCCGAGAACTACGACGAAGACGAGGTGGTCGAACTGGAGCGGTTCACCGTGGAGGAACTCGACCCCGAAACGCGGAAGCAGTCGTTCGACGAGGTGGTCCTGAGCTACCACAAACTCAGGGCGATGGCCGAGGCGATGCGCTGCCTGCACTGTGACAGGAGGTAGGTGAAAGCAATGACGAACATCACGATAAACGGCAGGAAAATTTCGGTAAAGGACGGACTGACCATACTGCAGGCGGCCAAGACCAACGGCATAACCATACCGACCCTATGCTACCTCGAAAACGTTCACAAGCTCGGTTCGTGCAGGATCTGCGTCGTCGAGGTGGAAGGCGCGAGGACGCTTATGCCTTCCTGCATGACGGTGGTCTCCGAGGGCATGGTGATCCATACGAACTCGGACAGGGTCCGCAGGGCGCGCAAGGTGATCTACGAACTGCTGCTCTCCGACCATTCCAAAGAGTGCCTGAGCTGCAAGCGCAACCAGAGCTGCGAACTCCAGGAACTCGGCAAGACCCTCGGCGTGGAATCGACCCGCTTCGAGGGGGAGAGGGCCGAATGCGTCATCGACGCTTCGGTCGCGATCACCCGCGACATGTCCAAATGCATCCTGTGCAGGAGGTGCGTGACCGCCTGCAACGAGATTCAGGGCTTCGGGATCATCAACCCCCAGAACAGGGGATTTGACACAGTGATAAGCCCGGCGATGGACCTGCCCCTCGGCGAAGTGAACTGCGCCTTCTGCGGGCAGTGCACGGTCGTGTGCCCGGTCGGCGCGCTCAAGGAGACAGATGCGATCCAGAAGGTCTGGGAAGCGATCAACGACCCGAACAAGCGCGTCGTGGTTCAGACGGCGCCAGCGATCCGCGTCGCCATCGGCGAGGAGTTCGGGTACGAACCCGGCGCGAGGGTGACGGGGAAGCTGGCCGCCGCGCTGCACGCGCTGGGCTTCGACGACGTGTTCGACACGAACTTCGCCGCGGACCTGACCATACTGGAAGAAGGGACGGAGTTCCTCACTCGGGTGAGGGAAGCGCTGACCGGCGGCGGCGCCACGCTCCCGATGATCACGAGCTGCAGCCCGGGCTGGGTCAAATACGTGGAGCACACCTACCCCGACAGGCTCGACCATATTTCAACCTGCAAATCGCCGCACACCATGCTGGGCACGCTGGTGAAATCCTACTACGCGGGGAAGATCAAGGTGGACCCGACGCATATCTACGTGGTCTCGGTGATGCCCTGTACCGCCAAGAAATGCGAGATAGAACGCGCCGAGATGAAAAACGGCAGCCTGCCCAACGTCGACGCTGTGCTGACCACCAGGGAACTCGCGGCGATGATAAAGGAGATGGGCATCGACTTTAGGAACCTCGATGACATGGAATACGACAACCCGCTGGGCCTGTCCACCGGGGCAGCGGACATATTCGGGGTAACGGGCGGCGTGATGGAGGCCGCGCTTCGCACCGTGTACGAGATCGTTACCGGGCGCGAGCTGCCCTTCGACGGGCTGCACGTGACGCCGATCGTCGGGCTCGAGAGCGTGAAGGAAGCGGCCCTCACCATCGAAGACCCGACGGACGATTATAAGTTCCTCGACGGCGTAACCGTGCGGGTGGCGGTGACGAGCGGCCTTCGGGGCGCGAACCAGCTGATGGACCAGCTCGAAAAAGGCGAATCCCCCTACCACTTCATTGAGGTCATGGGGTGCCCCGGCGGATGCATCATGGGCGGCGGCCAGCCGCGATCGGACGACCCGGACGTGCGGACCAAACGCCTGAGAGGCATCTACACCGAAGACGAGAGCAAGGTGCTCAGGAAATCGCACGAGAACCCGTACATCACCGCGATCTACAAGGATTATCTCGGCCACCCGAACAGCCACAAGGCGCACGAACTCCTGCACACGCACTACGTCCCCCGCGGGCGGTTTAACGAGATGACCGAGGAAAGGTTTTCGGTGAGCCACGTGCGCAAGACCCCGGTCGCCAAGCCCGCGCGCGAGCCGACCGTTGTGAAACCGCAACCGGAACCCAGGCGCGAACGCGAAGAGCTCGAATCGGTCCGGCTGCTCGCGCTCGAAGCCGACAACGCGAGGCTCAAGAGCGAACTCTCTGACCTGCTGGAGACCGTCGACATCCTCAAACAGGTCGTATCGGATTACACGAACAAACAGAAGTGAACGCAATTTGGATGCCGCCGCAAGCTTTTGTTTGCGGCGGCTTTTCCTGCCGGCTGAAACGGCGCCCCCGGCGCCGTTTCCTTGCTGTGCCCTTTGGGAGCAGCGGAGGTTGCACGAAAAAAAGGTGCGTTGCACGTACCCCGAAAAAATTATTTTCGGCGCCCGCAGGAGCGCATTTTTATGGATTTTTCGAGGGATTCCCACCATATGCTGCATCAGAGGGGGGCGAATATCCATAAATCCGTTTAAATTCTTGCGGTTATAAAATATAATAGGGATACAGGATGGGGGCTTGAGGTATGGACGGCGTCAGGCTGCTGATCGTCGACGGCGACGAATCCGTCAGGAGCGTCATAAAGGAAAAAGCGGCTGCGGAAGGCTTCGCCTGCGACGAGGCGGCCGACGGCATCGCCGCCATCAAACTCTTCAGGCGGTACGACTACAGCCTCATCCTCCTCGATACAGAACTGCCGCAGCTCGACGGCCGCAACGTCTGCCGTCAGATCAGGAAGGTCTCCGACACTCCGATCATCATCGTGAGCGCCCGAAGCAGCGAAGAGGACAGGCTGACGGGCTTCGATCTCGGGGCCGACGACTATGTGCTCAAACCGTTTTCGACCTGCGAGCTGATGGCCCGCGTCAAGGTGTTCCTCAGGCGCAGCGGGGGGATCGGCAGGGCGGTGCCGCGCAAGATCTCCTTCAGCGGCCTGTTCATAGACACCGTATCCCGCTCCGTCTACGTCGACGACAGGCTCGTGCAACTCACCCCGAAGGAATACGACCTCCTGTTCTTCCTCTCTCAGAACCCGAACGAAGCGTTCTCGCGGGACGTCCTGCTCAACGAGGTATGGGGGTACGACTTCGCCGGTTCCGACAGGACGGTGGACACGCATATCAAGACCCTCAGGGAGAACATCAAGCCGTATGACGGCTACATCATGACCGTCTGGGGGTTCGGATACAAATTCGTCATCTGATACCTTGCACCGGCAAAATGCGTCAGTATTACTATCAGGCCTGGCAAAACGCAATTCATACCCCGGGCCCGCGTGGAGAAAAACGCAACCCCCGCAGACGCGCTGTCTGCGGGGGTTCTGGCGGAGAGGGCGGGCATGTGTAGGTCTATTGGCGAACATCGTATTCAACCGTAACTTCTTAGATAAACCATGTCTGATTCCGGGCTTTATGTTGTGGATTTTCACCGGCACCCCGGCATAAATAATGCCCCCGATAAACTGGGTCCCCGCAAAGCGAAGCTTTGTGGGGAAGAGGAGGAGCGATGGAGCGTTACGAACAATCCCTGAATTGAAAAACAATTCAGGGATTGTAAGTGGAGCAGAATCCGCTCCGACGTGGCAGAGAGGGCGGGATTCGAAGTCGGTAGCCCGACAGGCATGTACACGTCTATTGGCGAACATGGTATACAACCGTATCTTCTTAGATAAACCATGTCTGATTCCGGGCTTTAATTGTGGGTTCTCACCGGCACCCCGGCATAAATAATGCCCCCGATAAACTGGGTCCCCGCAAAGCGAAGCTTTGTGGGGAAGAGGAGGAGCGATGGAGCGTTACGAACAATCCCTGAATTGAAAAACAATTCAGGGATTGTAAGTGGAGCAGAATCCGCTCCGACGTGGCAGAGAGGGTGGGATTCGAAGTCGGTAGCCCGACAGGCATGTACACGTCTATTGGCGAGTATCGCATGCATACGTCTCTTCTTCGATGTACTATATCTGATTTCGGGCTTTTTGTTGTGGGTTCTCACCCGCACCCTCAGCATAAGTAATGCCCCCGATAAAACGGGGGCATTGCTTCTGGCAGAGAGGGTGGGATTCGAACNNAACCAGCTCAGCCACCTCTCCAAGCGACATTGATTGTATCAAAACGGACCGTGAAATGCAAGTGGGTCTTTTAGCCGCATCAGGCCCGCAAACGACCGCCTTCGTCCGATGCATTCACAATGGATGGGGCGGGGGCGGTCCGGCTTTGACGCGTCGAAAAACGCAGGACGCATGTCCGAACCGGAAAAACCTTTGGTTCGCGCCGGAACCGCATCTGTCTGCCACAAAAAGGCCGTGATACAATCAAACCGTGAGAACGGGCCGCTTAATATAGGCGGCCCGCTGCTTTGTCCGGAAAGAGGGCGGGACGGCTATTCGGGGCAAAAAACAGGCGGTGAGCAGCGGGGCTTGGCCGGGGCAGGCCGCGCGCGAACGGGGGCGCGCTTGTTTATTAGGAAGGAGGAGGCGGATGTTCGAGTATGTGAAGGATCTGGGGCTTAAACCCGCGCGGCCGTATACGAGGAGGAAGATGACGGACCTTATTGTGCTGCACCATTTCGCGGCCGACGCGTCGCCCGAAGAGGTACACCGCTACCACATCGGCCGCGGGCACAAGGGCATCGATTACAACGTGGTCGTGCTGCTCGACGGCAGCGCCGCCTGGGGGCGGGGGATGGCGTATGCCGGCGGGCACGTGCTCAACAGCGGCGCGAGCCGGGGGATGAACGCGCGGTCGGTCGGGATCGCGTGCCAGGGGAACTTCGACGTGCGGCCGATGCCCGCGGCGCAGAAAGGCATGCTGTTTCGCGTCATCAGGGACTGCCTGCGCGCGTATCCCGGCATCGAAACGATAATCGGCCATAAAGAGGTCAGGGCGACGGCCTGTCCGGGACGCAATTTTCCGCTGGACCAGGCAAAAAAACTGCTCCTGCCGCATAAGGATTCTGTAACCGCGGATAGCGCGGTTGCCGGGTGCGGCCCAGCGCCGCCGGTTTTTGTTCCGCTTGCGGCGGAGGACCGCGCCGGGCCGTTGGAAATTGTAAGGTTCCTCAGGCTCAGGGCGCCGATGCTGCGCGGCGGCGACGTGAAAGGAGTGCAGCGCGAGTTGATGGCGCGGGGGTTCGGCGTGGGCAGACACGGCGCGGACGGCATCTTCGGCCGGGGCACCGAGAACGGCGTGAGGCTGTTTCAAAGGAAAAAGGGGCTGCTGGTCGACGGTATCGTAGGGAAAAAGACGACGCGGGCGTTGGGCGGCGAATGGAAGGGACCGTAGGAAGCGGTCCGCGCATAGAATAATGTGAGGTGAAAGCAAATGGACGTATTGTCTTATATCATTGAAAAAGCCCTGGTGCTGATACCCGCACTGCTCATCATCGGCCAGATCATCAAGAACATCCCGAGCGTGCCCAACTGGGTGATCCCGCTGGCGCTGTTGGTGCCCGGCGTAATAGGGACGATGGCCATCGCCGGATGGACCGTCGAAGGGGCCATACAGGGCGTGCTCGTGACCGGCGCGGCGGTGTACGGCAACCAGCTCTGGAAGCAAACGTCGCAAAGACAGGCCGATTCGCCGTAGCGTTTTCTGATGCCGGATACCGGCCCGCCGGACTGCTTCAGACCCGGCGGGCACTTCTTTGGACCGTCCTTCAGGTGCCGTATAAAAGCATGGCCGCCCCGGTTTCGGCGGGGCGGCTTAAAGGATACGCGGGAATGATGACCATAGGCTTGCATCGCCCATGCCCTGTCAGTCGTTCGTGGATGCAGGAGAAGGGGTTTTCGACGGCTTTGGGGTTGGCTTCGGCGTGCGCTTGGGCGTCGGCGTGGGAGTGGGCTTGGGCGTCTTTGTGGGTGTCGGTTCCGGCGTGGCTTTGTGCTTTTCGAGCAGTTCGGCGACCTTTTCCTTGTAGGCGGCGAAGAGCCGGTCCATCTTCGCCTTGTCGGGGGCGTTTTTGATGTCGTCCACGAGTTTTTCCGAGAGGTCCCGTATCCTGGTGCGGATATTATCGGGCAGGCCGTAGTCGTCCATCTTGTCGTAAACGCCCTTAATATAGTCGTTTACCGCTTTGTTGAACTCCGTGCCTTTGTGGGTTGTGCAGGTCCTGTTGGGCACGCTTCCCCTCGCGAAGTATTCCGTCTGTTTATGCGGGCAGAACTTGCCGGCGAGAAGGCCGGTGTCTGCGCAGACGGTGCATCTGACAAGATCGTATTCTTCCGCAGAACCGCTGATGATCTTTTTGTAGGGTTTCCCTTTGAGTATCTTGGACATGAAGTCCCTCCAGATCGGCGCGGCGTAACCGCCGCCCGTGGTCCCGTAGCGGAAAGAGGGGGAGTAGCTGTCGTGGCCGACCCAGACTGTGGCCGTGTAATAGCCGGTGATGCCCGAGAAAAAGACGCCGCGGAAGGATTCGTTGGTGCCGGTCTTGCCTCCCACGTCCTGGCCGCTGATGTTCGCCCTGGTCCCTGTGCCGCGCCGCACGGCTTCCTCCAGCATACTCACCAGCTGGTATGAAGTGGAAGGCTTGTAGACCTGCCTGCGGGCCTGCGTTTTTGTGGCGTCCAGTATCACCTTGCCGTTGGCGTCCAGCACCTTCGTGAACGAGACCGGCTCGATGTACTCGCCCTCGTTGGCGATCGCGGCGAAACCGCCCGCCATCTCCAGCGGCGTGAGGCCCGAGGTGCCCAGGGCCAGGCCGGCGCCCGTCTTGTTGATGTGCTTCGGGTTCACGCCCAGGCTGATGAGGTAGTTGTAGGCGTCGTTGAGGCCCACGTTCTCCATGAGCAGGCGCGCCGCGACGATGTTGTACGATTTCACGAGACCTGTGCGCATGGTGGTGGCGCCGGTGAACGAGCCTTCCCCGTAGTTGCTGGGCCTGCCCGAGGGGGAATCCCAGCCCGGTATCCTCTCCGACGTGTTGTATATGAGCGTCGAAGGCGTCATGCCCATGTCGAGGGCCGGCCCGTAGACCGTGAGCGGTTTGATCGACGAGCCGACGGGCATGGAGCCGTCCGCCGCCCTGTTGTACGTTTTCATCTGCTGGGGGACGTCGCGCGAGCCGACGATCGCCTTGATCTGCCCGTTGTGCTGGTCGAGCACGACGGCCGCCGCCTGCGGCTGCTTCACTTCGTAGGTCGAGCCGTCCGGGTTCTTGTAGGTGATTTTGTTTTTGGTAGGGTCGACGAGCCTGGGGTAATAGCTCCAGTTGGCGAGCGACTGTTCCACCGTGTGCTGGATGTCCGGGTCCACGGTGGTGTGGATCTGGTATCCGCTCGTACGGATCTCGTTTTCGACGGCGGTCCGGTTCTGCTTGGTGTCGGGGAGCCCCCGCTGCTCGAGGAAATGGGTGATGACGTCGGTGATGGCGTACTCGACGAAGTGCGGCATGTCGTAGATGCCTTCGCGGATGCTGTCCTTGACCACGTGCAGCTTTTCTTTGAGCGCGGCTTCGTACTGCTTCTTCGTGATGAAACCGCCCTCGTACATCCGCTTGAGCACCGTGTCGGTGCGCTGGTCGGTGCGCTCGGGGGTGTTGCGCTCGTAGTAGTTTTTCCTGGGGTTGTACGGGTGCGGCGCCTGCGTGAGCCCCGCGATGGTCGCGCATTCGCGGAGCGTGAGCCGGTCGAGCGTTTTGCCGAAATAGTCCATTGCGGCGGAGGCGACGTCGTAGTTTCCCGAACCGAGGTTGATGGTGTTGAGGTAGGCTTCGAGTATCTGGTTTTTGGACAGCTCCTTTTCGAGCATCAGCGCCAGGTAGGCTTCCTGCGTTTTTCGCTTCAGCGTGCGTTCGGGGGAGAGCATGCGGTTCTTGATGAGCTGCTGCGTGATCGTGCTCCCGCCCGACGTGCTCGTGTTGGTAAGGTTCCCCATGATCGCACTGAACAGGCGCTTTATGTCCACGCCTTCATGATCGAAGAAACGGATGTCCTCCGTTGCGATGAAGGCGTCCTGAAGCTGCTTCGGGATGTCTTCGAGCTTGGTGTATATACGGTTTACGGTTCCGGAGTAGGTGGTTATCAGGGCGCCGTTCGCGTCGAAGAGCTTCGATCCCTGCGTTTCGATGGATATGGTATGCAAATCGAGTTCGGGCGACATCCCGATATACGCGTTGACTACGCCCACGGCGGCGCCGGCGCCCGATACGCACAGTATCAGGACGGTGATGAGGATAAGGCGCATCGTCATGGACAGTATCTCGATGCCCAGGCGTTTGCGTTTCACTTCCGTAAAGACGGAGGCCTTTTCTTCCGCGCCCTTATCGGCCGGCCCCGGTTTTGCGAATACGATGGTCTTTTCGCTGAGGACCGCGTCGCCGCCCGCCGCGGCGCCGTCGTCCGCGGCGTCCCCGCCCGGGGCTTGTTTGCGCAAAAACGCCCACAGGCGCCTTACGGTTCCGCCGGCACGAGAAACGGCGCGCCTGATCCCGCTGGCGGCAACCATAAAGCCGTTCCTTACGTAATCTGTGATCTTCTTTTTTGTGTCCTTTTTGTCGGGACCGGTCTCGTTGGTCATTTGGTCCTCCGTTTAACGCTTTGTCCACGGGAACAAGGTGGATTAATCCTCTTCATTATAGCATAAATACCGCTTTTGGCCACAGCCCCTTTTCCCGCGGGCATCAAGTTCCCCTAAGGCCGGTCATACAATTCAGGGGAGGGATATTTGAATGGCTCTTCATAAAAGAATACGGATTTTCAGGCTGAATGTTCCACGGTGGCTGTTGATCGTCATCGCGTGCCTCATCGCGGTGTACGTCCTGGTGGAAATAAACATCAAGCCGGTGCTCATGGGCCTGTCGGAAGCCAGGGTGCGGGCGGCGGCCATTACGACAATGAGCGACGCCGTACTGGATACGCTGGACAGCGACATGAAGTATTCGGACCTCGTGGAGGTCAAATACGACGACGCGGGGAACATCACGATGATACAGGCCAACACCATCGTCATCAACAAGATCGCGAGCAGGGCCGCGAACGTGGCGCAGGAGAGCATCGGGAAGCTGGGCAGCGTGGGCGTGGGCGTCCCGTTGGGCAGCATCCTGGGAGGACAGCTTTTTTCCGGCACGGGGCCGACGATCCCGATTACGGTCGTGCCGGCGGGTTCGGTGAGCACGCAGTTCTTTTCGGAGTTCACCAGCGCGGGGATCAACCAGACGCGGCACAGGATACTGCTGGAACTCAGAACGAGGATCAGGGTGGTAGCGCCGGTCGGGTCGAGCAGCGTCGAAGCCGTCACGCAGGTGCCCGTGGCCGAGACGATCATCGTGGGGAAGGTCCCCGACAGCTACGTGAACGTGGACGAGATGGACCAGATGCTCAACCTCCTTCCGCTAAAATAGCGCGGGGCGGGCGATTTCGTCAAGATGCGCCGCGTCCGGCGCGGGTCAGGCCTTTCATTGGCGCGGGCGCTATGGTAAAATATAGTCGGTTATACAGCTAGAGAAAGCGAGTGTGAGGCCTTGTACCTGAAGCGCCTGGAGATCAACGGTTTCAAATCGTTTGCCCACCATACGGAGATGCTCTTTGAAAAGGGCGTGACCGCCATCGTCGGGCCCAACGGCTCGGGCAAGAGCAATATTTCGGACGCGGTGCGCTGGGTCCTCGGCGAGCAGAGCTCGCGGATGCTCCGAGGGAGCCGCCGGGAGGATGTCATCTTCAACGGCACCCAGAAGCGCAGGCCGATGCAATACTGCGAGGTATCCCTCACCTTCGAAAACCAGGATATGGCGCTCCCCATCGATTTTGCCGAGGTAAGCGTCACCAGGCGGCTCTACCGCTCCGGCGAGAGCGAATACCTGATAAACCGGGCGCCCTGCCGGCTAAAGGACATCGTAGACCTTTTCAGGGACACGGGCATCGGCAAGGACGGGTACTCGATAATCGGTCAGGGGCGCGTCGACGACATACTGTCCGCGCACCCGGAGAACAGGCGCCTGGCTTTCGAGGAAGCGGCGGGCATCGTGCGCCACCGCGTGCGCAAGGAGGAAGCCAGGAAAAAACTGGCGGGCACGCTGCAGAACCTCCAGCGGCTCGACGATATCCTCGAGGAACTGGGCTCGCGCCTCGGGCCCCTCGAAGAACAGAGCAAGAAGGCGCGCGAGTACCTCCAGCTCAGCGACGAGCTGAAAAGGCTGGAACTCGCGCTGTTTGCGCGGCAGTACGAGCACAACGAAAAAAGGCTCAAGGACGGAGAGGCGGACATGTCCGCCATCGACCAGCAGATACGCGGCGCCGAAGAACGTTCGGGGCAGCTGGAGGCCGAAGTGCGGCGCACCCGCGAAGATGTTTCGAGGGCGGAGGCCCAGGCGGCCCTTTTGCAGCAGCGGCGCATGGAACTCTCCGAGCGCGTCTCGCGCTGCGAAGGCGACGAGCGCGTGCTGACGGAACGGATGGAGAGCCTGAGGCGCGAGAGCGAGCGCATCGCAAAGGAGATCGAAGCCCAGACAGCGAAAGCGGAGGCGCTTAAAAAAGAGATCGCCCTGCGGCAGACCGACGCCGGCAAACGGACGGAGACCTTTGCCGCTATCGAGGCCGACAACGCAGCGAAGGAGGACGAGCTCAGGGCGCTGGACGGGAAGATCGCGTCGGAACGGGAGCGGATCGAGGGCATGCAGGCGGGCATGATGGACGCGCTCAACAGCCTGATGGACGTCCGCAGCAAGGCCGCGCGCCTCGGCCAGGCGAAGGCGGGCCTAGAGGCGCGCCTTTCGCAGCTTTTGGAAGAGCAAAAAGCCGCTCTCGGGGAACGCGAGGCGCTCGAGGCCGAACTCGGGGCGTCGCAGTCCTCGCTCGTGAAACTGGAGAAGGAACTGAGGACGAAACTGGAACAGGCCTCGTCCAGGGAGAAGGAAACGATAGGGCTGCGCAGCGATGCGGAAGAGGACGGGCAAAGGCTGCGGAGCCTTGAAAAGCGCATCCACGAAAAGGAAACCCGCAAAACCATGCTCGAGGACATGGCCCGCGATTACGAAGGATACTCGTACGGAGTGAAGATGATCCTCAGGCGCGCCGAGGAGGACGCGTGGCTAAAACGGGGCGTGTACGGGGTTCTCGGCGACCTTATTACGGTGCCCGCCGGGCTCGAAACGGCGCTGGAAGTCGCGCTGGGCTCCGCTGTGGGGAACGTCGTGACCGCCACGGACGACGACGCGAAGGAGCTGATCCGGTTCCTGCACCAAAACCGGTACGGCCGCGCGACGTTCTATCCGGTGTCGACCATGCGCGAACGGTCGCTGAACGAAAGGGAGCGCGCGCTCATGAAAAGCCCCGGGTGCCTGGGTGTGGCCGCAGATCTCGTCGGCTGCGACCAGCGCCTCATAAGCGTCGTCCGGTCCGTGCTCGGGCGCACGGCCGTGACCGAAACGCTGGACCAGGCGGTGGCTCTCGCCAGAAGGGCGAAGCACGCTTTCAAGATCGTCACCCTCGCCGGCGACGTGCTGAGCCCCAGCGGTGCGATGACGGGCGGGAGCAGGAGGGAAAACGACACCGGCCCGTTCATGCGGAAGCGCGCCCTCAGCGAGCTGATAAAGGAAACGGACGCATTATACGCGAAGCGGCGGGAATGCGAACACACGCTGAACGCGAGGCAGGAGGCGCTAGAAGAAGCGCTAAAAGCGCTGGAGGCGCTGAAAAAAGAGGCGCAGGCGCTCGAAATCCGGCTCGCGCAGGCGAAGGAACGCCACGGGATCGTTAAGGATCAAAGGGACGCGAACGCGCGGCGCGTAGGGCAGCTCGAGGAAGAAAAGCAACGGCTCGACGAGAGCATGGCCGACGTGCTCGCGCAGATGGAAGGGAGCGGTGCACTGCAGGGAGACCTCGAAACCTCGCAGGTGTCGTCGAAGGAAGAAATCGCCGCGGCGAAGCAGGCCCTGCAGGCGCTCGCGCAGGAGCGCGAAACGCTGCAGGAAGAACTGACGAAATCGCGGATACGGCTGG
>DCTV01000042.1:13687-32860 GCA_002329665.1 Christensenella sp. UBA1431
GCGGCGGGCGCTTACGGAAAACGAAGAGGAAATGTGCCGCCTGGCGGAAGAGATCGAGGCGGGACGGGCGCGCGCGGAGGCGGACAGGCTGGCCGCACAAGAGGTCCTGGCGCAGATAGAGGACGTTGCCGGCGCGCGAAAGGCCCTGATCGAAACGCAGGCGGAGCAGGAAAAAAGGCGCGAAGCCCTGCGGGCCGAGAAGGCGGAACTGCAGGAAAAACGGCATAAGCTCGAGATGCAGCTCACGAAGCTCGAGGTCGAAAACCGCGCGATGCAGGAGCGCATCTGGGAGGACTACGAGACGACCTACGCGTCGGCGAAGGAATACGCGCTGGAGACGGGCGTGCGCGAGGCCGCGGGCAGGGCGGCGTCGATCAAGGCTTCGATACGCCTGATGGGCCCCGTGAACGTGTCCGCGGTGGACGAATACCGCGACGCGCGCGAGCGGTTCGACTACCTGGGCGCCCAGAGGGAGGACATGCACAAGGCCCGCGAAGACCTGGAAGGCCTCATCGCCGACCTGGAAAAGCAGATGCGCAAGCGGTTCAGGGAACAGTTCGCGCTGATAAACGAGAACTTTAAAATGACGTTTACGGAGTTGTTCGGCGGAGGCAGCGCACAGCTCCGGCTCACGGACGCGGACGACGTGCTCGAAAGCGACATCGAGATCATAGCGCAGCCGCCGGGCAAAAAGCTCCAGAGCATCTCCCTGCTGTCGGGAGGGGAGAAGGCGCTGACCGCCATCGCGATCCTCTTTGCGATGCTCAGGCTCAAGCCGTCGCCTTTCTGCATACTAGACGAGATCGAAACGTCGCTCGACGACGTGAACGTCGTGCGGTTCGCGAAGTACCTGAGGAACTATTCGGAAAGGACGCAGTTCATCATCATCACGCACAGGAAGGATTCCATGGCCGAGAGCGACATCCTCTACGGCATCACGATGGAGGAGAAGGGCGTTTCCAAGATGGTCTCGGTGCGCCTGAGCGCGTAGCGGGGAAAGGACAGGATGGGAAAAGATACGGATAAGGACAAGAGCGGTCTGTTTGAACGGATGCGGCGGGGGCTCGCGAAGACGCGGCAGTCCCTGTCGGGGACGATGGACGCCGTGCTCGCGGGTTTTACGAAGCTGGACGAGGACCTTCTCGAAGAGCTCGAGGAGTCGCTGGTCGCGGCGGACGTGGGCGTGAAGGCAACGGGGGAGGCGCTCGAAGCGCTCAGGGAGCGGGCGCGGACGGAGAAGGTCCGGGACGAAAAGGCGCTGCGCGCGCTGATACGCCGGATCCTCGCCGAGAGGATGAAAATCCACGACGCGCCGGACGTCATGGAGGAGGAAGGCCCGCGCGTGCTGCTGGTGGCCGGCGTCAACGGCGGGGGGAAGACCACCTCGATCGGCAAGCTCGCGCACAGGTTCGGGCAGCGGGGGCAGAAGGTGATCCTCGCGGCCGCGGACACATTTAGGGCCGCCGCCGCCGAACAGCTCGAAACGTGGGGGAAGCGCGCGGGCGCGGCGGTGATACGCCATAAGGAAGGCTCGGACCCCGCCGCGGTCGTGTTCGACGCGGCCGCGTCGTTCAACGCGAAGAAAGCCGACGTGCTCATCTGCGACACGGCGGGGCGCCTGCACAACAAGAAAAACCTGATGNNTCGACGCGACGACCGGGCAGAACGGCCTCGTCCAGGCGCGGGTCTTCCAGGAATGCGTGGAGGTGACCGGCGTCGTACTGACCAAACTCGACGGCACGGCAAAGGGGGGCGTGGCCGTGGCCATCGCCTCCGAACTCGGCATCCCCGTGCGCTACGTGGGCGTGGGCGAAGGACTGGACGATTTGCAGCCTTTCGACGCCGAGGCGTTCGTTGAAGCCCTGTTTTAACGGCCCGGTGCGCCAAAGGCGGAGGATCGGCCCTGGCGCCGCGCTGAGCCCGGAACGGAGAAAAAGACCGTTTTTACGAGGAAACCGCCGAACCGCCCCTTTCGTCAGGTTGGCGGAAAAAAAGTCATTTTAACCACACAGNNGAAAACCGTCGACAAATCCCGAAGGGTTTGTCGACGGCCTGGAACCGCCCCCTTCCGGGGCGTTCTTTTTCGCTTCACGAGAGGTGGCTGCTCAGCTTCGTCACGTTGTTCTGCTCCAGAGTAACGTAGTCGTTGGCGATCTGCACCGTCTGCGGCTGCGTCTCCAGCCGCCGGGCGAGGAGCTGGTTGAGTTCGTCCATGCCCTTCCGGCTTCCGTTTATCATGAGCTGCGCGATGTTTTTTGGGGCCGGATTAAAAAGCGTGGAGAACTGTATCGACGACCATATCGCGGTTTTGCAGACCATGGCCTGGTCTTCGGGGAACCTGTTGTATTCGAGCATTTCCCGCGCGGCTCTTTTGGCGATCTCGAGATACTGCGCGCGCTGCTCCGACAGGTCGCCGATAAGGCTGAGGTCCTTCGTCTTGGGCAGGATCATGTCCACCGCCTCCATGCCGATGCGTGCGCTCTGGTAGACCTCGTTGAGCAGGGTGACGTCGTTCGGGTTTTCCATGGCCGTTTCCTTTCTTCCGATTGAAAATGTTTTGTCTTTAGGATGCAAAAGAACGGCGAAAATATGTATCAACTTGTCTCGCTCCACGCAAAATGATACTATACATGTGCATCGCCGCACAGGAGGAATCCGGATTGATATACAAAAGAAGGTTTGCATTGCCCGGCCACGAAGCGGATTTCACGGGGCGCTGGCGTCCTGCGTGCGTCCTCGACGAGATGCAGCGGGCCGCGGAATCGCACAGCGAAAGCCTCGGGATCGGACGCCGGATGCTAAAAGGCCACGGAATATTCTGGGTGATTTCACGCATACGCGTTAAGATGAAAACCTATCCCGCCTGGGGGGAAGAGATCGTGTCGGCCACCTGGCCGCGCAACATGGGGGACCGTATCTTCCCGAGGGAGTACAGGTTCACGCGGCCGGACGGGGAATTGCTGGGGGAGGCCACGGCCGTTTTCCTGCTCAAGCACAGGGAGACGGGGCAGATCGTGCGCGCCCCCGACGGTCTGGTCATATCGGAAACGAACCTGCGCGGCGCTGCGCCTTTCCTCGGGCTGGGAAAACTCACCGGCGGACGTGACATGCGGCCGGCCGGCAGCCGCAGGCCCCGCTACAGCGACATCGACGTCAACGGCCACGTCAACAACCAGCGGTACGCCCAATGGGTATGCGACCTTTTCGAACCGGATCGTTTCAGGGAAAGCTCTATAGAAACGCTGCAGATAAACTTCCTTTTGGAGACGGGGCCAAGCGACAGCATCGCGCTTTACCTCTGCGAAGAAGGGAACCGGTCCTTCGTCTGCGGCAGGCGGGCTTTAACGGGGGAGAAAGCCTTCGAGGCCCTGTGCGAATGGAACGGCGCGGATCGACTGAACGAAGGTTGAGGAACGGATATGGACGCGGTCACAACATGGTTTATCGCGCTGGGGCTTGCGATGGACGCGTTCGCGGTGGCGGTCTCCAACGGGGCCGTTGCCAAAGCGATCGGTGCCTGGCACGTACTCCGGATGGCGCTGATGTTCGGCGTTTTCCAGGCCGGCATGCTGCTGCTGGGTTCGCTGCTGGGAAGGACGGTGAGCGAACAGCTCACTTCTCTCGCGTACTGGATCGCCCTTTTCGTGCTGGGGGCGATAGGCGTCAACATGATCCTCTCGGGTTTCGGGAACAAAAAGCCGAAACAGAGGGCGGAGGGCATGCGCATTGGCACCCTGCTGATGCTGGCGCTCGCTACCAGCGTCGACGCGCTGGCGGTGGGCGTGACGATGGCGTTCATGCGCGCCGACATCGGCGTGGCGGCCGCCATCGTGGGAGGGGTCGCGTTCGGTCTCAGCGTTATCGGCGTTTTCGCCGGCCGGTTCTTGAGCGCGGTGATCGGCAGGCGCGGCGAACTGATCGGCGGCCTGATCCTTATCGCGATCGGTGTGAAGATCTTCGTCGAAAACGTGTTGCTGGTCTGAACCGGACCGGCGTTCGCAGGTTTGCTAGACGAATATGTGTTCCTTCATATATGCGATCACATCGTAGAAGTCGTTCCAAGCGATATGGGGCAGGTTGTTCTCCTTGAGATACTCGAGCAGCTTGTCGCGCGCGAACATATAGCGGCATTTATCGGCGATGGATATGTCGGTGAAGCTGTCGCCGATCCCGATGAACACCTCGGCTTCCAGGCGCTCGAGCACCGNNGTGGACTTATCAAGGTACGAGTTGGGTTCCATGCAGGGGGATACAACTGTGAGATATTCTCCCGACGTGTCCAGCTCGGCGCTGTATATCGCGTGGATGAACTCTTGGTAGGGCGCGAGTTTGCCCTTAACCGTGTAGTGGAGGCCGCCCGAAAGGATGATGAGCGGAACGTTGATCTCTTTCAGGTAGCGTATGAAGTCGTCGAAGCCGGGGCGTATCGTCATCGTCTCGATGTACGCGTCCACCCTTGGAAGGTCGCTTACGGGGATAGACTCGATCATGGCGAGCCCCGCGTCTATCAGGGAGATTTCACCGTCCCGGTACCGCTGCATCGCAGAATCGATCACTTCTTTTTTGCATAACGTGTCTATGAACTCCCAGAAAGTGTCCACCGTTGTGATGGTCCCGTCAAAATCGCAGATGACGGCGTGGGTAAACGGCCTGCACATAAAAAAAGCCCTCCCTGTCCTTTTTGGACATGATGTATACATATTAACTTCTGAGTATAATACATGTCAATACCGGACAGCGTCTATTGACGGGCGTGTCACACCCGTTTATTCCGGTTATACACGAAGATGAGCAGCACGAGGAAACAGACGGTGCCGGAAATGCTGAACAGGAGCGCGGCGGCCGGCACGTCGGCGTTTTGGAGCAGCCTGCCGAAAAATGGCCAGAACGCCTGGGCAAAAGCCGGGGAGAGGATCGGTTCCAAAAGGAGGTACAGTACGAGGGCAAAAGCCGTGTGCACGAGCTTGGGGAAGATGTAATGCCGCATGCCAAGAGGCGTGCCCCTGAGCATCCCGGCCGACTGCGCGGCCACGCTCAGGCCGCCGAAGGTGACGATGGCGAGGGTAACCGCCCCCTGGTCCAGGACGGGCGCGACGGTCCCGGCCGCCTCGCCGCAGCCGTTTGCCATCTCTATGACGCCGCTTGCGAGGGACGCGCCCAGCCCCGGCTCGAGCCCGAGGACCGACAGCAGGGGCCCGAGTACGCCGGTGAGCCAGCCGAGCAGGCCCGTAAGCTGGAGCTGCCGGATGAAGATCGAGAAAAGGACCATGGTCCCCCCGACGAACAGCATGGACTTCATCGCGCCTTCGACGGCCTGGACGAGGCCGGTGTCCCGCGTCGGAGGCGGCGCACTCCCCCGGCGGGCATCCAGGCGGGGGACGAACAGCCCGTACCAGACCCTGAAAAATTCGCCGCAGAGGACGGCGCCGCCGAAATGCGCGACCGCCATCAGCAGGGCGAGGCCGGGCGCATTAAGCAGCGCCACGCTCACTGTTCCCACCAAAAAGGTCGGCGAGGCGCAGAGCGTGTAGGGAAGCGTGCGCGCGGCGTCCTGGGGCGAGAGCGCCCCTAGACGCACCATTTCGCCCGTGATGCGCGCCCCAGCGGGATAGCCCGACACCATGCCGGTGAACAGCGCGTAGAGCGAGACCGGAGGCAGCCCGAAAACCAGCCTCGTCAAACGCTTCCCCGGCGTTTCCCTGAGAGTGGAGATGCGCGCGACCAGCAGCGTAGACAGGATGAAAAACGGGAGCAAAGAGGGCACCACGACGTAAAACCACAGGTTCAGCGCGTCTTTTGCCGCATCTATACATTGCCCGGGGTAAATCAAAAGCATTATAATTGGGATGAGCAAGAAGACGACGGGCAGCGTCCGTTTCAATCGATCCATTACGCTCATGACCTTATCCGTATTTTGTTTTTATTGATATGAGGGGGAACGAAAAGCTATGAAAGACAGATGCAGCGTCGGCGTTGCGCTCAGCGGCGGGAGTTCCCGGGGGCTGGCGCATATCGGCGTGCTGGAAGTGTTGGGCGAAGCGGGCGTGCCGGTGGACATGATCGCGGGGACGAGCATGGGCGCCGTGGTCGCCGGCGTGTACGCGACCGGAGGGGACATGGCCTTCAGCGCGAAACTCGCCGCCCAGATCGACGAGAAGGCGTTTTTCGATTTCTCGTTGCGCAGGTACGGGCTGCTCAAGGGAGGGAGGTTCCAGTCGGTCATCTGCACGCTCACCAAGGACAGGGACTTTTCACAGACGGACATACCGCTCGCGGTGGTGGCCTGCGACCTGACGACCGGTGAAAGGGTCGTGTTGAGGGAGGGGAAGATACACGAAGCGATCCGGGCGAGCATCTCACTGCCCATGATCTTCGCCCCGCACCAATATATGGGCAGGATACTGGTGGACGGCGGGCTCGTCGACAGGATGCCGGCCGGCGTCGTGCGCGAAGAGCTGGGGGCGGACATCGTGATCGGCGTCGACGTGGGGCACCGCGGGCAGCCCCTGTCCGAGCCGGAGAGCCGGCGCGACGTGGTCTTCAAAACGTTCGACATCATGGGCTGGGAGATCGCAAAGCGGCAGCAGCACCACGCCGATATCGTGATAGCCCCCGACGTCAAGCACATACCGTCTCTGAATCTGTCCAGGGTAGAAGAATGCGTGGCATTGGGGAGGAAGGCGGCGCTGGAAGCGCTCCCCCGCATCAAAGAAATCATGGTGGAAAAGAACGATAAAGCGGGCGCGGCAGGGTTGTGACTGCCCGCAGGTCCGGCAATGCCGGTTCCGCGGGCAAAGCGCGACGGCCGGGCGCTAGAGCTTTATGACGGGCCTGGTGAAATCCTGGCCCCAGGCGCGCCAGGAAGGCTCGTGTTGGACGGTCGCGTACAGGTCGGTGCCCAGCACGTCGATGGCGAACAGCTTTTCAAGGACCGCGTCGCCGGGGTTGTAGGCGGCCGCTTTGGGCACAAGATCGATATTGCCCGCCTCCGATATTTTCTTAAGGAGGGCTTCGCCTGTGCGGGTGAAGCCGAGGATGCGCGCGTAGACGGGCGTTTCGGGAAATCGCAGGGAACAAAGCGTCGCCTTGTCGATCCCAAGCAGGGCGTAGACGAGGATGCGCTGGAGGCGCGTGCGGGTGTAGCGCTTCGTACTGACCCGATCGACGAGTTCCCCGGCCGTGCGCGCGCGGAAGCACGCCTCGTATATCCTGTTCTCGAGTCCTTCGGCCACTTCGCCGAGGTTGGCGATGCCGTCTTTTCCTAGCCTGCGCAGGGAATACAGCACCATCTTCGAGAAATCGTCCATGCAAACGGGGCGGAACCCGCCGCGCACGGCCCCGGCCATCGACGCGTGGACGTGGGGCGGGAGCGCGCCAATTATCCGCTCGTCGTCTACGCCGCGCGCAAACACTCCGGCGCGTATCGCGGTCGCGCTGGGCATCTCGTGATCGAGCCCGTCCTCGCAGTATCCGGCCGAGAGGCGGCGCACCGCGACGGGCTGCAGGGGGCTGCCTATCGCGCGCCTGGCCTTGAGGTACTCGACGGCCAGTATGGCGTTGGGAGAGACGAGCGCCTTCTCGGCCGACGGGTCGTCCAACAGGAGGGTGGCCGCGATCGCCCTGGCGCGCGCGTGCGTATGGCCTTCGGAGAGCAGGCGCTTGAGGTGCCGCCTGAACTCCGGCGGCTCTTCGGCGAGCAGGCCGGCGATGCGCTCGAGAAGCGCGAGGTCGTCCGTCTCGCTCCCGAAACAAAAAAAGTCGACGGCGCCCAGGCGGTGGAGCAGGGTCACGGCCCCCAGCGCGAACCCCTCCGCGCTGCTCACGGCGTATGCCGTGGGGAGTTCGATTACAAGGTCGGCGCCCGCTTCCAGCGCCCAGCGCGTCCGCTGCCATTTGTCGAAGGCCGCTGGCTCGCCGCGCTGCGTGTAGTTCCCGCTCATCACGACGGCCGCGGCGTCGGCGCCCGTGGCCTCGCGCGCCGCCCGGAGGTGGTAGGCGTGCCCTTTGTGGAAAGGATTGTATTCGGCTATGATGCCTACCGTTTTCATTCCCGCATGCCCCCCGGCGATTATTGGAACACTATCATATCAGATTTTGGACGGTACTCCAAGCCGATCAGGCGCCCTTCTTCGTATTCGGGCAGGGTTTGCATGTAAAACGGAGGATTGTGCCGAAAAAAGATTGTGAAAAAAGAAATGACTATATATAATAATAGTTGCGTGAAAAAGAACCTGCACTTTACATATGTAACACTTCCTATTTACGAAAGGGGTTTATGAACCAATCATGTCTATTATGGACACCGTCTACGATAAGGCGAGGGGCAAGAGGATGAGGATCGTCCTTCCCGAAGGGACGGAGGAGCGCACGCTGAAAGCCGCGGAGGCAATCGTGAAACAGGGGCTGGCGGACGTAATCCTTCTCGGGAACGCGCAGGCGATCGAAAAGGCGGCAAAAGGACTGGACCTGAGCGCGGTGACGGTTATCGATCCGTCTGCGGACGCCCGCCACCGGCCCTATGCTCAAAAGCTCTACGAATTGCGCAAGGCAAAAGGCATGACGCCGGAACAGGCTGACGGGCTGATGAACGACGAAATGTATTTCGGCGTAATGATGGTCAAGATGGATGAGGCGGACGGGATGGTGGCAGGCGCAGTCCATTCCACGGGCGAAACGCTTCGCCCGGCGTTACAGATCATCAAGACCGCTCCCGGTATCTCGGTCGTATCCAGCTGCTTCATCATGGAGTTGCCTGGCAAGGACTACGGAGATTCCGGGGTTTTAATTTTTGGTGACTGCGCGGTGAACCCCGCCCCGACAGCGGACGAGCTGGCCGCGATCGCGCTTTCCTCCGCCGGGACCGGGAAAGCGCTGGCCGGGCTCGAGCCCCGGGTCGCGATGCTTTCGTTCTCGACAAAGGGCAGCGCGAAGCACGAACTGGTCGATAAGGTCGCCGAGGCGACGCGGATCGCGAAAGAGGCGGCCCCCGGCCTCCAGATAGACGGGGAGCTTCAGGCGGACGCCGCGCTGGTCGAGTCGGTGGCCAGGCTCAAGGCGCCGGGAAGCACGGTCGCCGGAAAAGCCAACGTGCTCGTCTTCCCGGACCTGCAGTCGGGCAACATCGGCTACAAACTGGTACAGCGCCTGGCGGGGGCAGAGGCGATCGGGCCGATCCTGCAGGGCATCGCGAAGCCTGTGAACGACCTGTCGCGCGGATGCAGCGTCGAGGACATCGTAAACGTCGTAGCGATCACGGCCGTGCAGGCGCAGGCTTGACAGGACCGAAAAGAAAGGGAGGTTTGTGATGCATATCCTGGTAATCAACTGTGGCAGTTCATCCCTGAAATACCAGCTCATCAGCATGAAGCACGAGACGGTCCTGGCTAAGGGACTGGCCGAGCGCATCGGGATCAACGATTCCCTGCTGACACATTCCCCGAAGGGGAAGGATAAAGTCGTCGTCCGAAAAGACATGAAAGACCATATCGAAGCCATACAGATCGTGCTCGACGCCCTGGTCGACAAGGAACACGGCGTGATCGAAGACATGAGTCAGATCAAGGCGGTCGGGCACCGCGTCGTCCACGGGGGCGAGGATTTCGCCGGTTCTGTCTGCATTAACGACGACGTGATAGAAGCGCTGAAGAACAACGCCACCCTCGCGCCCCTGCACAACCCCGCGAACATAATGGGGATCATGGCGTGCAGACAGATCATGCCCGACGTGCCGATGGCCGGAACCTTCGACACCGCGTTCCACCAGACCATGCCCAGGGAGTCGTACCTGTACGCCCTGCCCTATTCGTATTATACGGACTACAAGGTCCGCCGGTACGGGTTCCACGGCACGTCGCACAAGTATGTTTCCCAGCGCGTGGCCGAACTGATGGAAAAGCCCTACGACGCCATCAAGACGGTGACGTGCCACCTGGGGAACGGCTCGAGCATAACGGCGGTGGACCGCGGCAGGTCCGTGGACACCTCGATGGGAATGACGCCGCTGGAAGGCGTTCCGATGGGAACGCGCTCCGGCGACATCGACCCTTCGATCATCGAATTCATGGAGCGGGAGGCCGGCATGACCGCGCAGGAGGTGCTCAACGACCTGAACAGGAAATCGGGCGTGCTGGGCATATCCGGCATCAGCAGCGATTTCAGGGACCTCGCCGACGCGGCCGAAACGGGCAACGAACGCGCGAAGCTCGCGCTGGACATCTTCTGCTACCGCATCCGCAAGTACATAGGCGCATATGCCGCGGCGATGAACGGCGTGGACTGCATCGTGTTCACGGCGGGGATAGGTGAGAACGCGGCTTCGGTGCGCGCGGCCATCGTGTCGAAACTGTCGTGGCTGGGCATCGAGCTCGATGAGGAGAAGAACAACACGAGAGGCAGGGAAGCGCGTATATCCACCCCGGATTCAAAGGTCCAGGTATGGGTCGTGCCCACCAACGAGGAACTGATGATCGCAAGGGACACGCTGACCTGCATAACAAAGGATTGACAAAACCCGGACGAAAAGATACAATAGGCCCCGGTATCGATGGGGGGCCAGGCGATGAGGATAGACGCGGGCGCTGCCCTGAAAACGCCCGGAACGGAGCATGAGTTCAGCTTCAGCCGGCCCTGGCGAACGATAGACTTTGCGGGCGAGAGCATCGAAGCGGCAGGGCCCGTCACGGTGAAGGGGACGTATACCGCCCGGTCGGGAAACGTCTTCGTTCGCGGGAGCCTCGGCGCCGTGGTCCGTCTGGCGTGCGGCCGGTGCCTCAGGGCCTACGATCAGCGGATCAGCGTGACGTTCGACGAAGAATACTATCCCGGCCCCGAAAACGGCGACAGGGACGGATACCCGTTCGAGGGTAGCCTGATCGACCTGAAAGAGATGGTCGAGCACAACATCGTGATGCACCTGCCCGCGAAGAGGCTCTGCAGGGAGGACTGCCCGGGGCTCTGCCCGGATTGCGGACAGGATTTTTCGCAGGGCCCATGCGGATGCCGGCGGGACAAACAGGAAAACGACGGTTTTTGCAGCGGCCTTGAAAAGCTCAAAGCCCTGCTTGAAGACGATGAGGAGGTGTAGACATGGCAGTACCCAAAAGAAGGACGTCCAAGGCGAGGAAACGCTCCAGGCGCGCGCACTGGAAGCTCGAAGCCCCCGCCCTGAACGCCTGCCCGCAGTGCCACAGGCTTCGCCTTGCGCATCGCGTATGCAGGAGCTGCGGCTTCTACGACGGACGCAAGGTCGCCGCCGTGAAGACGGACGCGGGAAAACGGGCGTAACGTGCGCAGTATGAAAAGTCCTCATTACGAGGGCTTTTTTGTTGGGAAGCGCCCTTCCCGACACCTTCTACAAAACCCCGGTATTTGCTTTGGTCATATACAGCTTATACGGCTCGTATGCGTCAAAAAAGCGCCTTCCAATTCGGAAGGCGCTCTGGCGCTCGTGGCCGATTTATTGCAGCGCTACATTAACAGTGACGCCATCCCCTGCTTACCGCCTGTATACCAGGGGCGGGGGGCAAACCGACTAACAACTCCCGCAAAGCCCTACCCAAACTCCCTGCAAAGCCCTTCCCTAACATCTCCCCGCGTAGCTCCGCCCGAACAAAAACCCACAAGGCCCCACCCGAAAAAAATACTGGCAAAGCCCTGCCCAAGAAAAACCCCGCAAAGCCGCAGGCTTTGCGGGGAAGAGGAGGCGCAACGGAGCGGGGCGAGGAAGACCCGAAACGCGCAGCGTGGAGGGGGTTACGAGCGAAGCGTAGTTTGCTCCGACGAGGGAGCGTTACGAAGAAGCCCCGGAGCGCGCAGCGCAAAGGGGGTTACGAGCCAAGCGCAGTTTGCTCCGTAGCGTGCGAGCTTTTCGCGCTTTTGCACATCCCTCTTGCGAAGCATCACCCCAGCAACCCCCGCGAAGCCCTTCCTGAAAAATCCCCGCAAAGCCGCAGGCTTTGCGGGGAAGAGGAGGCGCAACGGAGCGGGGCGAGGAAGACCCGAAACGCGCAGCGTGGAGGGGGTTACGAGCGAAGCGCAGTTTGCGCCGACGAGGTTGCATAGTTTGTCAGCGTAGAATATAATCGAGATATATCATCGTAAGGGAGCGTAAACATACGGAATGAAGATAGCAGTCGATGCACACGGGGGAGACCACGCGCCCGGGGAGGTCCTGAAGGGGTGCGCGGCGGCGCTTGAAAGGCACCCGGACCTGGAGCTCGTCGTGGCGGGGGACGCCGAGGCGGTGGAGGACGGAATGGCGCTGGCGGGCGCCGATGCGGCAAGGGTGAGGGTGATCCATACGACGCAGGTGGTCTCGATGGCCGAGCCGCCCGTGGCGGCCATCAAGACCAAGAAGGACTCCTCCCTCGTGCGGGCGCTCAGGGCCGTCGCCGACGGCGAGGCGGACGCCTTCGTTTCGGCTGGGAACACGGGCGCCGTGCTGGCCGGGGCGACCATGATCGTGCGGCGGATAGAAGGGGTGAAGCGGCCAGCGCTCGCGCCCCTGATCCCGACTAAAAAAGGCACGCCGGTGATGCTCATCGACTGCGGCGCCAACGTGGAGTGCAGGCCGGAGCACCTCGCGCAGTTCGGGCTGATCGGGTCGATCTACATGGCCCGCGTGCTGGGCGTAAAAAGCCCGCGCGTCGGGCTCATCAGCAACGGCGCGGAACCTGAAAAAGGGAGCGAGCTCACCAAAGCCGCCTACGGCCTGCTAAACGAGATGCCGCTCAACTTTTTGGGGAACATCGAGGCGCGGGAGATCAACTCGGGCGACGTGGACGTCGCGGTGTGCGACGGCTTCGTCGGAAACGTGGTCCTCAAGCTGACCGAGGGCCTCGCCATGGCGCTGTTCGCGATGATGAAGGGCGAGTTCACGCGCGACCTGCGCTCAAAGGCCGGTGCGCTGCTGCTAAAACCCGCTTTCAGGCGGATCAGGGCGATGATGGACTACACCGAATACGGCGGCGCGCTGTTCCTGGGCGTAAACGGCGGGGTCGTGAAAGCGCACGGGTCGTCGAACGCAAAGGCGTTCGCGGGGGCCATCGGCCAGGCGCGCGAGATGATACAAACCGATGTGGTGGGCGTGATAAAAAGCGGGTTTTCGGAGCTTGGCCAAAAGGAAACGAAAGGGACTTGAACGAATTCGGAAAGGATATGAGGTATGGAATTTGAAAGGATTCGCAGGCTTGTCGCCGCACAACTCAACGTCGACGAGGAATCTATTACGATGGAAACGGACCTCATAAAGGACCTGAAAGCGGATTCCCTGGACATCGTCGAGCTCATCATGGACGTGGAAAGCGAGTTCGGCATCGAGATTTCCGACGAGGACCTGCCCGGCGTCAACACCGTCGGGGAGATCGTGCAGTACCTCAAGGCGCATAAGTAGGCATCCTTATCGGCTGCGGGAGGAAAATAAGCGGTAAGGAGAGAAACATGGCCTTCCATTTATCATCAGAAGCGCAGCGTGAAGCGTTCGAGGCGAAAATCGGGTACAGGTTCAAAGACGCCGTGCTCCTTTCGACCGCGTTCACGCACTGCTCTGCGGTCCAGAACGGCGGCGAAGGACCGGGGCACAACCAGCGGCTCGAGTTCCTCGGCGACGCGGTACTGGAGATGTGCATCAGCGAGCATCTCTATCTCGGATTCCCCGAGATGCCGGAAGGACGGCTCACGAAGCTGCGGGCAGGCATCGTCTCCGAGGGCGCGCTGGCGGCCGCCGCCGGGAAGCTGTCGCTCGGCGCGCACCTGGTGATCGGCAGGGGGGAAGAGCTTACGGGAGGCCGGGAAAAGCCCTCCATCCTGGCCGACGCTTTTGAGGCGCTGATCGGGGCGGTATACCTCGACGGCGGGCTCAATAGCGCCCGCCGTTTCGTGCTGCGCTTCCTCGGCGATCAGATCACCGAAGCGGTCGAAGCGGGGGGCATACGCGATTTTAAGACCGAACTCCAGGAGGCGGCGCACCGGGCGGGCCTCGGGGAGTGCAGCTACAGGACGGCCTGTGAGACGGGGCCCGACCACCGCAAGGAATTCGTCGTACAGGTGCTCATAGGCGACGAAGTACGGGGCGAAGGCGGCGGGCAGAGCAAGAAGGCGGCGGAACAGCAGGCGGCGCGGGCCGCCCTCATGCGCCTGCATCTCTGACGCGCCGCGGGGAAGTAAGGGGGTTAGCATGTCCGGTCATTCGAAGTGGGCCAACATCAAACATAAAAAAGAGAAGACGGACGCGCAGCGGGGCAAGATCTTCACCAAGATCGGCCGCGAGATCGCCATCGCGGTGAAGGAAGGCGGGAGCGACCCGGACAACAACTCGAAGCTGCGCGACGTCATCGCGAAGGCGAAGGCGAACAACATGCCGGGCGACACGATATTAAGGAGCATCAAGAAGGCCGCGGGCGAGCTGGGGAACGTCAACTACGAAGAGGTGATATACGAGGGATACGCGCCGGGCGGCGTGGCGCTGATCGTGCGCGCGGTGACCGACAACCGCAACCGCACGGCGGGGGAGATGCGTTACATCTTCGACAAAGCGGGCGGTTCGCTGGCCGGGGCGGGCTGCGTGAGCTGGATGTTCGAACGCATGGGCGTTATCGTGATCGAGCGCACGCCGGAAACGGACGAGGACGAGATCATGATGGAAGCGCTGGAGGCGGGCGCCACGGACGTCGTCGCGTCGGACGACTATTTCGAGGTGAGGACCGAACCCGCGGAGTTCTCCGGGGTTCGCGAGCGTTTCGAAGCGCTCGGCCTCGGCCTGGTCTCGGCCGGGATCACGCTCGTTCCGCAGACGACGGTGCCCGTGCCCGAAGAGGCCGCAGACAACCTTAACGCCATCATCGAACGGCTGGAGGACAACGACGACGTGCAGGAAGTCACTTCCAACGCACAGGCTTAGGACCGGCCTGTCGGCCGTCGAAAGCGCACGGCGAACAGTTAATGTATATCCTTCGGCCGACGAGGGAACACTCCCTACAGGGTAACGCTTGGAGGGATGCCCCTTGTTCAACGGGCTGAAGAGCCTGAAAAAGGCAAAATACCTGTACTTGGCCCTGGGGCTGGTCGCGGTCGTCGGGCTGGGCTTCGCGCTGGGCAGCATACGCACGAGAGAGAATAGCGCATCGCGGCCTACGCCGTATGCCAAGGAGCAAGCCGCCGCCACCGACGAGAGGGCAGTCGGCCGGCACGCGGGCGAGTCGCTATCAGAAGCGCAGAACAAGCCTGTCATCACCGGGGATACCCTCGTACACTACGAATACGTCTACGAGTTGTGCAGCCATATATATCAGGAAGACAAAGCTGCGGGCAAGGAAATGGTCGGGCTGGACGCCGAGGGACTCGCCAGGCTGTTTCCCGACGCGATTTCGACATCGATCGACAGCGACGGGGCGCACGTAAAGCTATCCATCGACCAGGTCTGCCCGCAGCACGTTATGCTCAGGCTCGAAGGCGACAAATGCGTGATCTACCGCAACGTGCTCGGGACGGACACGATGCAGGCGCAGCAGGAATTCACGATCGACACGCGCAAGTGGGACGGCGAATGGACGCAGTCGCTAGAGGACGGCATCATTTTCGACAGCGTGGAGGAACTCGAATCCTTCGTGGAGGACATGGAAAGCTGAGCCGGTTGACGGTCGCCGCAGAAAAAGGATATAATCTCCCCAGCAAATCATTTGCCCGGGGAGGTTTTTTTATGGAGCATGTACGAGCGAAGGCGCTCTCGGCCAGGGCGGCGGCCCCTCTGGTCGCGGCGATGAACACGAACGAAAAAAACGGCGTGCTCGAGGCGATGGCCGACGCGCTGATGAGGGAAAAGGACGCGATCCTTGCAAAGAACGCAAAGGACCTCGAACGCGCGAAGGCCAAGGGCACGTCCAAGGCGATGCTCGACCGCCTCGCGCTCAACGAGGGGCGCATCGCGGGCATGGCCGAGGGTCTCGTTGACCTGACGTCCCTTCCCGACCCGGTCGGGGAAGTCGTCTCGATGTGGGTGCGCCCCAACGGCCTGCGCATCGGGCAGCAGCGTGTTCCCATGGGCGTGGTCGGCATCATCTACGAGGCCAGGCCCAACGTGACGGCGGACGCCATCGGCCTTTGCATCAAGTCCGGCAACGCCGTGATACTAAGGGGCGGGTCCGAGGCGATCGATTCGAATATAGCGATCGTCCGGGTGATGGAGGAAGCAGCGAATAAGGCCGGCCTCCCCGCAGGGGCGATCCAGCTCATCGACGACACGTCGAGGGAGGCTGCGAAGGCGCTGATGAGGATGAACGGCGTCGTCGACGTGCTCATCCCCCGCGGCGGCGCGGGGCTGATACGGTCGGTCGTGGAGAACGCCACGGTGCCGGTGATCGAGACGGGCCTCGGGAACTGCCACGTGTACGTGGACGCGCTGGCCGACTTCGACATGGCCAGGGCCATCGTCATCAACGCGAAGACCCACAGGCCCGCCGTCTGCAACGCGTGCGAGACGGTGCTGGTCGCTAAAGACATCGCCGAAGGGTTTTTGCCCGGCTGCCTGGAGGCGCTGCGCGACCTGGGGGTCGAGGTCCGCGGCTGCCCCGAGACGAAGCGGCTGGCGCCCTGGGTCACCCCCGCGACCGACGAGGACTACGCCACGGAGTACCTCGACTACATACTGGCCGTGAAGGTCGTTAAAGGGCTGGACGAGGCGATCGCCCACATAAACCGGTACGGGACCGGGCACTCCGAGGCGATCGTGACCAACGGTTACGCCCAGGCGCAGGCGTTTTTGCAGCGCGTCGACGCGGCGGCCGTGTACGTGAACGCGTCCACGCGTTTCACCGACGGCGGCGAATTCGGGTTCGGCGCGGAACTCGGCATCAGCACGCAGAAGCTCCACGCCCGCGGGCCGATGGGCCTGAAGGAACTCACCACCATCAAATACATCATATACGGCAACGGGCAGATACGCTGAGAGCGCCCCGGACCGGCCGGAGCGACGGCGCGTTTGTTTCGTGTTGCCCGAAAACGGAAAAGAAGCCAGGCCGAGACATCTTATGCGATTACAGAAAGGCGGAAGAAACATGGCGGTAGTATACACAGAAATGAAGGACCGCGCCGCGATCATCACGGGCGGGGCGGGAGGACTGGGGAGCCAGGCGGCGTTCAAGCTCGGGGAGAGCGGCGCGAAAGTGCTGGTCGCCGACGCGGCCGGGGACGCCGTGGNNGGGCGTGGAGGCCATCGGCCACGTTGTCGACGTGCGCAGCGAAGCGTCCGTGCGGGCGATGATACAAAGGTGCGTGGAAACGTACGGGCGCCTCGACTACCTCGTCACGTGCGCGGGCGTCTTCACCCACTCGCTGGTGGAGGACATGCCATTGAAGACCTGGCAGGACACGATCGACATCAACCTTACCGGCACCTTCCTGTGCGTGCGGGAAGCGGCGCGCGTGATGCTCGAAGCGGGGTTCGGGCGCATCGTGCTCTTCGGCTCGCAGTCCGGCGTGCGCGGCGGGAGGACGCACGCGCATTACGGCGCCACGAAGGGCGGCATCATGACGTTTACGAAAGCCTTCATGCGCGAGGTGGCCGACAGGAACATACGCATCAACTGCGTATCGCCCGGGCTGATCGTCACGCCGCTGACCAGCGACAACCTCGCCTCGCCGGAAAAGCTGGAGGCGGTTTGCGCAAGCATCCCGATGAAGCGGATGGGCGAGCCCAGGGAGGTGGCCAACGTCGTGGCGTTCCTGCTTTCCGAGGAATCGAGCTTCATGACCGGCCAGGTGATCAACGTCACGGGAGGCGCCATCGTCAACACATAATCGCAAAGGAGCGCGAAACATGGCTCATTATCCGGAAATGAAAGGCCGCGCCGCCATCATCACCGGCGGTTCCGGGGGGATCGGCATGGCGACGGCCCACGCGTTGGCGCAAAACGGCGCGCGCGTTTTCATAGCCGATGTCGACCAGGACAGCATAGACGCAGCCGTGGCCGGGATCGCGTCTGCCGGCGGGGAGGCCGTGGGCAGACGCGTGGACGTGCGCGACGAGGCGCAGGTGCAGGCCATGGTCGACGCCTGCGTAAAGCGGTTCTCAGGCGTAGACTACCTCGTCAACTGCGCCGGCGTCTTCAAACACGTCCCTTTTATGCGGATGCGGCTGGACGAATGGCAGGAGACGCTGGACATAAACCTCACGGGGACCTTCCTTTGCATGCAGAAATGCCTCGAGCGGATGATACCGGCGAAATACGGGCGCATCGTCAACCTTTCTTCGCACGCCGCCGTGCGCGGGTCGGCGCTCCATGCGCATTACTGCGCCTCCAAGGAGGGGATCGTGGGGCTCACGCGCGCGGTGATGCGCGAGGTGTCGGAACACGGCATCCGCGTCAACTGCATCGCGCCGGACATCATCAAAACGCGCCTGACGATGACGCGCGACGAACAGAGGCAGAAACAATGGCAAAAGCGCATCCCCATGGGGCGGTTCGGCGAACCGTCCGAATGCGCCGACCTGATCCTCTACCTGCTCTCCGACGCCTCGAGCTATATCACGGGGCAGAACATCTGGATCACGGGGGGGGACGCTGTAAAAACGGCCAAATCGGCTAAACAGAAAGAAACGGCGCCGTGAGCGCCGTTTCTTTTACGAACTGCCCGCACATGTCGCCGGTTCGGGCCATTATCCTTAACATTCGATGGCGGCCGCTTCGCCGGGCGGGAAGAAGGCAAACCTTGTGCATCGCAACCGGCCCATCCGGTTCGAAACGGGTATCAGCCCGTTTCGAGGCTGTTGAGCATCCTGCGGCCTTCCTCTATGCTTTGAAGCACCGTTTCGGGGGCGGGGCCGCCCGTGACGCGGCGGCGGGTGACGCAGGCCTTGAGGGAAATCGCATTAAACACGTCCTCATCGAAGAGGGGGGAGTAGCCCTTGAGTTCCTCCAGCGAAAAGTCGGGCAGTCCGCGCCCGGCCTTGGAGGCGGCCAGCACCAGCCTCCCGGCCACCTCGTGCGCGTCCCTGAAGGGCATCCCCTTATTGACGAGGTAGTCAGCGAGGTCGGTGGCGTTGGTGTAGCCTTCGAGTGCGGCTTCTTCCATGCGCGAAACGTCGAAGCGGATCGAAGCGAGCATCGGCGTGAAGACGTCCAGGCACGATAGGACGGTGTCGCGCGCGTCGAAGAACGCTTCCTTGTCCTCCTGCATGTC
>DCTV01000042.1:32934-33469 GCA_002329665.1 Christensenella sp. UBA1431
CTTCTTCTGCGGCATGATGCTCGAACCGGTGGCGTACGCGTCGTCGAGCGCGGCAAAGCCGAACTCGCCGGTGCTCCACAGGACGATCTCCTCGCAGAAGCGGCTCAGGTGCATCATGCACAGGGCAGCGCAGGAGACGAACTCGACGGCGAAGTCCCGGTCGCTCACGGCGTCGAGGCTGTTGGGCGAAACGGAGTCGAAGCCCAGTTCCCGGGCCACCATATCGCGGTCCAGCGGATAGGTGGTCGCCGCCAGCGCCCCGGCCCCTAAGGGCATCACGTCCGCGCGCCGGTAACAGTCCCAGAAGCGCGCGTGGTCGCGCAAAAACATCTGGAAATACGCCATGAAGTGGTGCCCGAGCGTCACCGGCTGGGCCTTCTGAAGATGTGTGTAGCCGGGCATGCAGTGGCCGCGATGCGCCTCTGCGAGGTCGAGCAAAAGGCCCAGAAGGGCGCGCAGCCTATGCTGGACTTCCCGTATGCTGCGCTTGGCGTACATGCGCAGGTCCAGCGCGACCTGGTCGTTGCGGCTGCGC
>DCTV01000070.1 GCA_002329665.1 Christensenella sp. UBA1431
CGGGTAAAACCGCCGGCCGAATACCGGAAGAAGCCGGGCCAATGGAGCAGAGCGCGAGCGCCGTACGATTCGCTAACGTATATTTTTAACGCGGATACGTAGAGCCCGCGCCTGCTCCCGCCCGCTGCGTCGCTCACTTTCTGGAAGCGCGTCTTTAGAAAAGGCACGGGCGGTCTGATAAAATAATGTTGTAATCNNAAGCCGGAATGCTTTATAATCATATCTGTTTATGACAGGAGGTGGCAGGAATGTTTCGTATTGCCGGAAGCAAACAAATGATTCCAGCGATTTATGTTACGAAAGCCGAGTATGCCCTCGATGAATCAGATGTTATTCCGGAGAAGACGCATTCCTTCTGCTGACGTCAATTCTTTAGATTGCCATTGGCATTAACGACAGAGGAATTGTGGTCTCTGTCGTTTTTTTTGTTCTTCTCCTTTCAACAAGAAAACTGGAAGGATGAACCGTTCAATATGAAGCTTAAAATCAAGAAGACACAGCATCCCCCGTTAAACAAGAATATCGTGCTTTTTCTCATTAGCCAGAACGTTTCGCTGTTTGGGTCCTCTGTTGTGGGATTTGCCATCATATGGCATATCACGCTGGAGACTTCCTCCGGGCTGTGGCTGATGCTGTCCACGCTTTGCTACATGCTTCCACATGTGCTTGTTTCCCTGTGGGGCGGCGTGTGGGCGGACCGGCACAACCGCAAATACCTTATTATGCTGTCGGATGCGTTTATCGCCGCAGCGACGCTCGCCCTTGCCATCGCATTCTGGGCGGGTTTTCGCCGCATGGAGCTGCTGCTTGCCGTGTCGGTGGTGCGTTCTATCGGCGGCGGGNNCCCCCGCCGTGAATGCGATCTATCCGCAGCTTGTCCACAAGGATGCCCTCACAAGGGTACAGGGCATCAACCAAACGCTGAATTCGGTGTTGATGCTGCTTGCCCCTGCCGCGGGAGGCGTCCTGCTCGCCTCCATGGATATTTCGTGGGCTTTCATGCTGGATGTTATCACGGCGGGACTTGCCATTTTGATCCTCGCCTTTATCAAGGTGGGAAAAATCGAACGGACGGACGCGCCCGCCTCCATGCTCGCGGAACTCAGGCAGGGTGTTGAATATACATTCCGTCACCCTTTGTTAAGGGGAATCATCATTTGCTATGCCTTCTCCTTCTTTTTGATCACTCCTGCGGCGGTGCTTACGCCGCTGCTGGTCGAAAGAAGCTTCGGAAGCGATGTCTGGAGACTGACCGCCAATGAGATGGCCTGGACGATCGGTTCTCTCATAGGCGGCGTGTTTGTCGCGTTGCAAGGCGGTTTCAAGGATAAAATTCGCACGATTGCGATATGCTTGGTTGCGTTCGGCGTAACCTTTGGCCTTTTGGGCGTGGCGGGCCATTTCGCGGTATACCTGATAATCATGGGTGTCTCCGGTTTCTTTATGCCGGTTGTCGTGACGGCGCAAACCGTATTCATACAGGAAACCGCCCGGCCGGCCATGATGGGACGGGTTTTTTCCATAGTGCAGATCATCATTGGCAGCGCTACGCCGGTGGCCATCCTGGTTTTCGGGCCGTTGGCCGATGTTGTGTCGGTGGAGTCTATACTGATCGTTTCCGGGATACTATTGGCGCTGGTCGGCGTGCTGTATCAGAGAAGCAACATAGTATCCAACAGGAAACGAAATCTGGTAGAATAAAACAAACGGTGTTTGAAACTGTATGAATACCAAATGGAAAAACCGGGACGTTGAGAACGGGGTGCAAAAAAGCATATAATATATAAGCGCATTGGATATACCTGCCGTCATATCAGGGAGGACAGGATCAGTATCATGAAAAGGATCGGCGAGCAGGGGTGAAATGCGCGCGCAAGTATGCGCCCCTGTATACCGAGGAGGACCCGCATGTCTTTATGCGTGAATAGAGTTGTCCTCCCGGAACACGATGTTCAGGGTTGATTCTGGAAAAGTCCGAGGGAAAGCGCAGGCCGGCTATGAGGACGCCGTCCTGCGGCCAGGCTTTGGGGGGAGGTTGCGGTGGTGTACGACGGAAAGGGTCAGGCAGGCCTGAAAGCCGAAGCGGGAACGACGGTGCTGTCGCTGAAGAATCCCGAATATTTCCATTTGTCCGAAAACTCTAAGGACGCGGTTTGGGGCTGCGATCAGGAGTGGTTCGGTTCGTGCTGGCAGCGCCGTGCAGGCTGCGGCCCGAGCGCGGCGACCAATGTTGTGCTGTATCTGCGCGGCGCCGGAAGCATCAGGCTTGAGGAAAAGGTCGAGAGCAAAGCGGATTGCATCCGGCTGATGGAGACGCTGTGGCGCTATGTCACCCCCAGTGAAAAGGGCGTAAACACCCTCGACCGATTTTGCGGCGGTGTAAAAAAGTATGCCAAATCCCGCGGAATAAGCCTGGAGTGCCGGACGTTGGACATTCCGATGAAAAGGATGTCGCGTCCCGCGTTGCCCTCGGTTGTGGACTTCATAGAAAAAGGGCTTGACAGCGACTGCCCCGTCGCCTTTCTCAATCTTTCCAACGGGAAGGTGAGCAACCTGGACTCCTGGCACTGGGTCACGATCGTCGGACTCGAGACCGACAAGGTGCACGACCGCGTTTCGGCGCAGATACTCGATGGCGGGAAAGCATTTGGGATCGATCTTAAACTCTGGTACGAAACCACCACGTTAGGCGGGGGGTTCGTGTTTTTCGAGAAGCCTTAAGCATTCTCCCTGCACCGGGGAAACGGAAGGACAGTCGAGCTTTAGAAACTGTTAATCTTCCTTGCACAACAGGCGGCGCCATCGCATATATTGAAAAATCGAAACGGCATTTCATGCTGAAGGAGAAAGCGCGGATTCATCGCGCATATTTCTTGCCTTCAAAATGAACGTATGATCATATAATCATAATATGGATTTTTTATTTTTAGTATTGCGTTTGATGATTACGCGTGGTAAAATTATCACATGAAAAATTTGAAGGGCAATAAAAAGGATAAAGACGTAGAGATTCTCAAAGCTTTGGCGCATCCTGTAAGGCTGGGCATCGTAAAGGCCCTGCATGGCAAGGGCGAGCTGTGTGCCTGCGAGATATGCGGCCTTTTCGACTGTGACAGGACCACGGCCAGCAAGCATCTGGCGGTCTTGCGTCAGGCGGGAATCATCGATTACGAGCGGCAGGGGAAGATGATCATATATCGATTGCAGATGCCGTGCGTGAATGCTTTTCTGCGCTGCATTAATGCTATTTCAAAGAAGGAGGACATTGTCGATGACGAAGATTCAGATTCTGGGACCGGGATGTGCAAGATGTAAGAAACTGGCTGACGTGACGGACGCCTGCGCAAGCGAACTGGGGATGGACTACAGCATAGAGAAAGTGACCGATATTATGGAGATCGTCAAAGCGGGTGTGATGCAGACCCCGGCGGTAGCGGCGGGCGGCAGGATATTGCATCAGGGATCGGTTCCGTCGAAGGACGAGATGAAGCGGATCCTGCAAAAGAACCTATAAAAGGATATTATCTTTTTTCAGGGAATATGTGCAAAAATAGCCACATGATATGTGGTGGAGGACGCATTGTGGAGAAAAAAGACATAAAAAATTTAATAATTATCGCGATAGTGTTCGTTGGCTTCTATTTCCTACCTGCGGAATCAGGACGCGTTTTTAAGGCGCTGAACGAATCCGTACAAATGATGAGCGAGTACGCGAAGGCGCATGTGCTGCTTTGCCTGATTCCCGCGTTTTTCATAGCGGGCGCGATATCCGTATTCGTTAAGAGCGATTCGGTGATGAAGTACCTTGGGGCGGCCGCGAGCATCGTCGTGGCTTATTCGGTGGCATCGGTGTCCGGGGCTATCCTCGCGGTGTGCTCCTGTACGGTGCTGCCGCTCTTCGCCGGGATTTACATGCGCGGCGCAGGCCTTGGGCCTGCATCGGCCTTTTTATACTCCGGCCCTGCAATCAACGTGCTTGCCATCATCATGACCGCACGGGTATTGGGGCCGGAACTGGGTATTGTCCGCGCAGTTGGCGCAGTTCTGCTCAGCGTCGTAGTCGGTCTTCTCATGGCGTTTATTTTCAGGAAAGAGGAAAAACAGCGCATGAGCGCTTTCGAGATGGAGACCGATGGAGACCAGGTCGATCTGTGGCGCATCGTGCTGCTGATCGGATCGATGATCGGCTTTTTGATCTTTGCCAACTGGGGCGCGCCGCAGGGCGACACCGGGCTGTGGCAGGCGATATATTCCGTCAAGTGGTACGCAGCCGGGGCGTTCTTCATCATAACGGTGGTTTCGGCGTTCCTTTTGTTCAAGAAGGAAATGCTGAAGAAGTGGCTTCAGTCTACGCTTGACTACACATTGCGGGTGATGCCGCTGCTGTTCATCGGCGTGCTGGTGACCGGTTTCCTGCTGGGGCGGCCTGGCAATGAGGCGCTTATTCCTTCGCAGTGGATAGCCGGACTTGTTGGTGGGAACTCCGTTTTCTCCAACTTCTTCGCCTCTGTCTCGGGCGCGCTGATGTATTTTGCCACGCTTACCGAAGTGCCGATACTGCAGGGGCTGATGGGCGCAGGTATGGGCAAAGGCCCGGCCCTCGCGCTGCTGCTGGCCGGCCCGGCGCTATCGCTCCCGGCGATACTGGTTATTTCAAAAATGCTGAAATGGAAAAAGACCTTGACGTACGTCGGGATCGTCGTTGCTGTAAGTACGGTTGCGGGGATCGTATACGGAATGTTCTGACATCCCGAAAATCGATATGTTGCGAATAGCCGGCGGTGATACGGCTTAAAATAGGATGAATTAATCCTAGGAGAGCTGACCATGGGCAATAAGATTCTCGAAGGCCTGTCCGCTTTGACCACGTCCACAGAGGAAGTAACCCCGGACATAATGGTAATCGACTTCACTGTCGTGACCGCCTGCATCGTTGGAACAGGGAATATGTGGGTCCTTGTGGATACGGGCCTTGAAAATTCTGCGGATACCATACTGTCTGCCGCCGAAAAACGGTTCACAAAAGAAAGCCGACCTGCGGCAATAGTATTGACGCACGGCCATTTCGACCATGTCGGATCAGTCATCAAACTCTCTGAATTTTGGGACGTACCCGTATATGCGCATGAGCTTGAAATGCCCTACATAACCGGCAAGAAAGATTACCCGGTAGCAAACGCTTCCGTTGACGGAGGCATAGTGGCAAAGCTTTCAAAGTCTTATCCGCAAACGAGCATCGACCTGCGTATAAGGGCCGTGGCGCTTCCCGGAGACGGCAGCGTACCCGGGATGCCCGATTGGAGATGGATACCGACCCCGGGGCATACCGAAGGCCACGTTTCTCTGTTCCGCGACCGCGACCGCGTGCTCATCGCAGGCGACGCGTTTTCCACGACGAAGCAGGAGTCATTGTTTTCGGTATTGATGCGGCGCGAACGGATAAGCGGTCCCCCCAGATATTTCACAACGGATTGGGAGGCCGCAGAAAACTCGGTCAGAAAGCTCAGGGACCTGAAACCTTTTTTGGTGATTCCAAGCCACGGAAAACCTATGGAGGGCGAGGAGCTTACCCGGAGCCTGGCAGTGCTGGTCAGCGAATTCAACAAGATCGCAAAACCTCAAAAAGGCCGGTTTTTAAACGGCTGAAACAGGGACGGTATCGGCGAATACCGGTTGTGTGAGCCTCAAAGGGGATTATGGCCTTTGAGGTTCTATTGCCGTATACCGTAAGCGCTCACGGGCCCCCCCGAGATTCACATCGCAAAAAAGCCCCACTCTTCTTGCACAATATTTTGCATGCCGATTCCTCCGGCCGCACATGTTATGATACAACATTTGTCTTATTGCAGCATCTGTGTTTCGGCTCCATACGGGGAGTTTGTCGCACGATCTATTAGTTGAGGTAAACGCTTGTCAACAAAGTAAAGAAACTGTGGATATAACAGATAGAGTAGAACACAGGCGTTCTTTATTGAAGAAAGCGCCTTGCATTTTTTAAATAAAGTGGTATCTTACAAAAGAGCGCTTTTTGTCATGGAGAAACAAATGCAAAAGAAGAATGCTGCGGTGTTAGACCCGCCGAAAAACCCGTTGGGAACAGAAAAAGTAGGCAAACTGATTTTAAAGTTTGCAATACCGGCGATCATCAGCTTCCTGGTCAACTCACTCTACAATATTGTAGATCAGATTTTTATTGGCCAAGGGGTCGGGATGTATGGAAACGCAGCGACAAATGTAGCGTTTCCGATAACGATAACCAGCACCGCTATTGCGCTTTTGCTCGGTATAGGCAGCGCCTCGAATTTTAATCTCAAGCTTGGCGAGGGCCACAAGGAGCAAGCTGGACATTTTGCGGGCACCGGAATCTTCTTGCTGGCTGTCTTCGGTTCTGCTTTGGGAATATCGGTTCTTCTTTTTCAGAAACCGCTGTTATTTGCCTTGGGAACAACGAAGAACGTTCTTCCATATGCCCTGGAGTATACGAGCATAGTGGCGATAGGATTGCCGTTTATCACTTTCTCGATCGGCGCGGGCCAATTAATCCGTGCAGACGGCAGCCCGGGTTATTCCATGATCTGCGTGTTATCCGGCGCGATTCTCAATACTTTATTGGATCCGCTATTTATTTTTGTTTTCCGTATGGGGATGGCGGGAGCCGCCTGGGCAACGGTCATAGGACAGCTTGTTTCGGTTTCGCTTACAATAGGATATTTCTTTAGATTCAAGGCCGTCAAACTGGCCAGGAAATATTTTAAACCCGAGGCAAAGAATATCAGGGCGATACTGGCGCTTGGCTCGGCCCCTTTCTTCAATCAGGTAGCAATGGCGGCGGTTCAGATCACCATGAACAACTCCCTTGCATACTACGGCGCAATGTCGCAATACGGCGCGGATATCCCGCTTGCCTGCGTTGGAGTCATTACGAAAGTGAACATTCTTTTCCTCGGCTTTACGATAGGCATTGCGCAAGGGTGCCAGCCAATAAACGGATTCAACTACGGGGCAAAAAAATTCGAGCGTGTAAAGAAGACATATATAAAGGCTATATCTGCGGCAACCGGAATTTCAATCGTTGCCTTTCTGGCTTTTCAAATCTTTCCAAGGGAGATTGTCAGTGTTTTCGGTCAGGGGAGCGAGACGTATTTCAAGTTTGCGGAGCGTTATTTCCGCATATTTATGCTGCTTACCTTCGTCAACGGAATACACCCGGTAACCGCGAACTTTTTTACTTCCATAGGCAAGGCCAAAGCCGGCTTGATGATTACCTTAACCCGTCAAATACTGTTTCTTCTGCCTCTGATACTTATTTTCCCTGTCTTTTTTGGTATAGAAGGCATCATGTATGCAGGCCCGATCGCTGACGGGGCGGCAGCCGTCGTTGCCATAGCCTTTGCATCGAGGGAAATAAAAAACTTGTCCCGCTTACACCGGGAACAGGCCTTGTCACTTGAAACGGCAGCGCGGGACACATAACAATGGGCCGAACGGAACAATTCTTAAAGGCGTTTATCCGTTTCCTGTTGCCTGTTCAAATGCTGAAACGGGAAACGACAAAGGGTATACAAAAACATATATTATTGTATAATTAATGCAGAAAACGCAGCCTGTCCGTTATTCTGGCCTGACCCGGAGGCACCATGAAAAATGCGGATTATCAAAAAAGAAATATTCTTATCCTGCTTTCCCTCGCCCTTGTTGTTATTGGATTAATATTCATGCAAAACGATCGGGACGGTTTTCCGGGAATGTCGTTTTCGATAAAATACGAAAACGGGGAAGCTGCGATTAACATATGGCAGGATGAAAGAAAGGACGCTTTTTATTTGTTTCTGCCCTCTTTTTCGGATATAGACTGACGGTTGCCTACGTGCGGCATANNCTGCCCTCTTTTTCGGATATAGACGAAGTTCAAATAAATGTTTTGGGGCCGAATACGGTCCGTATCGGCGACTGCGAATACGAAGACGGCGACTATCTCAAAGGTTACAGAACGAACCGGGAATACAGCATCACCGTTTTGGGTGCAAATAACGACGTTATTCAGACCGGGAACATCATATTCATGCAGTCCAAGCACATTCCGGGCATGTTCATACATACAAAATCCGGGGACACGGATTATTTGCATGCGGATAAGGGAAACAGGGAATCCGGCACGATGCTATTGATAAACGAGGACGGAAGCGTCGCATATGACGACCGGTTGAATTTCATCAAAGGGCGCGGCAACCTGTCCTGGGCCGGCGAGAAGAAGCCATACAATATTCAGCTGTCGGAAGAAAAAAACCTGCTCGGGATGGGGGAAGCGCAAGAGTGGGCCCTCCTTGCGAATCATTCCGATATGTCCAGTGTGCGCAACAAGATCGTATATGAATTCGCAAAGAAAACGGGCTTTTCCTTTTCTCCCGATTCCGAATTCGTGGACCTGTACATCAACGGCGCATATGCGGGGATTTACCAGCTTTCGGAAAGAATCGAAATCGGCAAAAGCCGGTTGGACATATATGGTCTCGAAGAAGAGACCCGGCGAATGAATACCAGAGATCCCGGGCAATACGGTTTTGTTGAAACAGGTTCTTCAAGAGCTTACAGGATACCAGGGAACCCAGAAAACATCTTCGAGGGATATTTGCTGCAGCTTGAACTGTCGGGTTTCTATAAGGACGACCCTTCCTGGCTCGTTACGGGCNNCCAGCCGCTAGCCGTAGTCAGCCCCGAATATGCTTCGCTGGAGCAGATCGAATACGTCGAAGGATTCCTGAATGGCTTTGAGGAGGCGCTGTATTCCGGCACCGGCGTCAATTCCTTTGGGAAAAAATACACCGATTACATGGACATGGATTCGTGGGCAATGAAATACCTGCTCGAAGAGGTTTTTGCAAACCAGGATGCGGAATGGTCGAGCCAGTTTTTTTATATAGCCGGCAAAGAGGGCGAATACAAGCTTTTTGCCGGCCCTCCCTGGGATTACGACAGCGCTCTTGGGAATCACAGCGAGGATAACGTGATGGGGCTGAACCCGCGGGCATTCATAGCGCTATGGCGCGGGCAGCACGACCCGAAGTATCTTTCGTGGTACAGCGAGCTTAATCAAAAATCCGATTTTCGTTCCGCCGTAACCGCTCTTTACGAACAGAGACTAAAACCTTATCTCGATGAATTGCTTGCGGGAGGGATGAAGGGATATTTTGAGCAAATACACGCTTCAGCCCTGATGAACCGGATCCGCTGGCATGGCGACACGGATATCCGTTCGGCGCGGACCGCTATAAATGATGCCAATGTTTATCTGCTGAAATACATGTCGGAAAGGATCGGCTTTCTGGATTCCGTATGGATTGACGACGAACGTTATTACACGCTGGCCTTCAATGGGCTGCGGGATAACATATACTACAGTTATTCCGTAAGGGACGGACAAACGGTGGAAGAAGCGCCGGTTCCCGAACCGGACGGCTATATCCTTGAAGGATGGTATTACCTGGATACCGGCACTCCGTTTGATAAAACCCGGCCAGTCACCGAAGATACGGTTTTGAACGCAAAATGGCGGATATCGTTATTATCGCTATTCAAGCGTTATTATTTGCTGGTTCCGGTTATCGGCGCCATCCTTGTGTTTATTATAGTATTTGTTAAACGCAAATGCATGGGACTGAGAGCGAATGCAAAAAAGCATGGATGAGTACCGGTATGAGCTAAAATACGTTTGTTCTGAAACACAGCTTGCGATCCTGCAGGCCCGGATGAAAGGCGTACTGGCCGTCGACCCTCACGCCCGGGACGGGAGCTATTGCATCAGAAGCCTCTATTTTGACGATTATAACAACTCCTGTTTTTTCGAAAATCAGGACGGGACGGACGCGAGAGAAAAATACAGGATAAGGGTCTATGTCCACAACTCCGGCGGCATCAGGCTCGAGCGCAAACGCAGCCTGCGCGGCAAAACGCAGAAGACAGCCTGCCCGATCACGAGGGAACAGTGTTTTGCCTTTATGAACGGCGAGCCCGCCGACGCGTACGGGGAAACTCCGCCCTTGATGAAAACGCTTGTTTCCAAATTCCAGACGAGGCTTATGAGACCAAAAGTGATCGTCGAATACGACAGAACGCCGTACATATATAAAAACGGGAATGTAAGGATAACGCTGGACAAAAACATCCGTTCGTCGAATATGCTCGACGGGTTTTTTGACCAACAGCTCTGCGCAAGACCGGTCATGCCGCGGGGGCAGCATGTCCTGGAGGTAAAATACGACGGATTTCTGCCTTCTTTTTTAAGGCAGCTGTTGCAGCTCGACAGCATGCACCGGACCGCTTACTCGAAATACTATTTCAGCAGGAACTTCTCACTGTAGTGCTGAGGGAAAGAGGATCGAAATGAATTTTAGCGACATCTTCAAAAAAACCTTCCTTGAGGGATTTGCCAGTACGGATATCTCTACGCAATATATCATCGTTGCGCTCTTGATCACCGCTGCCATTTCCTTGTACATATTCTTCATCTACCGCATCGTAACGAAAAAGACGTTCTATTCCCTCACTTTCAATATTTCGCTGGTGGCTACGGCGATCATCACGGCCGCCATCATATTTACGATACAGTCCAATGTCGTAATCTCGCTCGGGATGGTCGGGGCGCTTTCGATCGTGCGGTTCAGGACGGCGATCAAGGACCCGATGGACCTGGTGTTCCTGTTTTGGTCCATATCGGTGGGGATCATATGCGGCGCCGGATTCTCCGGAATAGCCGTGGTGACATCGCTGATACTCACCGCCGCCATCTTTTTGTTGGCGAAGTTCCCGGTTGTAAACGCGCCGATGATACTCGTCGTCAATGCGACCGCTCCGGAAACGGAGGAGGCGGTCCTATACGCAGTATCGAAACACTCCAGGCACTATAAAGTGAAATCCCGCAACATTGCGGCGTCGAGGCTGGACATGGTGATCGAGGTCCGCATAAAGGAGGAGGCCGCCCTTGTAAGGGAAGTTTCAAAAATCGAGGGAGTCGCTTCCGCCGCCTTGCTTTCGCATGACGGCCAGGTCACGTATTGATGAATAACCCGCGCCTGGTTTGACCTTAATGCCTATGAAGCTCGGCTTGGCTTCGATGATGAAGCAGGCAGAATTTTTATGCGTAACGTTGAATCGAGATGGGTGAAGAGATGAACGGATACGGCGATGTCCAGATCAGGGAATACGTCTGCAGGATCAACAGGGTTCTGGATTACCTGGACAATCATCTGGACGAGGCTTTCAATATCGGGGACCTGGCCCGGATCGCCGGGTTTTCGCCCTTTCATTTTCACCGCATTTTTTCCGCCATGCTGGGCGAAACGCTATTTTCCTTCGTGGGTAGGCTGCGCCTTGAAAAAGCGGCGCGCATCCTCTGCGGGAATTTGGATGTATCCGTTACGGAAACGGCGCTTAAATGCGGGTTTTCTTCCCCGGCGGCATTTTCCCGCGCGTTCAAGGAAAGCTTCGGAGTTTCCCCTTGCCGGTTGGAGGAAGCGCCATAGCATTCTGAGCAACGGAGACAGCAACCTGTATCAAGCGTTGCGCAACACGGGAAATGCGCGGCGGTTGCGTTTGTCCTATGATCAGGTCATAGACACCGTGAGGAGGGCGAAAATGGAAGCTTTGCAGGGAGAGGTCAATGTATCCGTACTCGAAAAAATGACGGTTGCCTACGTGCGGCATATCGGGCCGTATGCGGGCGACGAAGCGCTTTTCCAAAGGCTGTTCGAGAAGCTGTATGCCTGGGCTGTTCCCAGAGGCCTCGCCGATACCGGCGACCCGGGGAAGAACAGGAACATAGTGGTCTATCACGACGATCCGGGGATCACGGAACCGGAAAAACTGCGCATATCCGTGGGGATCGTCGTACCGCCGGATCCCGGGGGGAGCGGTGAGATCGGCAGGCTTTATATCTCTTCAACAAGGTATGCGATAGGCCGTTTCCTGCTATCGGGGCAGGAAAACGGGGAAGCATGGCAGTACATGTGCGGCGTATGGATGCCCGCGAGCGGTTATCAGCCGGACGAAGGGTATTGCTTCGAAATGTACCGGTATAATCCCGAAGCCGAGAAACTGGGGAAATGCGATACCACGATATGCGTTCCCGTAAAGCCTTTATAGCCGTATTGGCCGATGTGAAGGGCGAAACAGGAGTCCGCCCTTTATTTTGCGTCCCGGGCGGTAAGGATTACGCCAGTCCCAGGAGCCGCACCGTATTGGCGACGATGAAGCATATGGCAAGGCCTGTTATCGTGGGCAGTACGAACGAAACGGCCGTCCATTTCCAGCTCTGCGTTTCCTTCCTGATGGTCAGGCAGGTGGTGGAACAGGGGAAATGCATGAGCGAAAACAGCATCGTGCACAGGGCCGTCAGCCAGGTCCAGTCATTCTGCACCAGCAGTGCCTTCAATTGGTGCAGGCCGTCGAGTTCCAGGATACTGCCCGTGGACATATAGGCCATGATTATGATGGGGACCACGATCTCGTTTGCCGGGAAGCCGAGGACGAAGGCCATGAGGATCACGCCGTCGAGCCCGAACAGGCGCGCAAAGGGATCAAGGAATCCCGTACAATGCGCCAGCAGGCTGATGCCGCCGACGTGAACGTTTGCCATGAGCCATATTATCAGGCCTGCCGGAACGGCGACCACGACGGCCCTTCCCAGCACGAACAGCGTCCTGTCCAAGATGGACCGGACGATCACCCGGCCGATCTGCGGCTTGCGGTAGGGCGGCAGCTCCAGCACGAAAGACGAAGGGATGCCCTTCAATATCGTTTTGGACAGGAACCTCGAGACCGCGAGCGTCATCACAACGCCCAGAACGATGACGCCGGTCAGCATCAGCGCGGACACGACGGACTCCATGAACCCGAGCGCCAGCGAACCGAAGAACATCGTGATGATGGCGATCAGGGTCGGGAAACGGCCGTTGCAGGGCACGAAGTTGTTGGTGATGATGGCGATCAGGCGTTCGCGGGGCGAATCGATGATCCTGCACCCGACGACCCCCGCCGCGTTGCAGCCAAAGCCCATGCACATCGTAAGCGCTTGTTTGCCGCAGGCACAGCATTTTTTAAAGTACCTGTCGAGATTGAACGCCACCCTCGGGAGGTATCCGAAGTCTTCTAGCAACGTAAACAGCGGGAAAAATATGGCCATGGGGGGCAGCATGACGGAAACGACCCAGNNTACCCAGGAGACCACTTTATAAACCCCGTCCACCAGTATTCCCCGTACCCAGGCGGGAGCGCCGAGCCAGTGGAAAAAGCCCGTAAGCTGATCGCCGACCCAGGCCAGTCCGTTTGCGATGAGTTCCGACGGATAGTTCGCGCCCGTCATCGTTATCCAGAACAGAATGGCCAGCAGGGCGACCATGATGGGGATGCCGGTGGATTTGCTCGTGAGGATCCTGTCCAGCCGCCTGTCGTTGAGCGCGTATCCCGCGTTTTCGAAACGGACGGTATCCGCCGCGATCATTTCCGCCCTGCTTATGATGCTGTTGACGATGGCGTCCCGTATCCGGTCTCGGGGGATGCCCCCCTTTTCTATGAGCGCGCGCGCCCTGTCAAGTGCGGGAGCAAGCGCCGCATCCGCCGACAGGGGGCACCCGAGATAGCGCTCCATCGCGGTGATTATCGGGGCGTCGCCCTCGATGAGCCTTATGGCGGCCCACCGGGGATTGAGCCTGCCCTTCAGCTTTTCCGTTAGAACCGGCTTAACGAGGGCAATCGCTTCCTCCAGGGGTCCTATATAGGGGACGGGCGCTGTCTGTGCCCGGCGAGGGTTCCGGCACAGCATGGCGGTTTGGTCCATGAGCTCCTTCAGGCCTTTTTTGCTGCGCGCGCTGCAACCCGCGACAGGGCAGCCGAGAAGTTCCGACAGACGGGGCAAGTCGATGGATATTTTCTTCTTTTTTGCCTCGTCCATCAGGTTGACGCACACCACCACCTCGCCGGTGATCTCAAGCGTCTGCAAGACGAGGTTGAGGTTGCGTTCCAGACAGGTCGCATCGCAGACGACGATGACCGCATCGGCGTCGCCGAAGCAGATGTAGTCCCGCGCGACTTCTTCCTCGGCCGAATGGGCGAGGAGCGAATACGTGCCCGGCAAATCGACCATACGAAACGATTCGCCGTTATGCGTGTGCCGCCCCTGGACATTCACTACGGTTTTCCCCGGCCAGTTCCCCGTATGCTGCTTCATGCCGGTCAAAGCATTGAAAACCGTGCTTTTCCCCACATTCGGGTTGCCCGCAAGGGCGATCACCTTGCCGGGATCATTCGCACGGTTTTTCGGGGTGCTTTCGTTACATGGACGATCAGCCTTTATGTACATTCTATAGACCTCCGTCGTCGTCGGCGTATAGCGATTACATGGACAGAAGCACGTCGGAGGCGTCCTCGGAACGCAGCGCGATCACGGCCCCCCGGACAAGATAAGCGATCGGGTCGCCCGCCGGGCTTTTCTGAACAGCCTCCACGACCGTGTCCCGGGTCAGGCCGAGATCGAGCAATCGCCTTTTCAGGGGCGAATCGGGGTTCAGGGCGATCACCCTCGCCTTGCTCCCTATAGGAAGATTGCTTAAAAAAAAGGTTATTTCAGCCATTTCACAGACCTCCCGTTTTAGTTCGGGGCATCTTTTTTACCTGCCGCCAATTTATGCCGCATGGGCCTGAGATGTGACGGCAATTTTCTTTTATCGCAGGACGACGAGCCCTGCGGGTGAAGCGGCATGCGCATTAAAAAAAAGCACAACGGCAATCCCGTGACCCGCTCATCGGGACCTTTGGAATGCCGTTGCGTATCGTGCTAAGTGGCCGTTATATTGTTTTAGAAGGAACGCCGGCTTGACGCGAGCGTGGTCATCAAAACGAAGACCGTATGCCCGCTGAAAACACTTCCCTTGCCGGCAGACTGCTTAGGATACCTGAAACCTTACGGAAAAACAATCCCTACCCGACTACCCAATCCACCATGGCGGTATCCTGCCTCACCGCACGGAGCGCTGTTCGCAACTCTATATGAACGGGGTGAGCATAGTATCTTTGGAGGTCTTCAAGGGTGTCAAAGGAACACGAAAATCCAATGTCGAAGGTATTATCCGACTGGTACTGCCTCAGATGCTTAACATCCTTTCCGACTTCAAGGTCATGCAGAAAATCAAGTTTGTTGGGCAATTCTTTAATCATTTCGATTAAGCGCGCCCGGTCTTCTTCCTTTGCGATTCGAAACAGTACGATATGACGATACATTTTGCACATCCTTTCTGCAGATTATTTTGTGCCTATGTTCGTATTATGGTTTTTTGTGTGCGCAACTGCAAAAAAACGTCTGCCGTATGCGGGCATGGCCATTCTATTACGATTGATCTAATGCTAAGAGCATACATCATGTCTTTATACGAAAAGCAACAGGCTCACCGCCATTATTGCCATGCCTGCGATCAGCCCGTATATGGAGAGGTGATGCTCCCCGTATTCCCTTGCGGCCGGCAACAGCTCGTCGAGCGATATGAACACCATGATTCCTGCGATTGCGGCGAAAATGACGCCGAACACCGTATCGCTCATTATGGGCATCAGTATGAGATACCCTACGAGGGCGCCCGCCGGTTCGGCCAGGCCCGATAAAAAGGAATACAAAAAGGCCTTCTTCCTGCTCCCCGTAGCGTAGTAAACCGGAACCGCCACGCCGATGCCCTCCGGAATGTTGTGTATGGCGATTGCCACGACGATGGGTACGGCGATCGACGGCTCCTGCAGCGCCGAGACGAATGTGGCGATCCCTTCAGGGAAGTTGTGCACCGCGATTGCCAGCGCGGTGAAGACGCCGGTCCGCAGGAGCTTTGATTCCCGGGCGCCTTTGTTTTCGTCCATTTCTTCGACCCTGTGGATTTCGTGCGGGTTTTCGGTATTGGGCAGGACGTTGTCGATCACCGCAATGAGCAGGATCCCGGCGAAGAAGGCGCCGACCGTGACCCAGGACCCGAGCCTTTCCCCGAGTTCAGCCGCGAGCGTGGTTCTCGCCTTGAAGAATATTTCGACCATCGAAACATAGATCATGACCCCGGCCGAAAAACCCAGGCTTACTGACAGGAATTTCGTGTTCGTTTTCTTCGTCAGAAGCGCAAGGGCGCTCCCTATGCCGGTGCTCAGTCCCGCGAGCGCGGTCAGCCCGAAAGCAAGCAAAACGTTCTCCACACACTTTCCTCCCCGCTCATGAGTTGCGTCCATGGCGTTGACCCACCGATTCATGCTCTACACAATTCTATAGGATTACCTGCTTCCATTACAATAGAAAAACAGGAAACGATAGGACGATAACGGCTTGCGCATTCTTTTTACGGCGCGNNATGACGGACGGGCGGCGCTGATGGATGCACGATCCGAACATATCTGTGCAAAACGAAGCCTGATGGAATATAATGGAACAAAGCATAATACCGGAATTATATGAGGTTAACATGAAGATAAGAGCGTATTCGGCGGCGGATGAGGCGAAGCTGTTCGAACTGATGCGAGACGAAGGCGAAGGATGGTCCTGTTACTTCGCGGACGAACAAATCGGGAAGTACAAGCTGGCGTTGGAGAACTCGCGCACCTATGTTGCCTATGAAGGCGATACGTTATGCGGTTTTATGCGGTGCAGGGACGACGACGGCTTCGGCGTCTACATATACGACCTGCTTGTGAAAAAGGAATTTCGCGGGCGCAGTATCGGGCGAATACTGATGGAAACGGTATGCGCCGACTGCCCTGAGGACACGGTCTATGTGATGAGCGATGTCGATGAATACTACGAAAAGCAGGGCTGCCGTCGCGTGGGCTCGATATTCGAAGTAAAAACGCAACGTCAGGTCTGACGGCATCCATATTCCGGCTGCATATATAAATTGCAGGTATCGATGAACCAAAGCTGCGTTTCCGTTGACTTGTTTTCCATATTATGGTATCTATAAAGCACCAGAGGTATAAGAATCTCCCTTCGAACTACAAGACATTGACCGGCATTCTTTTTTTGAGCAATTCTTCCTAATGTCTTCACGATCCTGCTGTTGCTGACCAGTACGTTTCGGCTTCATATGTGCAAATCAGTATTGGAGGATTTGCGATGTTTTGCGCGAATTGCGGTGCAGAAGTATTGCAGGGCGAGAAGTTCTGCGACCAGTGCGGGAACTGTGTGGAGGAAGAAACAGCCGGCCCTTTCAGATACCTTTCCTCGCATATCAAATCGTCCGTTATGAACATCGGCTCGGTATTCAAAAGCCCGCGCGCCTTGATAGCCATGGCCGTCATGCTGATCGTATGGGTCGTGTTCTCCCTGTTGCCGCTGCTTGGCGTAAACCCCATGCCCGTGCAGATCGCATCGCTCCTGACGTTTTCTCAGGGAGGACTGTACGACGGCGTACACGGTGCGCTGGGCGGGATACTGGGCAAAGTGTTCTTTGCCTATCTGGCCATGCCGCTGCTGGCGGGCTACAATCCCTTCAAAGGCGTAGCGGCAGGGTTTCGGCACATACCGGCGGCGTTTTCGAGAGGCGTTCCGCCGGGATTGTTTTTCCTGGGGTTGGGTATTGCGCCCATCATGTACAACTTCATGGCGGGCAGCGCATCCCTTATGAAGATCATGGCGGCGTTTGCCGGATTCTTGCTTGCCTTGCGCGCGATGGGCAGGCAGGAGGGCTTTTTGCGCGGCTTTGTTTCGTCGCTCCTTAACGCATATACCTGGCACGGCGGGGCCGCGCCGTACAATGAAAGCGTGCTTGCCGGGCTTGCGGCCGGATTCTTGATTTCCATTCCGCTTTCGCTGTTTGTATTCGGCTACGTCTGTTATTTTGTAGGGCTTGGCCTGTTGATAATAGGTGCCGTGCTGCAGCTTGTTCTGGGCGGAAGAAAGGGGGTGCAGGCGGTATGAAGCGCATATGCAGGTTTTGCATCATATTCATCGCCGCAATGGCCGTACTGCTGCCGGGAACGACCGCATCGGCGCAGTCATCGGATTATTCCGGATCGCTTTATATTGAAGATTTAGGGATGCATTTAGATTTTACCGTGAGCGGCGGCACCATACTAACCGCTCAGGGCGTTGAAGACCATACGGACTGCCAGCTCACCGGGACGGTCCGCCCGGGGGATATCCTCACCGTATCGGGTGATGGAAAAGCTATGCCCAAAGGCGATAACTATATGGTCGAAGTATTGCCCTCGACGCTGAAAGCCAGTATTACTTGTTCCCCAAGCTCGGGCACATATCCTCCCGGGGAGTCAGAACTAGAAATAGAGCCTGGCAACAGCGGCTCTGTGTACGTCACCTTTCCTGTGACGGAAGACATGGATAAAATAAAAGTTTATTTATATTTGCTATGCCCCTGGCGTACGAATTATAGCGGATCATCGGCAGACTTAACAGTCAATGCAGTCTTCGAGGTGGAGCAGCCCGAGCCTACGCCCATACTGGCGGGGGGATTGATGGGGACGCCATCACCGCCGCCGTATTCCCCTTCCCCGGGCGCTCCCACCGCTTCGCCGGAAGCGCCTTTGCAGCCGGTCGACGCCCCGCAGCAGAACATTCCCGGGTTTACGTCGGGCGGCGGGGATACGGCCGGGGGCTGGATCGCCGCCGCGGCAAGCATTTCCGCGCTGTCCGCCCTGATTGCGGCCATTTCCTTCGTAGCAGGGGGAGCGGGTGCGCCGCCTGCTGCCGGACCCGTCCCACCCGCGGGTGTGCCGCCTGCGGCCGGACCCGTCCCGCCCGCGGGTGTGCCGCCTGCGGCCGGACCCGTCCCGCCTGCGGCCGGTGCGCCGCCTGCGCCCGCGGAAACCATGGCCGGCAAAGTCGGCAAAGCCCTCGAAGAAGCGACGGAGACGGTGGTTTCCGGACTCGGGACCATTGATTCCATTTTTAAAGTGTTGGGCGTCGAAAACAGGCTGAATAACCTGATCGATGCCTACGCAGACCAAGCATTCGTACAGAGACAGATGTGGAGATGGTACGATTATACAGGGGAAGAAGCACTGAAGATGAGCGCCGTCAGGAGTTACCTGGCAAATGTGCGTATGGGCAGGAAACTCTCCGACGCAATCGATACTTACAACGACACGATGAGCTATATAGGGATCGGCATGGACGCGTGGGAAAATACCAAGAGCGTCGACGGAGAAGGGGGCGTGCTGATAGCGGGCGACGGCTGGATAAAGGCCATCGGAAAATCCGTTGCCGTCAACAATATCATGGACGCGATACTCGAGAAAAACCCAGGCGTCGCTATCATGGAGGCCTGCAATTCGCTGTTTCTCGGGGGCACCGAGGCGGGAGATGTCATCAGCCCGGCGACCACGATGAAAGGCGCGTTCAATATGTTGATAGACACTGTACAGAGCGAATTGGAGGGTTCGGATACCGCTTATGCAAGGGCGAGAGCAGGGGTTTACGGGCCCAACATCCAAAACCTCTCCTACGGCATGGACATGGCGGGGGAAGCCGTATACGACTCCGAAACCTTTATTAAAGATTTCTCCAACGTCGTATCCGACAAGGATTGGTACGAGAACATGTACGATACGGCGGGCAGCATGTGGCGCGATGAGCACGGGAACCTGACCATGGTGGGCAAGGTGGCCGAGCCGGTGACCCAGATGGGCGTCGCCATGACGGAAACGGTCGCCGACATGGCGAGGGCTGCGGGCACCGTGACGGAATACGGCATCCAGAAGCTCAGAAACTTCTTTGCATGGTGACGGGAGGATTATTAATGATTCATGTAATGACGATAGAGGACCTGAAATACATGCTCTCCCTGTCGAAGACGCCGCGCAGCGGATACTCCCCCGCGGTCTTTCCGAAAGGCCCGGAACCGTCCGGCGAGGGGCGGCAGGCCTCGCGGGACGGTTTGAGCAAGCTCGGCTTCGTGGATGATGCTGTGCTTTCGGCGAAGGGGCGCGCCATAACCGATGCCCTTCTTGCGCCCGAGAAAATGGTGCAGACCATCAATGCGTCGCTGATGGACAACGGCCCCGTCTGCTACTGCTATAAAAACGGCTTCTGGGTAATATACTGCCCGGATATCCAGTATAAGCTGTGTACCGTCATCTCCCCGGTATTCCAGGCGCAGATCGAAGAGATGGCCAGGCAGAACCTGTTGCACGGCCTGCGGCTTCCCGCTTTTGAACCTTTCGGGACGGAACTTACGGAAATAGAGGCCGTGATCCTCAGGCTTACCGATCTCGTGATCGCCAAACGCGTCGAAAAAAAGGAGGCCCCGCTGACGGAAGACGAATCGTGGTTTTCCATAGACGATATCTACTTCTTTAGAAATCTTGCCGATGTAACGGCGATGATATTGCCTTTTGGCGAGGCGGAAAGCAAACGGATCCTTGGCGCGCTGGGCGATGTCGGGATGCATAAACAGGCTGTACGGGGCCTCGTAGAAAAAGGGCTGCTGGAATGCGCCGGATCGGGCGAAACGTTCCGGCTCCGCCACGGTGCGCCCGCGCGCAAATGGCTGCTCTCCGACCAGACGGTCGACCAGATAGCCTTAACAGGGATATATCCCCCTTCTGACAGTCGGCTGTATCGCATTACCCGCGCGGGCATACTGAAGATGACCGACGAGGGCGGGAAGATACAGATAACAAGCGTGCCCGACCTGGACTACAGCCTTTTCGATTCCGGAAAAGAGCCGCCCGTGTCCGTCGATGCGTCCGGTTAACCGCGCCGGGCATGACATATGGGACAGCCGTTACACAGCGGGTAACGGCTGTCTTGCTGTATTGGAGGATATGTGCATTTGACCGGGCGGGGGGGGGAGGTGTGGCTGATGCTTTGGAAATAATTACATAATACGTATTATCGTTTCTGTTTTATGCATAGAGGGTATATAATGAAGAAACATATCGAGAAATCGTTGCCGTACGAGTCTTAATAGGTGTTGGTTCTGAGGAATACTGTGTGAAAAACCTGCTTAATGTGAGAAGACATGACAGACAATATCAGTTTGGCGCCGCCCTGGTGCTCTATGAGATTGCCGCGGTTTTTGTTCTTTTATGCCTTTACTTGATCATAGGCATATACGTCATGGCGTTCGTTACATCCCTGAGCGTTCTGATGTGCCTGATGTGCTATTATTTTTTTGTCCGGGGGAAAGCGCGGGTTGCGAATGTGATCGGGATGATACTCATATTCTATACGGGCTTCATCGGCGATTACCTGCTGGGATGGCAATGCGGATATCATTACTATATCGTCTGCATGTTCCCGCTGATCATTGCTTCGGAAAGCCTGTCCAGGCGGGTAAAGATCGCAAGCCTGCCCGTCCTTATCGTTGTCTACGCCGTTATTATGCAAATCATTATGAATACGAAACCGTCTGTTGCGCTTCCGTATCCTGTAGACGGCATCATAGGAGAATTGAATATGTTTTTGGCGGTTGGCGCAATCGCCTTTGCCTTGTTCTGGTACAGCGCTGCGGCAACGCAGAACGAGGACAAGCTCAAGGATATGGGCGACAAAATGAACCTGCTGGCCAACACAGACCAGTTGACAGGGCTTCCGAACAGACGGTGCCTGTATCAACGCATAAGCCAGTCGATGAACGGATTGGGGGCCATCTACGATACGATGGTCCTGGGCATGGCCGACATCGATGATTTCAAGAGGATAAACGATACCTACGGGCATCTCTGCGGGGACGAGGTCCTCGTTGAAATGAGCGACCGGATAAAAAGGAGTCTTAGGAAACGCGATGTTGTGGGCAGGTGGGGGGGAGAGGAATTCCTGTTCATTCTCCCGGATACGGGGCTTGTGGAAGGGACGGAAATCATCGAGAGGATTCAGCGGGCCATAAAGGAAGAAATTTTCGTTGAATGCGGAAGCCGGATCAGCGTCACCATGACCATCGGCATCGTGGAATGTGTAGTGGGCTCCGTATTTAGCGATGTGATCCGGCAGATCGACAAGAACCTGTATGCGGGCAAAAGAAGCGGGAAAAGCTGTATCGTCGGACACGGCGTCAGGCAAAGCCAATAATAATTACCGAGGCAATAATCCGTCAATAAGAAGGGATCCTGACGCCGTCCATGATGTCTTTTTGGATCTTGAGGATTTTTTCGACGTCGAGCACTTCGCGCAGAACGGATGCGAGGGACGTTGTGTCCTCGCGGATTAAAATGACCGCCCATGCGCTTTCGCGTGTGATGGTCCTCATTTCTTCCGAGTTTTCCGCCGGGACCATGTTCACTCCCGGATATTTTTCCTCGAGCTCATCGAGGCTCCAAATGGTCGCGTCGATTTCACTTTTTTGAATCTTGGATATGATCTGGTTGTAGCTTAGCGGCACAAAGGTCACGTTTTTCCCCCTGCTGGCTGTTTGAACCAACTCGGGATGGTCATAGGACGATTCGTCGATACCCACGCGCATCCCGTCTTCTATCCCGGTCATCCCCGGCTCGGAGAAAACCAGCATGCTGTGCGTGAGATAGCTCTCACGCCCCAGATCCATAGCCGTATGGAGGTTTCCGATTTCCTTTGCCGCAAGGCGCGCGGTAAGGCGCGAACAGACGGTAAAATCCGTATGTTTGTCCAGGAGCCTTTGCACACGCATCCGCCCGCCGCGGATATACGCAAGGCTGAAAGGAATGCCCGCCTCCGCGAACTGCTCATATATTGCCGTTGCCATCCCCTGCATCCGGGTCGTATAGGGCAGCGGCATGCTTCCGTAAAACAGCGTATTAAGGCTGTATTTCCAGAGGATCTTACGGTTGAGACCCGTTATGATCGTTCCCTGGTGTCCATGCGTAGCCAGCTGGACCGCCCCCGAGTCCATAAGCGTTCGCAGGGCTGCATGCACGGTCCCTGCGCCTGCCGAAAAAAGGCTGCAGTATTCGCTCACGCTAGGGATGCGGTATCCGGGCGAAACCGAAAGAAGCTCTCTGGCCAGCTTCGCAACGACCTCTCCCTGTTTTGTGAGCAATCTCTTATCCATATGCATCCGTTCCAATTATCCATAATTTATCCTATTGTAGCATAACAGCCCGTTCTGTAAAAGCGTCTCCGCGTCATGGCGTTTCCCGTACGCCCTGAAAAAAACGTGCCGCCGCGGGAGACGCGGCGGCACTCATCGCATTTGGTTTTTCCTAAGCACAGCTTATGCTGTCAGTACGAAGTGCCGTGCAATCCTGATTACTTCGTGAGTTCGAAAATGCTCTCCTGCGGATCGTACACGCCCCAGACGTCGATGGCCGCCTGCAATTCAGGATGGTCCTTGGCATACTCTTTCAGGGGTATGTTCAGTTTCCATGCCTCGGCAGCCTGCAACAGCGCGTCGATACCGGCTTTCATGCCCTTGGGATGCGCGTGCATGCCTGCACCTGCGCCAAGGAGGGTGTCCGGGCCGAGGTCGTTCATGATGGTGGGCACCATGCCGGGATGGAGACCGGCGGCCGGGCTGGGGAAAGCGGGCTTGAGATCGTAGAAATCCGAGAGCAGGCTCTGGCCGATGCGCACATAGCGGTCGACCAGGCTGGGGATCTTGCCGTAGGCGCAGTTGTATACGACGATATCCGCACCCTCCAGGCGCATGAACTTACCGAACACCAGGCTGGAGGACATGCCCGCATGCGGGCTCTGGTAGGACACGCCGCCGTAGCAGGGGTGCGCTAAAAGAGGGACGTTGATGCTCTCGTCACACGAGAGCGCCGTAAGGCAGCCGTAACCGCAGGCGTGCGCATTGATCATCAATGCCTTGGCGCCCATGTCGATCGATTTATGCGCCTTTTCGAACAACCTGTCCTGGCGGTCGGTTATGTTGGGGAAATAAAGCGTGCGCTTGCCGGTTTCCTTATAAGCTTTGTCAGACGCACGCAGGCAGGCTTCCAGCCTTTCGTAATACGGCGCGTGTGCGGGGTCGGCGATGAGCTCGTCGTCCTTGACCATGTCCACGCCCGCAATGGCGAGATTGTAGAACTGGCGCTCGATTACGTCTATGGGGATGCCGGTGCAGGGCTTGATCATCGCCAGCGTCAGCGGACGATCGTGGACGCCGAGAAGGTCCCTGAGGCCCTGCGTGCCGAATCTGGGCCCTTTAAACCCCGAGACAAAGCTCTTGGGGAAGTACAGGTCGAGCAGTTTGAGATTGTCTACCATGGAAATGTTCCCGAAAACGCTGGAGAGCATTTCGGGCAGTTGCTGGCCGAAATTCTTCCACGGGAAAGCGATCTGGACGATGAAGGTGCGCACCCGGTCTGGGCATGATGACTCGTATCCCGGTATGTTGTACACGCCTATTACGCGTCCGACATGGTTTCGCCGCACCTCTTCGGTTTCATCGGGCACACGCGCCCAGGTCCCGGTGGTCTGTTCCACAGCCACGGCCCCGGCGCGCATCAGGACATCGGTGGTCTCCGCGCTCATCAGGTACGTTGCGATGACGAAATCCTCCATATCGAGGGATTCGTACTGGCAGAAAATAATCGGGTCATAGTTCCTTTTGCCGCTCATGGTTCGTCCTCCTTAATCGTTGTATAATAAAAATATATCTAAGTATATTTTTGTCTCGTTGATTGTCAAATTATCCTTCGAAACCCTATTATAGCCGTTTCAGCTCATGCGTGCCCCGGTTACCATCACGATGTCGCCGGACACATAACTGGAGAGGTCGCTGGCCAGGAACAGCGCGGCCTTGGCCACCTCTTCCGGCTCTCCCATCCGCCCCATCGGTATGGTGGACAAACGCTCCTTAACGGCTTCCTCGCTCAGATCCTTGTAAGCGTTTTTGATCATTTCCGTGCCGATGGTGCCCGGAGCCAGCGCGTTGACGCGGATATTATATTTTCCCAGCGTCTTCGCCGCGAATTTGGTCAACGCAATGACTCCCGCTTTGGACGCGCCGTATTCCGGCCCCGTGTTGCCCCCGGTCACCCCCGCTATGGAAGAAGTGTTGACGATGACGCCGCCGCCCTGTTCCTTCATGACTTCTGCTGCGTATTTCATACCCAGAAAAACGGAACGCAGGTTCACCGCGATGATCAGGTCCCACAATTCCTCGGTCGTGGTGAAAAGATCGGTCCTGCGCGCGATGCCCGCATTGTTGATAAGGATATCCAGGCTTCCCCACCTTTCGGTCGTCGCCGAAATCGCGCCTTTGATGGTTTCTCCCCTGGAAACGTCTCCCGTGTGGACGATGACTTCCGAACCCAGGGCTTCCAGTTCCTTTTGAAGCCGTTCCATAGGCTTACCGCCCTGCAGGTCCACGACGGTGATTCCCTTCGCGCCCGCTTCGGCCATCTTCAGCGTGATGCATCTGCCTATGCCCTGTGCCGCTCCCGTGATCAGGACGGCTTTGCCTTTCAGCGAAATGTTGTACATTCCATCACCTCAAACACTGTTTTGCCGGCTACATCAGCCCACCTTGCGTAAGATTCGCAGAAATGAACGTTCAGTATATTGAATATTATAACACATTTCTTTATACTGTACATATAAGTTTTTGAAACACCGACATACAGAGGACGGAGCGCAGACCCGGCTGACAAAAAGGCGGCATATTTCCTTTATGTATGTATTAGGATATAATGTATGTAACGTTATATGTTGTTATAATACTTTCCGCCTTAACCTGCGCGCCGGCGCGAAAAAAGCAACAGGAGATGACTGGTATGGACTTAGGCCTACACGGGAAGGTAGCGATTGTCGTAGGAGGTTCGAGCAACATTGGCAGAGCAACGTGCATACGCCTGGCCGAGGAAGGGGCGAAAGTCGTCATCGCGTATTCCTCCAACGATGTAAAAGCCGGCGAAGCGCTGGAGGCCATCAAGGCTGCTGGCGGCGAGGCGGTGGCGTTCAAGGGCGATATGACCGTCGAAGCCCATGTGAACGGCCTTTGCGAATGCGCCATCGAGACGTTTGGCAGAATTGACATCCTGATCTATTCTGCGATGCTTTGGCCCACCAACATGGTCACCGAAATACCGCTGGACGAATGGAAGCGCACGCTGGACGTGAACCTGACGGGCGTGTTCCTCACCAACAGATGGGTGACGAAATACTGGCTGGAAAACGGCATGCCCGGCAAGATCCTGAACTTCTCATCCCAAGCCGCCTTCAAAGGCTCCACCACCTTCCATGCGCATTATGCCGCCGCGAAGGCGGGGGTTGTCGCGTTCACCGTTTCCCTGGCGCGCGAGGTGGGGAACAAGGGCATAGCCGTTAATGCAATAGCGCCCGGCATGGCGCTCGTTCCGGGCCCGGACGCGATCATCGACGAGGAAGCGGCAAAATACTATAAGACGCGCATCCCGATCGGGCGCATAGGCAGCCCTTTCGAAGTGGCCGATCTGGCGGTGTTCATGGTCTCCGAGCGAAACAGCTATATGATCGGCGCGACGGTGGACGTCAGCGGTGGCATGCTGATGCGCTGAAGACAAATTCTAGGGGGAAATCTATGATGAAAGCTCTGCTCATTGGCGATGATTACATCGACGCCGAAATGATGCTGGACGGATTCGCGTCCTGGGCGGAAAAAGGATGCGAGCTGGTTACTTATCAATGGGCGCTCGGCGGAAAGGAACAGCTCCAGGCCGTGAACCTCACGCTGGAACAGAAAGGCTACGATGCGCTGGAGATCCCGGAAGAGGTCATGGATTACGCCGGTGACGCGGACATTCTCGTCACGCAGTTTTTCCCTGTCACTTCCGGGTTGATTACGAACGCGCCCCGGCTCAAAGTCGTTGGAACACTGCGGGCGGGTGTGGAGAATATCTGCGTGGACCTCATGACCGAAAGGAACATCATGGTCATCAACAACACGGGGCGGAACGCACAGGCCGTATCGGACTTCACGATAGGGATGATGCTCGCCGAGGCGCGCAACATCGGCCGGAGCCATGCGGCCATGAAAGCAGGTTACTGGCGCAAGGAGTACATCAACACGCCGTTCTGCCCGGACCTGGAAGGCTCGACCGTGGGCATCATCGGTTTCGGGATGGTGGGCCAGCTTGTCGCGAAGAAGCTCACCGGCTTCGACGTGGAGGTGATCGCCTATGACGCGTACCCCGACGAGGAGGCCGCGATGAAATACGGCGTTGCCTTCGTCGACCTCGAAACGCTGCTGAAACGCTCCGACTTCGTTTGCATGAACTGCCGCCTCGTGCCCGAAACCTACCATATGCTGGGCGCACGCGAATTCAGCCTGATGAAACCCACCGCGTTCCTCATCAACACGGCGCGCTCGGGCCTCATCGACGAAGACGCCATGTGGGAAGCGCTGTATAGAAAGCGCATTGGCGGCGCCGCGCTGGACGTTTTCGATTTGGAGCCCCCCGGCATCGACCACCGCCTGGTAACGCTGGACAACGTCACGCTGACGCCCCATCAGGCGGGCACGACCGTGCACGCAATGGGCAGGTCCGCCCTGCGCCTGTGCCAGCACATGTCAGCCCTGTTCGAGGGCAAGGCCCCCAAAACGTGGGTCAACCGCGGAAAAGTGGAACTTCGCACGTTGTCCGTATGATACGGAAAAGCAGCCTTACATGAGAAAGGAGAAAGAAAATGCTCGTACCGATTAAGGAAATGCTTGCGGACGCATCGAAGAGGAGATATGGCCTCGGCATGTTCGACGCCATCAATCAGGAGATGGTGGACGGTATCATCGCCGCGGCCGAAGCGGAGCGCGCCCCGGTCATCCTCGCAACGGTCAAGGCCTTCGGGAACCTTCTGTCGATGGCCGATTCCATGCTCTACGCCATCAAAAAGGCCAGTGTGCCCATAGCGCTGGAGGTGGACCACGGCACGATGGAAGCCTGTTTCCAGGGGCTTGCCGCCGGCTATAATTTCGTGATGTACGACGGTTCGATGCTGCCCTTCGACGAAAACGCCGCCAACACAAGGATCATCGCCGAAGCCGCGCATGCGGTTGGTGCGGGCGTAGAGGCGGAACTGGGGCATGTGGCCAACGCGGAAGTCACGTACGAAAACGCCAACCAGGAGGAGAAGGAAAATATCTACACCGACCCGGAAGAAGCGGTGAAATTCGTCGAAATGACGGGGGTAGACTGCCTCGCCGTTTCGGTCGGAACGCTCCACGGCCGATACAAAAGCGCGCCGGATCTGCAGTTCGATCTCATACGCGACCTGAAACAGGCCCTGAACCTGCCGCTGGTCATACACGGTTCCTCGGGCATCACCGACGAGGACGTGAAAAAGGCCGTGGCCGCCGGCGTGTGCAAGATGAACTTCTTCACCGACCTGGCCGACGCGGCGGCAAGGCGCATCGCCGCGGTGCCCGACATCGCCGCGCTTGGGTTCAACAAGCTGATGAGCGCCGCCAGGGACGCCGTGAAAGACTGCACCATCGACAAGATACGGCTGCTGGGCGCTTCCGGCAAAGCCTGACAGGCTGTTGGGACAGAAACGGGCTGTGCCCTCCCGGCAGACCCCAATTGGCAAGGAGTGAAACTGTGGAGAAAACGAAGATACTGCTGGTCTCCGACGGCGGCGTCACGCCCGACCTGATGCAAAAGCTCTTCGAGTTGGAGCAATACGGTGCCGAGGTGACCATGGTCAAGGACATGGACGTACATTCCATTGACCTCATCACCGATCGCATGCATCTGCTCGAGTGCGAGGGTATCCAGGCGGCGCCCACTTTCAGGCCGCTGCTTGACGTATGCCAGGACAAGGACATCATCTGTGTGCACATAACGTCCATCAACCGCGAAGTAATCGACGCGTGCAGGAACCTTAAAGTCGTCGCGTGCATGCGGGGAGGCATCGAGAACGTCGATCTGCCCGCGCTCACGGAGCGGGGCATCAAATGCATCAATTCTCCCTGGCGCAGCGCCCATGCGGTTGCGGATTTCACCGTAGGAATGATGATTGCCGAGAGCAAGAACATCGCCAGGAGCCACAAGGCCATTTTCGAGGGCAAATGGAGGAAGGTTTACACCAACCAGACCTACATCCACGATATGCGTACGCGCACCGCCGGCGTCATCGGTTGCGGCCATATAGGCAGCCGGGTGATCGAAAGGCTCGTGCCTTTCGGCTGCAGGATACTGGTGTACGATCCGTTCAAGAGCCTTGAAGAGGTTAAACGGCTCGGATACGATGCGGTGACGCTGGAAGAGCTCCTGAGGGAGTCCGATTTCGTAACGCTGCATCTGCGCTATTCGGAAAAAACGGACAAATTCTTCGGCTCAAAGGAATTCGCACAGATGAAGCCGACGGCGTATTTCATCAATATTGCGCGGGCGGGAATCGTGGACACCGACGCGCTCCTGCACGCACTCGAGACGAAATCCATCGGCGGGGCGGCCATCGACGTGTTCGACGTAGAACCCCTGCCGTCAGACAGCCCCTTCCTCAAACTGGACAACGTGACGCTGACCGCCCATCTGGCCGGAACATCCAGTGACACCATGCGCAATTCCGTCGAGATCGCGTTCGACGACCTGAAAAACTATCTCCAGGGAAAGCCCATGCTGAACGTGTGCAACTGATATCGGAAACGCCCCAATAGACGCAAGAGCCGGGGTTTGGATTAAATAATTTGCAGCTTGCGGCACAGGTTTAAAGGCTGCGGCGGATGCGCCCGAAAGCACTGCCTGCGCCGCTCGGATAAGTTGCTCCTGAGTATAAAACAGAGGAGGTCACAACGATGGCGAAGTACATTCTGGGAATCGACGACGGTCTTACCAACTCAAAAGCGGTATTGTTTACCGTAGACGGGGAACAGTTGGCTTCTGCAAGCAGGCATTTTGAAGTGAGCAGCCCCAAGGCGGGGTACGTTCAGGCCGACCCGGATCAGCTCTGGGAAAACAGCGCGGACTGTGTCAGGGAAGTGATCGAAAAGACGGGCGTGGATCCCGCCGAGATCGGTGCCGTGGGCACGACCGGATACGGGAATGGGGTTTTCTTTATCGCGGCGGACGGGAGCCCGGCATACGACGCGTTTGGTTCCAACGATTCGCGCGCCGCCGAGATCGCGCAGAAGCTTCTGGCGGAAGTGGGAGAGGAAATCTGCAACATCAACAAAACGGGCCCGCTATCGTGCCATCCCCTGAGCATGGCGGCCTGGCTAAAGCAGAACGAGCCGGAGGCCTATGCTAAGACCGCGTGGCTTTGCCAGTGCAAGGACTATATCAACTTCCGGCTGACCGGCGTTAAAATGACGGAGCGCAACGACGTCTCCGGCGCCGGCTATCTCGACTTCTCCACAGGGGAGTTCAACAAAAAGCTGTTTGAACTCTACGGCGTGCCCGAGATGTACGACAAGGTAGCGCCGCTCGCGGAATTCAGCCACTCGATCGTGGGCACCGTGAGCGCAGAGGCCGCCAAACGGACCGGCCTGGCGGAAGGAACGCCGGTGGGCGCGGGGATGATGGACGTGGCCGCCGGCTGCATCGGCACGGGCGTGGTGGGCGACACGCACGCGTGCGTCATCGTCGGGACCTGGTCCATCAACGAAGTGATAGCGGACCGCGCCGCAGCCAACATGACGTCGATCCAGTTCTTCGACATTCCCGGAAAGATCCTCAACCTTTCCGGCGGCGGGACATCCGCTACGAACCTCGAATGGTTCGTAAACGAGTTCGGCCAGGGCTGTGCAGCCGAAGCGGAGAAGCGCGGCGTATCCAAATACGACATAGTGACCGAAAAGGCCGCGACGCTCCCGGCGGGCGGAACCAGCGTGCTCTACCTGCCTTTCATCGGTTTGCCCAACGTCCACCCTCGCGGCCGCGCCGGATTCAGCAACATCGGGATGGGACACACTTTTGCGGACATGGCCCGTGCGCTGTTCGAGGGGATCACGTTCGAGCACAAACGGAACATCGACAACATCCGCGATCAAGGCCTGCCCGTTCCGGCGGTCCGGCTGGCCGGCGGCGGGGCGAAGAGCCCGTTCTGGAGCCAGATGTTCGCCGATATCCTCGAAGTCCCCGTGGACGTTGTCGGCGTCACGGAACTCAGCGCGCTGGGAACGGCCGTTGCCGCGGCGCTCGGCGCCGGCATCTACAGGGACTATAACGAGGCCATTTCCAAGGCGGTCGAACTCAAGAAGACGTATTATCCGATACCCGAAAACACGAAGGCGTACCTGAACCGCTACAGGAGCTGGACTGCATTGATGAACACGATGATCGCAGGATGGGACAGGGGCGACATCGAACTGTAACCGGTCCTGCGCCATACCGGGAATGACGGAGGAATGTGGGGTTCCCGGCCGATGCCGGGAACCCCATACCGCCGATGCGGTACCGGTGAATCCTTTGTCCGAACTGCCATCGCACAACACTAAAGCGCCCGGCTATGGCATAATACGGGCATACCTGCCGGGAGGAGATACCATGACCGAAGCCGGATTCGATCCCTGGGCCACAAAGTACGACGGCTGGTTTAAAACGCCGCGCGGAGCGACGGTTTTGGCGCTGGAAAAAGATCTGATAATGCGTCTGGCCGAATGCCGGCCCGCAGAGACCGCCCTGGACGCCGGCTGCGGCACCGGGAATTTCACGTTGGAGCTCTTGAGCCAGGGCCTTGCCGTTGCCTGTCTCGATGCGTCGGCCAAAATGCTGGAGATCGCTAAGGCGAAATCCGACCGGGCGGGGTATCGCGCCGAATTCCACCACGGGGTGATGGAAAGCATGCCTTTTCCGGACGGCCGCTTTGATCTGGTCCTGTGCGTTTCCGCTCTGGAATTGTCGCCTGCGCCCGGGAAAGCCCTTGGGGAACTATGGCGGGTGGTGCGTCCTGGGGGAAGGCTCGTTGTGGCGGTGCTCAACGAAGACAGCCCTTGGGCTGCCCAAAGGAAAAAGAGGGAAGGGGCGTCAGTATGGGAGGGGCAGCGCTTCTATACGGCAAACGAATTTGTCGAATTGCTGCACAGGGCAACGGATCGTCCGCGGGAAGCGATCACCTGGAGCGGGTCCGTCTTCTTCGGCCCCCGGCCAACGAAAGCGGAGCTTGATGATGCCTGGAACCTTGAGAGGGCGGGCAGGGCCAATAATCCGGAGAAAGCAGCGATGCTTGCGGCCCGCGTGTACAAAACAGGCGATACTAAATGAGACCTGGTGCGAGGCGTACCAACAAATCTAACTCATGCAAAAAAAGGTTGCCGACTCACCCAAAAACGCGGGAAAACAGCGGTTGCAACACATAATTAAAATGCGCTTCCATATAATTCCTTATATTCTAAATATTGTATATTTATGGCGAAGATGATATAATTTGTACGTTGTTTGAAATAGCACATTATGCGAACGCTCGCCGGAATGCTCATCATCCATCACATCTGAGCGTTGCTTCAAAAGGAACGAGATCCAGTACCCGACAACACCGCTGTATCGTTTTCTTTGTCCTGTCCTATTAATACACGTGAAAATATGTCATGCAAACCGAAAAAATGCGTATGCTGTAACATGGGATTACATCGTATAAAGACCATGACCACGGATGAACTCTCTCAGGCATGAGCCTGGACGGATATTTTATGTTGGCGGCAAGTTAAGGCCGTTCCAACATCGAATGCAAAAATGGAGGTGGTCACGGAAGCATGGCGAAAAGACGCTACATTGTCGAACTGGGATACGGCGCCGACCTGCATGGGAAGGATGTGACGAAAGCTGCATGCCGGGCGGTAAAGGACGCGATTTCACGAAGCTGCCTGTGCGGGATCATCGAGCTGGCGGGCATTAGGGACCCGAACAAGATGATCATCCGCCTGCTTATCGGCTGTCCATATCCGGAGCGGGTGGATAAGGCACAGGTCGCAGCGCAGTTGCCTTTCGGGAGCGTAGAGATCGAGACTGTACCGGGAGGCTTGGAAGCGAAGGGACTCGAGGTCGCTGCCCTGGGCGAAGGTGACAGGATCGTTGTGGCCAACGCCGCATTAACGGTCTTCCTGGACGAAAAGGACATGGACATGAAAGGGTAAGGAGGAAGAATAATGGAAATAACACCGAACCAGCTCATCGATTTCTATACGACGATGGTAAGGATCCGCAAATTTGAGCAGAAGGCGGCGGAGCAGTTCGCGGCCGGCAAACTCCCAGGATTCGTCCACCTGTATGTCGGCGAGGAAGCGGTGGCCACCGGCGCATGCGCCAACCTGAACGAAAACGATTTCATCACCAGCACGCACCGAGGGCACGGCCACCTGATCGCGAAGGGCGGAAAACTGGAACTGATGATGGCTGAGCTTTACGGCAAGGCGACCGGATACTGCAGAGGCAAGGGAGGCTCTATGCACATAGCGGACGTGGACCTGGGCATCCTGGGTGCCAACGGCATAGTCGGCGCCGGACAACCTATTTCGGTGGGTGCGGCTTTTGCGTGTAAATACAAAGGGACAAACAACGTGGCGGTATGCTTCCACGGCGACGGCGCGTCCAACAGGGGCACCTTCCACGAAGCCCTGAACATGGCCGCTGTTTTCAAGTGCCCGGTGGTGTTTGTCTGCGAAAACAATATGTACGGCATCTCCAACTACCAGAAGAACCACCAGACGGTCAACGACATTGCGGACAGGGCTGCTTCGTACGGCATCCCCGGCGCCTCCGTGGACGGCAACGACGTCATCGCCGTGTACGAGGCGGTGAACGCGGCCGTGGACCAGGCGCGCAAAGGCGGCGGACCCAGCCTCGTCGAATGCAAGACGTGGCGTCATCGCGGCCATTTCGAGGGAGACCCGGCCACGTACAAGGATCCCAAGGAGCAGGCGGAGTGGCTGGCCAAAGACCCCATCCCGCGCTTGGCCAAGAAACTGATCGAAATGAAAGCGGCCACACAGGCCGACCTGGATGCGATCGATGCGAAGATCGACGACGAGATTGCCAAGGCCGTCGACTTCGCCGAGAAGAGCCCGTGGCCGGATGTGAGCGACCTGCTCACCGACGTGGTGGCATGACAGGCTCAGGCCCTCAAAGAATCCATAGTGTGAAAGGATGAAGATATCATGACGCAGATGACATACATGGAAGCGCTCAGGGACGGTATGCGCCAGGCGATGCTCAAAGACCCGAACGTATACATCGCCGGCGAGGACGTGGGAGCATTCGGAGGCTGTTTCGGCCAGACGGGCAGCCTTTTCGAGGAATTCGGGCCGAAAAGGGTCATCGATACGCCGATCACGGAGACGGCGATCATCGGCAGCGCGGTCGGCGCGGCCTCGGCAGGCCTCCGGCCCATCGTGGAGATCATGTTCATCGACTTCATGGGCGTTTGCATGGACGAAATCCTCAACCAGGCGGCCAAAATGCGCTATATGTTCGGCGGCAAGGCGAAGCTGCCCATCGTAATCCGGACGCCGTGCGGCGCGGGCATCTCCGCCGCGGCACAGCATTCGCAGTCCCTGGAAGCCTGGTTTGCGCATATCCCGGGCATGAAGGTCGTTATGCCGGCTACGCCGGCCGATGCAAAGGGCCTGTTGATGTCGGCCGTCGCGGACGACAACCCTGTGCTCTACATCGAGCATAAGATACTCCTGGGCGTGAAAGGCGAAGTGCCCGAGGGCGAACACTATGTGCCTATCGGGAAAGCGACGGTGGCGCGCGAAGGATCGGACGTGACGATCATCACCTGGTCGGCCATGGTGCAAAAGGCCCTTGCGGCTGCGGAGACGCTGGACAAAGAAGGCGTCAGCGCCGAAGTGCTCGACCTGAGAACGATATCGCCGCTGGACAAGGAAGCCATCCTGAAGTCCGTGGAGAAGACGGGCCGCGCGATCATACTGCACGAGGCAACGCTCACCGGCGGTGTGGGCGGCGAGATCGCGGCCATCATTGCGGACGAGGGATTCGATTACCTTAACGCGCCCATTAAGCGGGTCGCGGCCCCCGACTGCCCCATCCCGTTCAGCCCCGTGCTCGAGCAGGCGTGGGTCCCCAACGAGGAGAAGGTGATCGCCGCCGTGAAGCAGGTCGTTTGAACCCGGAATTGCAGCAAATGAAAGGAACATTATGGCATGAGAGTGGCTGGCATTATCGCGAATCCTGCTTCGGGAAAGGATATCCGCAGGTTGGTAGCCTATGGCACGGTCTTTGACAATCTGGAGAAGGTAAACATCGCCAAGCGCATTTTGCTGGGCCTGGACGCCGTCGGAGTCGAAAAGACGGTGTATATGCCCGATTACTACGGCATAGTCCCGCGCGCGCTGGAAGGTTTGCGAAAAGAGATCGACATGCGCGTGGAACCCGTCGACATCGAACTCACAGGCACGCAGGTCGATTCCTGCCGGGCCGCCGAAGTGATGGCGCGGCAGGGCGTTGGCTGTATCGTCGTCCTGGGAGGGGACGGCACCAACCGTGTGGTGGCAAAAGGCAGCGCGGATACCCCGCTGCTCTCCGTTTCTACCGGTACGAACAACGTTTTCCCCGAAATGGTAGAGGGAACGATTGCCGGCATGGCCGCGGGCGTTATCGCCCGCGGCCGCTATGCAAGCGGGGCCGTAAAAGTCGCAAAGAAGCTCGTGATCCGGAAAAACGGCGTGGACGTAGACATCGGGCTCGTCGACGCCGTGGTCGTCGACGGCAATTTCGTCGGTTCCCGCGCTATGTGGGAGATCAAGCCCCTTCTTCAGGCAGTGGTTACGAGAGCCAAGGCGCATAACATCGGTATAGCATCCATCGCGGGCAACCTTATGCCGGTGGAGACCTATGAGCCGCGCGGGATGCGAATCGTTTTCGACCCCGGCCGCGAAGATATGCTGGCGCCCATCGCGCCCGGCCTGATCCTGCCCGTGGGAATCAAGGAGTACGGGTACATAGGGCCTGGTGAACCGGTCAGGCTGCCGGACGCGAACTGCATCATAGCGCTCGACGGTGAAAGGGAAGTCGAGGTGCATTGCGGGGACGTAGTGGAGATTGTGCTTTCGGTCAATGGCCCCCACGTTGTTGACATCGAGGCAACGCTTGCCGGCGCCGTGGAGCAAAGGCGGGCACGGAAAACAAATGCGTAGGAAGTGATTCGAATTGGCAGTTGAAATAACGATGCCCAAAATGGGCTTGACCATGACGACGGGCATTGTCGGCGAATGGCTCAAAAAAGTAGGGGACCCCGTCGCAAAGGGAGAGACGCTGGTGGAAGTCACGACGGAGAAAATCGTGAACAGCGTCGAATCCCCTGTCGACGGGGTGTTGCTGCAGATCGTCGCCGAGGAAGGCGACGAGTTGCCCATAGGAGGCCTGATGGGGCTGGTGGGCGACGCTTCCGAAATGGGCGTAAGCGCGCCTGCCGAAGCCAAGGCGGCAGCGCCTGCAGGTATTCAGGCGGCGGCGCCCGCCGAAGCCAAGGCGACAGCGCCTGTTTTGAAGGAAGAAGGGGCTGCGGGAGGAAAAATAAAGATAACGCCTGTCGCGGCGAAGATGGCGCGGGAAAAAGGCATCGACGTGGCTTCCGTTGAGGGCACCGGTCCGAACGGGCGGATCACGAAAGAGGATATCGAACGGGTGCTGGCCGCCCCGGCTCAGCAGGCTGCGCCGGCGACGGCGCCCACGGCCGCCAGCGCGGAAGCGCAATACGAGGCCGTTCCCTATGACGGCATGCGCAGGGCGGTCGGCGATAACATGAAGAAGAGCTGGAATCAAGTGGCCCGCGTGACGCATCATGTGCGCGCCGACGCATCGGAACTGCTTGCCCTTCGCAAAAAAATCAACGAGGACATCGACCCGGACGGGAAAGTAACCGTTACGGACATGCTGCTAAAGATTGCGGCGAGCGCGCTGAGGCTCCATCCCGAATTCAACGTTACGAAAGAGGGCGACGAGATCCGCAGGCACAAAGAAATCCGCCTTGGTTTCGCCGTAGCGCTGGACAACGGCCTGATCGTCCCCGTCGTGCGCAATGCGAACAGGTTGAGCGTGCTCGAAATCGCGCGGGAAACAAAGCGCCTCGCGGGCTTGGCAAAAGCGAACAAGCTCGGCGTGAAGGACTTCACCGGCAGCACGTTCACCCTGACCAACATAGGCGCATACCGCTCCGTAGATTTCTTCACGCCTATCGTTAACCTGCCCGAAGCGGTCATACTCGGCGTCGGGCGCACGGTAGAGATGCCGGTGGCTGTGGACGGGAACGTCGTGATACGCCCGATGATGGGGCTGTCGCTGTCTTTCGACCACGTCGTTATCGACGGCGCCCCTGCCGCGGTTTTCCTCGCGACGCTGCTAAAACTGATCGAAAACCCGGTCAAAGGCATCCTCTGACAGGAAGTATAGGAAAGAAGGAAAAGTATATGGCATTGAAGGCGGCTTTCATTTTTGTCGCGCCTAAGGCGGATGCGACAAAGCACCGCGCCACGGTGGAAACCCCGGAAGTCACGCTCATATCGGTTGGCGTGGAGGACTATGCGGCGGCGGAGGCGGCTGCGAAAGCGCTGGTGGACGAGGGCGTGGCCGCGATCGAGCTTTGCGGCGGTTTCGGCGTGGAAGGGACGGCCCGAATCAAGCGCGCCGTCGGGGACAGGGCGGCCATCGGCGTCGTGCGTTTCGACGGGCACCCGGGCCTCGGCAACCAGAGCGGGGACGCGCTTTTCGGATGACCGGAACGAAATAGCTTAGGGGACGGCCGTCCGTGAGGCGGCTGCCGAACGGATGAGGCAATCCGACATGCAGGCTGTGGAACCAGCGAGGGGGACGATCGTCCCCCTCGCGTCGTATCAAAGCTGGTTTGGTGCGATCCTTAGCCCATGTTATTGCTTTGAGCGCATCACCACATCGTACGTGTCGCGTGCGATCTCGATTTCCTCGTCCGTTTTGATTACCACGATCTTGACCCTTGAAGCCGGCGTGGATATGATGCCTTCGCCGCTGAACGCGGCATTGGCTTCCTCGTCCAGTTCGATGCCGAAAAACCCCATATCCTTACATATCTCATGCCGCAGCATCGGGCTGTTTTCTCCCGCGCCGCCCGAAAAAATCAGAAGGTCGATGCCTCCGAGCGCTGCCGTATACGCCCCGACATATTTTTTTGCCCTGTACGCGGCGGCCCTGACCGTCAGCCTTGCCCTGTAATTGGTGTCGACCTGTTCCCCTATATCCCGCATGTCGTTGCTGATGCCGGAGATACCGAGCCAGCCGCTTTGATGGTTCAGGATGTTTTCCATATCCTTTGGCGCGATCCCCTCTTTGTCCATCAGGTACGTGACGGCCGCGGCGTCGAGGTCCCCGGACCGCGTGGACTGGATCAGTCCTTCGTGCGGCGTGAATCCCGTGCTCACATCGATGGATTTTCCGTTCAGCATCGCGTTTGCCGTGCAGCCGCTGCCCAGCATGAGCAGGACGATCCTGAGTTCTTCGACGGGCCTGTTTAAAAACTTGGCCGCTTCCCGGGACATATACTTGAACGTTATCCCGTGGAACCCGTATTTGCGGATGCCGTATTTTTCGCAGTACTCGTAGGGCAGCGCGTACGTATACGCATAGTCGGGGATGTCCCAATGATGCGCGGAATCGAAGACAGCTACCTGCGGCGTGCCCTTCATCTGCGCCCGGCAGGCGCGTATCCCGTGCAGGTTGTGGGGGTTGTGCAGCGGCGCCTTTTCGCAGTATTCTTCCACCACCGCTTCGACCCGTTCATCGATGAGCGCCGAATCGCGCATCTTGTTGCCGGCATGCACCACGCGGTGGCCCACGGCCTCTATCTGCGAAATGTCGCCCACCGCGCCTGTCGCGGGGTCCGCCAGCGTTTCCAGGATGAGCGCGATCGCCTCGGCGTGGTTCTGAACGGGAAGGACCTTTTGCATGCCTTCGCTCCCCGCCTTCCTGTACTTCAAAATCGCGTCGGCCTTCCCAATCCTTTCGACGCCGCCCGAAGCTATCAGCGTTTCTTCGGGCATATCCAGCACCTTGAACTTCGCCGAGGACCCCCCGCTGTTCAATACAAGTATTTTCACCGTAACACCTCGCTCGCTCTGTTGTGAATATCGGCACTATGATAATACAAGTATATAAGAATTAATCCCGGTTTGGAAGGGACGCGGGCCGGATAAACATATTGCTTAGCAGGAGAACATTACCTTGTTTCCATGGCACAGCCGGACTGCATATCCTTTTATGTGTTTTTACCGCCTTTTGTATTATAATGGTTTCGAATTGTTGTTAAGGCGGAGGTTCATGCCGATGACGGCGGCGGCCTTGTTTCAACCGGCTGCCGAAGCCTTCGCGCAGGGCAAATCAGCAGAAAAGGTATGGCATATATATGGCAAACGCGTTGAAGAAGGCCTTTCCCGTAACGGTACCCGTTTTGTTGGGGTATCTGTTCGTGGGGATGGCGTTCGGGATGCTGCTTCAGGAAAGGGGCTACAGTTTCATTTGGGCCTTTTTTATCAGCCTGACGGTCTACGCGGGATCGATGCAGTTCGTGATGCTCAGTTTTCTTTCGTATTATACAGGGCTGTATAACATCGCGCTGATGACGCTGGCCGTCAATTTCAGGCACGTTTTTTACGGAATATCCATGCTTGAAAAATTCAAGGGCAGCGGAAGAAAAAAGCTGTATATGATCTTCTCGCTCACCGACGAAACATATTCCCTGCTCTGTTCGGGCAGCGTTCCGCCGGGGGTGGACCCGCACCTTTACCGCTTTTGTGTCGCGATGCTCAACCAGATATACTGGATTACGGGTTCGGTCGTCGGCGCCCTTGCGGGGGCGGTTATCAGTTTCAACACGCAGGGGATCGACTTTGCCATGACGGCGCTGTTTGCCACTATCTTCATCGACCAGTGGCAGTCTTATCCGACGCATGCGCCCGCGCTCATCGGCCTTTCAGCCGCCCTGCTGTCGCTTTTTGTCCTGGGCCCGGACAGCTTTGTGATTCCGGCGTTGCTCGTTATCGTATGCGTCCTTCTCATTTTCAGGGAAAGGATCGGTCCCGCGTTCGAAACGCGGGAGGAAAGGGGGAAAGAACGTGACGGTTGATCTTACTTATTCGATCGCTGTGGTCCTGATCGTGGCCGCCGTCACGTTCCTTACGAGGGCCGCGCCTTTTGCCCTGCAAAACCGCGCCGGCATGCGGAACGGGTGGGTTACATACCTCGGGAAAACGCTGCCGCCGGCGATCATGGCCATGCTTGTCGTCTACGGCCTCAAGAACACCGGCATCCTCCGATATCCGAACGGGATCCCGGAATTGATCGCCCTGACCGTGGTGGCCGTTCTGCACGTGTGGAAGAAAAACGCGTTGATCAGCATACTGTCCGGCACGGCGGTATATATGATACTCGTTCAGCGGGTGTTTACCGGCGGCTAAACGAGGCGTTCATGCATATGCGATGCATAAATATTGCCAAGGAGCCCGGGGAGGAGCAGGCGCAACAGTCACCTGGACGATAAGGCGTGAACGGCTTTTCCGTCATGAATATACATCCTTGACATTGCGCGTCAATCGAAATAGTATATATTCATACATATATGGCTCTGCAAATTTGAGTAGGGGAGTGTGTTTACATGAAAAGGGCACTTATCGTGTTACTTGCAGTCGTGGCACTTGGTCTTGTATTGACCGGCTGCCAGCAGGGGGGAACCGATACAGTCAAGATCGGGGTCAACATGGAGCTGTCGGGCGCCGTGGCCACCTACGGCCAGAGCACTGTGGACGGGATCGAACTGGCGATTGATGAGGTCAATGCCGCCGGCGGTATCGACGGAAAACAGGTTGAGCTTGTCAAGTACGACAACAAATCGGACGCGGCCGAAGCGACCACGCTCGCAACGAAGCTGATGACCGAGGACGACGTTGCGTGTGTGCTTGGGCCGGCTACTTCGGGAGCCTTCAAGGCGGAGATTCCCGTGGCCAACGACAACAAGGTCCCCGTAATCTCAGGTTCCGCGACGGCGGACGACGTGACGGTGGACGCATCGGGAGTAAAGGAATATGCGTTCCGCATATGCTTCAACGACTCCTACCAGGGTACGGCGATGGCGAACTTCGCCTACAAGAACCTCAAGGTGAAAAAAGTCGTTATCATCCTTGATAACGCGAGCGACTACAGCAAAGGCCTTGCAAAGAGCTTCAATGATACGTTTACGGAAGTCGGCGGGACCATCGCTGCCGAGGAAGCCTTTGTGGCCGGCGAAACGGATTTCAATGCGGTGATCACCAAGATCAAGGACAAGGACTTCGACGCGATCTTCATTCCCGGCTACTATCAGGAAGCGGGTCTCATCATCAAGCAGGCGCGCGCGCAGGGCATCGACGTGCCGATAATGGGCGCCGACGGTTTCGATTCCCCGACGCTCGTGGAACTCTCGGGCGCGGCGGCGGCGAACGACATCTATTTCTCCAACCATTATTCTTCGCTTGATGAAGAATCCGTGGTGGTCGATTTCATCAAGGCGTTCAAGGAAAAGCACGATAAAGACCCGGATGCCTTCAACGCTCTGGGGTACGACCTTGCCAAGTTCGCCTGTGACGGCATCGCGCGCGCCGGCGGAGAAGGCGGCGAAGCGCTGAAGGATGCCCTCGCGGGCACGGAAGAATTCAAGGGTGTGACAGGCACGTTCAGTGTCGACGAGAACCATAACCCCGTCAAGGCGGTCGTCGTGATCGAAATGCAGGACGGTAAGCAGGTCAGCAGCGTCAGGGCCGGACTTTAATCGAGACGGCCGGCGTCTGTGTGCGTGGAGTGAGGGCCAAAAGTCCTCACTCCACGTTTTTGAGGAAGCGCATTTCCAGAAAACAACGATAACGCCCGGTGATGTTTTATGGTATTCTTTATTATGTAATATCTTTTGCGCCGGTACATAGAGAGGGGAATGCATTTGGATCAGTTCATGCAACAGGTCATCAACGGCCTGTCTTTGGGCAGCATTTATGCGTTGATCGCACTCGGATACACGATGGTATACGGAATCATCAACCTTATTAATTTTGCCCACTGTGACATATATATGATCGGCGCCTATGTCGGATATTTCTGCCTGACCGTATTCAAGCTCGATTTTGTGACAACGGTGCTGGTTGCCATGGCGGCGTGTACGGTCCTCGGGGTCACGATCGAGAAGGTCGCCTACAAACCTTTGCGCAATTCATCGCGCATCACGGCGTTGATAACGGCGATCGGCGTCTCGCTGTTCCTCGAATACGGGATGATGTTCCTCGTCGGTCCAAATGTACGCACATATCCCGAGATTACCGGGCTTCTCGCAGAAAAATTCAATATCGGCAGCGTGATCGTCTCCACGCAGCAGGTCATCATTGTCGGCATATCCCTGCTTTTGATGGTCCTGCTGCAGTTCATCGTGAAGAAAACGAGGATCGGAAAAGGCATGCGTGCGGTCACCCTGGACGCCGACGCCGCGCGGCTGATGGGGATCAACGTGGATTCGACCATATCCTTCACGTTCGTGTTGGGATCGGCGTTTGCGGGCATAGCGGGCGTTCTGGTGGGCGTATACTACAACTCGATAAACCCGCTCATGGGCTACCTGCCTGGGCTCAAGGCGTTTATCGCCGCGGTGTTCGGCGGGATCGGCAGCATCCCCGGCGCGATGATCGGCGGATACACGATAGGCATGGTCGAGGTCATGGTATCGGGGTATGCCAATTCGATGTACAAGGACGCGGTGGTGTTCGCGATCCTGATCCTAATACTCATCGTCAGACCCACGGGGTTGCTGGGCAGAAACGTCAGGGAGAAGGTGTAAGCGTGAAGGAGCTTGTCAAAAAACCGGTCCTGAGAAAAGGCGTTGGCCTTGTGGCCGTATTCATCATCGTGCAGTTGTTGCTGATGACCGGCGTCATGAACGATTACTACTTCGCCACGCTGGTCACGATCTGCATCAACATCATCCTTGCGTCAAGCCTGAACCTCATCACCGGTTTTACGGGGCAGCTTTCGCTGGGACACGCAGGATTCATGTCCATCGGAGCGTATACCTGCGCGATATTCATGATGCACGTGCCGCCCGGATGGGGTGTGGGCGCTTTCCTGGCCGGGGTATTGCTAGGCGCCGTCGCGGCGGGGGTCGTCGGGCTCCTTGTGGGGCTGCCGACGCTCCGGCTCAGAGGGGATTACCTTGCCATCGCGACGCTGGGGCTTTCTGAGATCATACGCATCATCATGGTCAACCTGGACATCACCAACGGCGCCGCCGGGCTTTCCGGCATCCCCCGTTTCGTTAACTGGATATGGCTGTTCGTTTTCACGGCGGGAGTCGTGCTGCTGATCGCGAACTTCATCAATTCCACACACGGGCGGGCGTGCAAGGCCGTACGGGAAGACGAGATAGCGGCCGATACGATGGGCGTGAACACCACGCGATACAAAGTGATTGCGTTCATCGTCGGGGCTTTCAGCGCGGGCATCGCGGGGGCGCTTTACGCATCGTATTTTTATGTGATCAAGCCGGATCTTTTCGGCTTCCTCAAGTCCGTGGACATCCTCGTTATCGTGGTGCTCGGTGGCCTGGGGAGCCTATCGGGCTCGATTCTTGCCGCAATACTGCTCGCCGTCATGTCTTCGCTGCTGCAATCCTTTGCGGAGATAAGGATGGTGCTCTACGCGGTGATGCTGGTCGCCATCATGATCTTTAGGCCGCAGGGGCTTATGGGGTCCAAGGAAGTATCCCTCGCGCTGCTTAAAAAATTCGGCAAAAATCTGACATTCAAGAAGAAGAGAGTCTAACGCCATGGCAGAACTGAGCATTCAAAAGCTAACGAAATCCTTCGGCGGCCTCATGGCCGTATCCAACGTGAGCCTGGAGATCAAGAACGGCGAACTCGTCGGCCTGATCGGTCCCAACGGGGCGGGCAAGACCACCGTGTTCAACCTGCTCACCGGCATATACGAGCCGACGTCCGGAGAGATTACGTTCGAACATGACGGCCGCAAAACCAGGCTGAACAAGCTCAAACCCTACAGGATAAGCAAGGCCGGGATCGCCCGGACGTTCCAGAACATCCGGCTTTTTCGCGATCTGACCGTTCTGGACAACGTGCGCATCGCGATGCACCAGAATGCCGGATACGGCCTTCTGGCCGGGTTTTTGCACCTGCCGGCCCATGCCCTGGAGGAAAAAAAGATAGTCGAGGAAAGCATAAATCTTTTGGACATATTTAACCTGAGCGATAAAAAGAACGAGATGGCGAGGAACCTACCCTACGGCGAACAGCGGCGGCTCGAGATCGTGCGGGCGCTCGCGACCGGCCCTTCGCTCCTGCTGCTGGACGAACCGGCGGCCGGCATGAACCTGGGCGAAACGGCGCAGCTTACCGAAACGATAGCGCAGCTTCGGGACCGGTTCGACCTGACGGTACTTTTAATCGAGCACGATATGTCGCTGGTGATGAGAATCTGTGAACGCATCTATGTGATGGATTACGGAAGCATGATCGCGGAAGGCGCGCCCGAGGAGATAAAAGCCAATCCGCGCGTCATCAAAGCCTATTTGGGAGAGGATGTGGCCAATGCTTGAGATCATCGACATCAACGTGCATTTCGGGGTGATCCACGCGCTCAAGGGCATATCGCTTCGGGTAGACGACGGAGAGATCGTAACCCTGATCGGAGCGAACGGCGCCGGCAAAACCACGACGCTGCATACGATATCGGGCATAAAAAAGGCCACCAGCGGGACGATTCTCCTAAACGGCCAGGACATCACCGGCAAATCCGCGCGCGACCGGGTGAAGCTCGGCATTTCCCAGGTGCCGGAAGGCCGCCGCATATTTTCGACGCTGACGGTGCTTGAGAACCTGGAACTGGGCGCGTATCTGCGCCGTGACCGGAACGAAATCGCCAAGGACCTCAAAAAAGTGTATGAACGCTTCCCGATCCTCGCGGACAGGAAGCGGCAAACGGCGGGCACCCTTTCGGGCGGGGAACAGCAGATGCTTGCAATCGGCCGCGCGCTGATGAGCCGCCCGAAGATACTCTTCCTCGACGAGCCTTCCATGGGGCTTGCGCCGCTGCTGGTGCTGGAGATATTCAACATCATCCGGGACATCAACAGTTCCGGAACCACGATATTGCTTGTGGAACAGAACGCGCGAATGGCGTTGCAGATCGCAAACAGGGCATATGTATTAGAGAACGGCTCCATCGTGCTCTCCGGCACGGGAGCGGAACTGATGCAGAGCGATGAAATCAAAAAGGCCTATTTGGGAGGGTAAGAAACATGTTTGTCAGAAACAAAATGACGACGCGCCCGTTTACGGTTTCTCCCGACGCGACGATCATCGAGGCAAACGAGATCATGGAAAAGAACGCCGTTAAACGGCTCCCTGTTGTGAAGGACGGCAGGCTTGTCGGCGTGGTATCAAAAGAGGACGTGGTCCAGGCGTCCCCGTCCAAAGCCACGGCCCTGAGCGTCGCGGAGATCAACTACCTGCTTGCAAAGACGAAGATCAGTCAGATAATGGTCAAAAACCCGGTCACGATATCGCCGGACGCGTTGCTCGAAGAAGCGGCCGTCGCCATGCGCGACAACGAAGTCGGGTTCCTCCCCGTTTTGGATGAGGGGAAGCTGGTGGGCATCATCACGGAAACCAACATCTTCGATGCTTTTACCGAACTCCTCGGCTTCCGTGATACGGGGACCCGCCTCACCATCGAGGCAGAGGATATGCCCGGCATCATGGCCAGCCTTTCGGCCATCTTCGCACAGTTCGGCGCAAATATCACGCATATTGCGGTGTATCGAGGCGCAAGCGGCAAAAGCGCCGTCGTCGTGGGCGTACAGTCGTTCAACACCGAAGAAATCGAAAAGGCTATAGAAAAGCACGGATTCAAGATCCTCTATAAACTGCAGAACCGGTGACCGGCCCATAAAACGGTGTCGCCAGTCCCTCGCTGGATCAAAAAGTATTGACAAATATGCCCAACTACTATATAACTAATAGTAATAGATGAACAACTGTACCGAACGAAGGAGAGGAACATGAACGTTCAGTTCAAGAAAGGCGTATTCGAACTCTGCGTACTCGCCCTGTTGAATGAAAAGGACTGCTATGGGTACGACGTCTCCGAGTTCCTGTCCAGGCACATGGATATTTCCGACGGGACGGTATATCCGATTTTACGCAGGCTGAAGGCGGAAGGGCTGGTCACCACCTATCTTTCCGAGGAAAGCGGGGGGCCTCCGCGAAAGTATTACAGGATTACGGAACTGGGAGTAAGGGAGTATACGGCCGCAAGGAGGGAGTGGCTCGATTTTGTGAAAACCGTACGGCGGCTTTTGAAGGGAGACGATGGTAATGAATAAGGAGCAATACCTGGGGGCACTGAAAAAAGCCCTGTGCGCCAACCGGGTCGAAGATATTGACGATATCATTTCCGAATACGACGAGCATTTTGCCCGCAAGCTCTCGGACGGCTATCCCGAGGAAGAGATTGCGGCAAGGCTCGAAAAGCCGGAGATCATCGCCAGGCAGTTCGTGATCGAACCGGGGGCCGATCCGTATAGGCGCAGGGGCGCAAACGTTTTCATAAAGACGGGCGTGATCTTCCTCGATATCATTTTGTTCGTATTGGACGTGGTGCTTTTCGCTTTCATAGCCGTATTCGGCGCGGCCGCGGCCGGGCTGACTGCAGCCGGGGCTTGCGTTGCCGCGTCCGGCGGCTTTTTCCCGATGCCCGTCATGCCTGCGGCCGCCAGAATCCTCGTCGGCGTGTCCGCGCTGGGCCTTTCCGGGCTCGTTGCGGTGGGCACCATTTATTACGCGCTTTTTGTAACGCAGATCAACCGCGCGTATTTCCGCTGGCACAGGGGCGTAATGACGGGACGTATCAGCCCGCCGCTCTCCACCGCGCCGAGGCTCGGCGGAAAACTGAAGCGCAGGCTCAGAAGCGTCGCTCTCATATCGCTGCTGGTTTTTATCGCGGCGATCGTCGCAGCCTTCGTTTTGATGAATATCTCCGCCGGGGCTTTTGAGTTCTGGCATGTGTGGCACTGGTTCGAATAGAGAAGGGATATAAAATGGACACCGTCATCGTTACGGGAGCGACGTCCGGGATCGGGCTCGCCGTGACCCGTGCACTCCTGAAGCGGGGATACAGGGTCCTCGGGGTCGGGCGTTGTGAAAAAAACTGCAAAACCGCAGAGTCGGAACTCGAAAAGGAATACCCGGGCGCAAACGTGCGCTATTACTATGGCGACCTGATGCAGCAAAGAGAGGTGAAAAGGCTTTCCGAAACGCTTAGGAGGGAAATCGATGGACACTGCGAAGGGAAGCTCTATGCCCTCATCAACAACGCCGGCTGCGCGAGAAGCTGGTACGCCACCACGGAGGAGGGATACGAGCAGCAGTTTGCGCTGAACCATCTTGCGGGATTCTTGCTTGCGCATTACATGCTGCCCTGCCTGAAGAAAGGGCGGGGTCTGATCGTGATGACGGGTAGCGGCTCCCACAGGCATATGAAGGTGCGCTGGGACGACATCATGTTTGAGAAACGCTACCATCCGCTGCTCGCCTACAAGCAATCCAAGCTTTGCAACCTGCTTTTCGCGGTTGCCCTGAACAAACGTTTTTCAAATGACGGCATCCGCGCCTATGTGGTCGACCCGGGCCTTGTCAAAACGGATATCGGGTTCAAGGATACGGGCAGGCTGGTGCGTTTTGTGTGGTCGATGCGAAGAAGGCGGGGCGCTATGCCGCAAGTGCCCGCCAAAACCTATGCTTTTCTTTTAGATGCGGAGCCGCCGGAGGGCGGGTTGTACTATCGCCAATGCAAACAGGCCGGGTACAGCAGGTGCGTGACGGAAAAGGACGCCGACAGGCTCTTTGAGCTCAGCGAACACCTGACGGGGGTCGTGTTCGGGAAGGAGACATGAACGATGAACGTGTTCATAACGGGCGCGGCGGGCGGCCTGGGGCGAGCTTTTGCAGTGGAATGCGCGAAGCGCGGCCACGACCTGTTTCTGACCGACATCGAAAATGAGCGCCTGGATTCCATTAAAAACGGGTTGCTGAGGCGGTACGACATCAAGGCGGTCGTCTGCCCCTGCGATATCACCCAAGACCATGCGGTGAAGGAAATGATGGCTTTTACAGAAAAACTCGACATGCGTTTCGATATGCTGCTCAATGTGGCGGGGGTGGACTTCGAGGGCGGATTTGCCGCGAGGGAATTGAAACAGATCATCGACATCGTGAGGCTGAACGTGGAAGCGACGCTCCGGATGACCCACAACGTGCTGGCCCACAGGCGCAGGAATCTGCCTTTTTATATCGTGTTCGTTTCCAGCCTCGCGTCCATGTACCCCGTGCCGCTCAAAGCCACATACGCGGCGTCCAAACGCTTCTTGCTGGACTTTTCCATCGCGTTGGGCCAGGAGATGAAAGCGCAGAACGTATCGGTGCTGTCCTTATGCCCGGGCGGGCTTGCTACCACTGAGCAGGCTTTGAGCGGCATTGCGGCCCAGGGCTTCTGGGGGAGGGCGACGACCAACCGATTGGAAACCGTAGCGCGCAGAACGATTGCAGGGGTATTGAAGGGAAAGCGGATCTATGTTCCAGGCGTACTCAACAGGGCGTTCAGCATCGCGGGGCGGCTGGTCCCGCCGTGTGTGCTCGCAAGGATGCTGCATGGAAGGTGGAAAAAGGCGCAGGCGAAGTGGCTGTCCGTGTGAACAAGATGCCTGTTTTGTGACGGCGGCATTATGCGAAACAACGGGGGGTTTAATCCGCCGCTATTTTTTGAGCGCGTACCCCGTTGTGACAGGGGGGGATTGTTTTGTCGTCGATCACATTCGGATTAACGGCGTGAATCTGCGGCAGGCTTATTATTAAAAGCAAAATAAAAACAAAAATAAGAAACCTCCATTACCGGTCTCCCGGATAATGAAGGTTTCAAGGTGTTTTCATCGTAGTTACTGTTACTGCTGGAATCCGGCGAAATTGTTTTCCGCGTATTGAATCATCTTCCTTACCATGTTGCCGCCGATCCTGCCGGCTTCGCGGGCGGTGATATCGCCGTTGTAGCCTTCCTTCAGCGTCACGCCGATTTCCCCGGCGGTCTCGTATTTCATTTTGTTAAGCATGTTCTTTGCCTGGGGAACGACCGATTGGTTGTTGTTAGTCGCCATTCTTTTCACCTCCTTCAGTCAATATTTTCTCCGCGTTCTGATGAAATACACATGAAAATAAATACTGATCAGCAAATTATTTCATGACGTTGATGATATTGGTCATTTTGGGCCTTGTATGGAGTATCACTCGCCGGGCAGGCGGTTGTCCCGTCCGCATAAATTGGGAAATTCATGATTTGGATTGCCCGCCGAATGTGTCGATTCGATTAACAGCCGGGGTGTTGCGGGTGAAACGAATGTAAGAAAAGAAAAAGGTATACGATGCCGTTCCTCAATGCGATAAACGAAGCCGAAAACGAAACGATTCTATCGGAACACTACAACATATTGCGGCTTGCGGCAACGTCATTTGTTTTGTCGCGCCTATCGTATCGGCCCGTCGCTTTGGCTGCCACCGTAGCGCAGTTCATTTTTTATTAAAGGTTTTTCATATAAAACGGGCTGATTTTTGCTGTGGGAGGCCGGGCCTATACTGGGACAGAGGCACCGGTATAATACAACTGCGGTTGTTATCCAACATACGGAAAATAAGGTATAATCATGGAAGGGAGGGGGGCTTTTGTATGCGCATCCTGCACACGTCCGACTGGCATCTCGGGAGGAGCCTCGAACATATCAGCCGCATCGGGGAACAGCGCAAAGTTATCGATTGCATCTGTAAAACGGCCGAGGAACAGGAGATTGATCTCGTGCTGGTCGCCGGCGACGTTTTCGACACGTACAACCCGTCCGCCGCGGCGGAGGAGCTGTTTTACGATGCGATAGTACGCTTAAACGGCAAAGGCAGGCGGGCCGTCGTTGTGATAGCGGGCAACCACGACAATCCGGACCGCCTGTGCGCGGCCAGCCCGCTCGCCCGGAAAAACGGCATCGTCCTGCTGGGCTATCCCGCAAGCGACGCCGGCGCTTCCGGGGCGGGGCCGGGGGACATCCGCATCGAAGGTTCCGGGCCGGGCTGGCTGGAGCTGAGCGTGCCGGGATGCGCGCATCACGCCGTGATCATCACGCTGCCGTACCCCTCCGAATCCCGGCTCGAGGAGGTCGTCTCCAGCGAGGCCGACGAAGGGGCCCTGCAAAAAGCGTACTCGGAACGAATAGGCGACCTGTTCGCGTCGCTCAGCCGTAATTTCCGTAAAGACACCGTGAACCTGGCCGTCGGACACCTCTTCCTCAGGGGCGGGAAAGAGACGGATTCCGAGCGGACGCTGCAGGTCGGCGGGGCCATGACGGTAGACCCGGCCGTTTTGCCGAAAAACGCGCACTTCGTCGCGCTGGGCCACCTGCACCGGCCCCAGCGGGTGAACCCGGCGCCCTGTCCGGCAGCCTACGCCGGATCGCCGCTGGCCTACAGCTTCTCCGAAGCGGAGCGCAGCAAATCGGTGTTCGTCATAGACGCGCTGCCGGGCAAGGCTGCCGAAATCACGCCCGTATACCTCGACTGCGGTAAACCCCTCCGGCGGTGGGTCGCCGAAAGCGGTATCGGGCAGGCCGTCGCGTGGTGCGAGGAAGGCCGCGACAAAGGCGCATGGATCGACCTGGAGATCGTGACGGACCGGGTGCTGACGGCGGAAGAACAGCGAACGCTCCGGGCGTTGCACACCGGCATCGTCAACATCCGCCCGAGGCTCAAATCGGAGGCGTCGGCGCAACTGAGCCCGCAGAGCAGGGAAGGCATGCAAATCGACGAACTCTTCGGCGATTATTACCGTTGTAAGATGCAGGCGGAAATCCCCGCCGAACTGATGGAAGCGTTCATGGAAATCGTGAACGACGAGGGAGAGGAGGGCGCGACCGATGAGGCCGATGATACTTGAAATTGAAGGGTTGCACAGCTTTTGCGGCGTCCAGCGGATCGACTTTCAGGCGCTGGGCGAAACCGGCCTTTTCGGCATATTCGGGCCGACCGGCAGCGGGAAGTCCACCGTCCTCGACGCCGTCACGTTCGCCCTCTACGGCAGGGTCCGCCGCGTCGGGGGCACGCAGGGTATCATAAACACCGGCCTCGACTTTACGCGGGTCAAATTCGTCTTCGAACTGATGAAGGACGGCCGGAGGAAGACGTACTGGGTCGAGCGAAGGTACAAGCGCAGGAAGGATTCCCCCTACGCCTGCGAACCCAAAGTCGCCCGCCTCGTTGAGACTGTGGGGGAAGGCGAGGTCCCGCTCTGCGACAAGGCGGCCGAAGTCACCAGACGCGTGCAGGAACTGATCGGGCTGAGCTTCGAAGATTATACGCGGGCCGTCGTGCTCCCGCAGAACAGTTTCCAGGAGTTTCTGATGCTCAAGGGCAAGGACAGGCGGGCGATGCTCGAGAGAGTCTTTTACCTTGAAGAATACGGCAAACGCTTGCAGGAGAAGCTCGCGCGCAAGGCGGGGGCGCTCAAAAGCAGCCTCGACGCGCTGAACGGGGAACTGAAAGGGTATGAAGACGCCACCGGCGAGGCCGTTGACGAAGCGAAAAAAGCCTGCGCGGCCGCCGCGGCCGGGCGGGAGCGGCTGGAAAAGGAGCTTGGCCGGGCGACGAAGCTGTATAACGAGGCGAAAACGGTCTGGGAGTTCGTCCGCGAGCTTTCGCGCACAGAGGACGAGGCGCGGGCGCACCGGGCGGACGAGGAAGCGACAGCCGAAAAAAGGCTACGGCTGGACAGGGCGGTGAAAGCGGAAGCGCTGGCCGGGCCGATCCGAAAGAACAGGGAGCTTATAAAAAGCCTGCAGGAAGCAGGAATGGGACTCATAAAGGCCGAAAGCGACCTATCTCAGGCGGAGGCCGATTTGAAATACGCGCGCGATAAATACGATGCGCTCCAAAAAGAGGCCGTGGCCGAACGCCCGAAGCTGGCCGAAAAGCGGGTGCGGCTTACTAACGCGCTCGAAATCAGGCTGCAGGTCCTTTCGCTGCAGGAAGAGGCCGACAGGCAGACGGCTTCGCTCGGGGCGTGCGATCGGGTCATCCGGGGAAAAAAGGCGGCGCTCGAAAAGGGCGTGGCGGAGCTTGAGGCCCTTGAAAACAGCCTTTCAAGCCTCAAACGCGATATGGAGCCGCTGAAGGCCGATCCGGAGTACAGGCAGCGGATCAGGGCGGGTGCGGATCTCGAGCGGGAAGTATCGGCGGCAAAGGACGCCGTATCGGAAAAGGACAGGAAAAAGACGGACTTGGAACAGGCGATCGCCGGCCTGAAACGGGAGCTTAGCGCGGTCCGGCACGACATAGAGAAAGCCAGGCTGGCCTATGAAGCCCTGGAAGCAAAAAAGCGGGCGCACGAGGCCGGTAAGCCCGAGGACAGGGAAGCCGTAGAACAAAGGCTAAAAAAGCTCCACACAATCGGGGCGGTTTACGATGCACTTATGCGGGAGAAAAGCGAGATCGACGGCCTCGAGGCTCAGAGCGAAAAACTGCGGGCCAAATGCCGCGAACTGGAGGCGCAGTCGTCAAACAAGGCCAAAAAGAGGGACGAGGCGGAAGCGTCGCTCGCCCGCCACAGGGAGGAGGTTGAGGCAGCGCGCGAGGCGCTGGAGCGCAACACTGCCGTGCTGCTCTCACAAAAACTGGTCGAGGGGCAGCCCTGCCCCGTCTGCGGTTCAAGGCATCACCCAGAGCCAGCGGCCCTCGGGGAAGGGCCCGGCGCGGCGGCGCTCGAGGAACGGCTGAAGGCAGCACAAAAGAATGCGGACGAAGCCGAGAAGGCGTATCAGGACGCCGTGAGGATGGCCGTGGGCGCAGCCGAAGCGCTTAAGGCCCAGCAGGAGCGGATCGAGCATGTAAAAAAGGAACTCGGGCGGAAACGGGCGGGGTACGACGCGCAGAAACAGAAGCTCCCCGCGGGCTTGAGGGCGCTCGAACCCGAAGGCATCGCCGCGGAGCTTACAAGGATGCAAAAGGCCGGCGCGGAATTGCGCAAGGCCGCCGCTGCCTGGGAGAAGGCGCTCGAAGGAATCCAAAATGAACTGAAGAACGCAGATGACGCCCTCGCGGCTCGCCTGAAAGACGAGGCCGCAATCGTGGCCGGGCGCAAGGTGAACGAGGCGAACCTGGCGGCGCAGGAAAAGGAACTGGACGCGGCCAAACGCACACTCGACGAAAAACAAAAAGCGTACGCGGAATTTTTGCTAAGGCACGGCATAAAGAGCGCGGCGCAGGAGAGCGGCAGGCTGGACGAAAACGAGCGCCGGCTTACTAAGATGCAGCGGCGGGCGGGGGAGATAGAGGCCTCGGCCGGCCAAATGAGGGAGGCGCTCAATAAGCTGCGGGAGGAACTGCAGGAAAAAAAGGTCGCCCGCGCTTTGATCGAGGCCGACGCAAAGCGCCTCGGGGAACAGAAGGAAGAACGCCTTCAAAGGATCAGGGAACTCGCAGGGGACGCCGACATCGAAACGCAGCTCGATGAGACCGACGGGAAGCTGGCCGGGTACGACGCCGGCCTGGAACGGTTCCGCGAAGGGATACGGGACCTTGAAGGACGGCGCGCCGGCCTCGAAAAGGAAAAATCGCTCTTGGCGCAGAAAAAAGAATTCTATTCGCGTGAACTGGAGCGTGAATCAAAACTCCTGAAAGCCACCCTCCTGGAAAACGGTTTCGGTGACGCGAACGAGGCCGAAGCCGCCGTGATGGACCCGCAGCGCCTAAAAGGACTCCGGCTGGAGATCGAAGCGTTCGACAGGAAGGCGGCGGAGCTTCAGGCGCGGCTGGAAGTGGTACAGGAAAAGCTCGGCGGGCGCAGCATCACCGAAGAGGAATGGGCCCTCGCCGAAAACGAATACAGGCGGATAACCGACGAAAAAGAGGAAGCCTTCGCCCGTCACGAGGTGGCGAAGGACGCGCTCGAAAAGACGGAAGCCAGGCACGAAAAATGGCTGAAACTGCGCGCGGAAAAAGAAGGGCTCGACCACAGGCAGGGTCTTTTCGATCAGTTGAAAAGCCTCTTTAGGGGGAACGGATTCATCGACTACATCGCGGAGGAGCGGCTCCGTTACATCGCTTTGAAGGCCACGGAGACGCTGGGGGTGATGACGAAGCACAGATACGCGCTGGAACTGGGCGACGAAGCCGGGTTCGTCATCAGGGACAACGCCAACGGCGGCGTCCAGCGGCCGGTCACGACGCTCTCGGGCGGGGAGGTCTTTTTGGCGTCGCTCTCCCTCGCCCTCGCGCTGTCCGAGCACATCCAGCTCAAAGGGCAGAGCCCGCTCGAACTGTTTTTCCTCGACGAAGGCTTCGGCTCGCTGGACCCCGGGCTGCTGGACAACGTGATCGACGCCCTTGAAAGGCTGGTGAGCAAGGACCGGGTCATCGGGCTCATCAGCCATGTGCCCGAACTCAGGCAGCGGATCGGCCGCAGGCTTATTGTCGATCCCCCGACGCTGCAGGGGGAGGGCAGCACCGTGCGGCTCGAGCGTTCGTAAGAGCGTGCCGCGGGGGGCCGCGGCCCCCAAACCTGCCCACGCAAACCTCGTGTTTGCGTGGGTTTTTCCAGGTTGAAATGCCGCTTTTTAAGCGGCATTTCTTTGCCGAACCGGCGCGCATGCCGCCGGTCCGGATTGAAGCGGTGCTTTCATCAATTATAGGACTTTCACTATGTTATACATGTCGTTGAGCACGATCCAGTTCTGGGGGAAGGGGATGCCGAGCACCCAGTAGCTCACGCCTCTCAGGTCGTATTTGTTAACCAGCATCAGCTTCGCCTCGACGCTCCTTGCGTCTTCGAACCACACTTCGTGTTCCACCCCGTCCGAATCGTAATAACGGTATGTCGGGGATTTCGTCTGTTCGTCGAACATGATATGCGCGCCTTGCTCCGCCGCGATGCGTATGGCTTCCTGCGGGCTGATCCGCCGTGCCCATCTGCCGGGCGTGTAGGGCAGCGGCCAGTCGTACCCGTACAGGGGCATGCCCATCAGTATCTTGCGGCTGGGTATGACGGACACGGCGTATCTGATGACGTCCTCGACGAGGTCGACGGGGGCGACGGCGTACGGCGGGCCTCCGGACCAGCCCCATTCGTACGTCATGATGATGACTAAGTCGACAATCTCGCCGTGCGCCCTGTAATCGTGCGCACCGTGCCATGCGCCGCCTGTGTAATCGGCTGGCTTCGGCGCGAGCGCGGTGGAGACGACGTAATTGAGCGGGTGGAGCGCGTTTACCACCTTCCGGAGGAAGGCGTTGTAATTGTCCCTGTTTTCAGGGGAAATCCGCTCAAAGTCGATGTTTACGCCGTAATATCCCTTGTTTCCGAGGATCTCGATTATGTTGTCTATCAGGGTATCCTGCAACTGCTCGTTCTCCAGGACCGTGTCGACCAGCTCCGTGCTGAACGTGCCTTCGGCGAAGTTGGTGACGACCATCAGCGGCGCGATGTCGTACCTTTGTGCCGCGCTGCGGATTGCCGCGTCGTCGATGTCGATGAGGGCCCCCGTGTTGGTGACGCGGTAGCTGAAGGGGCTGATGTAGGTCAGGTACTGTCCGACGCCGTCCACGATTGCGGTTTCTCTCTCCGGCGTGGACGGCTCGATATAGCCGTTTGTTTCGATGAACCCGTAATTGCGCATCCTCTGGGGTATCCTTATCACCATCCCTATCTGCAGGCGTTGCGGGTCCACATCGGGGTTCAGGTTGATGATGTCGTTTACGGTCGTGCTGAATCTTCGGGCGAGTTCGAAGAACGTATCACCCTGACGCACCGTGTACGCGACCTCCGTCGCGGGGATCACGAGTGCCTGGCCGACTACGAGATACGGAAAATCGTCGAGCTGGTTGGCCCTGCGTATCTCGTCGGGGGTTACGCCGAACCGCCGTGCGATCCTGTAAAGCGAGTCGTTTTGTTGTACTACGTGTATTACCAAATCAAACACTTCCTCACATGCCAATATTGGGGGCCGGCAGGTTTCTATTATATGAAACGGAGAAACCCTAAGTTCATCGTCCGGGGATATAAATGCCCGCCCGGTGTCTGACCTTTACCGCAAACCGGCTCCGTCAAGGAGCCGGCAAGGGGAAAAACCGGTATCCGTGCCGGCGGCCGGCAGGTCGCAGATGGGCAGTCACCTATTGTTTTGGGCTGAATACTATAATGGAAAACAAAGAGAAAGGGTTTTTGCGTTGAGAGTATTACGGTTGGGCATGTCGGGCACGGACGTGATGGAGATACAGGCTCTCCTTCGAAGGCTGGGATACGATGTCGGCCCCATAGACGGCCGCTTCGGCCCGCGAACCGAACGGGCCGTGAGGGCTTTCCAGTCCTATTTCTCCCTGGCGCCGGACGGCGTTATCGGGGAGAGGACCTACGCGAAACTCAACCGCCTGCTGCTGGGGTACGACCTTTATACGATAAAGAGCGGGGACACCTTCTACGAAATCGCGAGGAAATACCACACGGACCCCGCGCTCATCGCCGTCGCCAATCCGGACGCAGACCCCGAGCGCCTGACAATCGGACAGACAATAAAGGTGCCTTACGATATCGAAGTGGTCCGCACGAACATCGACTACACCTATGACATAATGGAACGGAACATCATGGGCCTGAAGGCGCGCTACCCGTTCATCGACACGGATGTGGCGGGGCACAGCGTGCTCGGGAGGAACCTCTATTCCCTGCGCCTTGGCAGGGGTCCCAACCGGGTCTTTTACAGCGGGGCCATCCACGCGTTGGAATGGATCACCGCGCCGCTGCTGATGAAATTCGTTGAGGATTTTTCAAGGGCGTACGCGCTGGGGACGACCCTCAACGGCTACGACCCGAGGGCCATATGGGAGACGAGCAGCATCCATATCCTCCCCATGGCCAATCCTGACGGCGTGGACCTCGTGCTCAACGGCCTACAGCCGAACAACCCGTATTATTACGACCTGATACGCTGGAACGGCGGCAGCACCGATTTTTCAACTGACTGGACGGCCAATGTGCGCGGCGTTGACCTGAACCATAATTTCGACGCGGGCTGGGAAGAGTACAGGGAAATCGCGCAACAGAGCGGGATTACCGGGCCGGGCCCGCGCAGGTGGCCGGGCCCCTATCCGCACTCGGAACCGGAGACGGCGGCCATGGTCGCATACACGCGCAGCCACGACTTTCGAATGGTCGTCGCGTTCCACTCGCAGGGCGAGGTTATCTACTGGGATTACAAGGACCTGGCGCCGCCGGAAGCGCTGGACATAGCCCAGCGGTTTTCCGAAGTGAGCGGCTACGCGATTTCCGACCCCATCCTCCTGGCATCCTTATCGGGGTTCAAGGACTGGTTCATCCTCGAATTCGGACGGCCGGGCTATACCGTCGAAGTAGGACGGGGCGTGAACCCGCTGCCCATATCGGATTTTGACGGGATTTACGCCCGTGTCCTGCCCCTGATGCTCCTCGGTTCCGTCGTCACCGCGGGATAATACGGACGAAACGCCCGTCGCGGGCCCGGCGTGCGCGGGGCATGCCGCGAAGGCTGGGGGCCGCGCTACCGCCGTCCAACGGCAGGGTGAGCGTATCCATTCCTTAAGCAGTGAAAAAGCCGGTACGGTTTCTCCTTCTTAATCATATTCTGAACCATAATGTCCGACGAGGTGAGAGACCGATGCCCATGTCAACCAGAGAGATGTTTGCAAGGCTCATCAACTGCGAAGCCGGCGGCGAGGGACTGACTGGGATGCAGGCCGTGGCCACGGCGATCATGAACAGGGTCCACGTGGCGTACGGTGAATACCTGCGCGTCTGCCAGGGCAACCTTCGCTTTGTCATGGAACAGCCGTATCAGTATACCTGCATGATGGAAACGGTGGGTGGAGAATACAACCCCCAGAACATCTGGAACACTCCGGCGGAAGCGATCCATTTCGAGGTCGCGGACTGGGCGCTGGCGGGCAACAAACTTTCGGACGTTGACGACGCGCTGTGGTATATGAACCCGTTCAGCCCCGATTGCCCGCCTTTTTTCCCTTACAACAGGTCGGGGGTGATCTTCAATCGGATCGGGGAGCACTGCTTCTACATCCCGACGTCTCTCTACGCCCAAACGTGACCACTTAAAGGAGGAATGCACAGAAAATGGCTATTTACAACAACTATTTCGGCAGCGGTTACAATAGACAGCCGAATACGCAGGCCGGCATGGCCGCGCGCCAGCAGGCGAGGCCGCAGGCCCCGGCACAGCCCATGGCAGCCCGGCCGCCTGCCGCCGCCCCCGTGCCGCCCGCCACACAGATACCCGTGCCGTCGCCGCCAGCAGCGGAGGTTCCCTGCCCCGGGGTTACACCGGCGCCCGGCCAGCTGCCCCCGGCCGCGTACGAGCCGGGGCCTGAAGAGGCGCCGCCCATAGTCCGTAGAGCGGTGCAGGCGGGGCAGACCGTGATCCCGCCCGCGCCAAGACAAGCTGCTCCGTCCCCCCGGGCTATGCCGGGTGCGGGCGCAGCGCCAAGACAGGCTGCTCCGTCCCCCTGGGCTGCGGCGAATGCGGGTGCGATGCAGGGACGCGCGGCTCCGGCCCCCGCGGCTATGACCAATGCGGGGGCGATGCAGCCCGCAGCGGCAGGCCCCTGTCCCAGGCCGAATGCGGCCGTAGCGCCAAACCAGGAGGCGCCGACCTTCGCGCCGGTCTCGGCCTGGGTTTCGGCGGAGATGGTGCCCTATACCCTCACCAGCACGTATTACCTGGCCGGAAGATTGAAAGAATACTGCGACATGCTGGTAAAGGTAGAGTTCGTACTGGGGGCCTCAGGCACGCTCATAGACAGGATCGGCATCCTGAAAGATGTCGGGGCGGCATATATAATCCTGGAGCAGCCCATTTCGGCGAACGAACTGACGATCTGCGACATGTATTCGATCAAGTTCGTTACCGTTTACCTCGAGTCCGGGCCTTTAATGTTCAAACATCAGGCCTGAAGCGAAAAACGGCGGGACGGAAGCCTTATTTTCCTTTCCGCCGTTTGCCTGCCTGAAAACCGCGTTATTGGCCGCGTTTTCGAAGTAAATTGGGCAACGCCCCCGATATGGACAGGACCGCGAAGTTTTGCTACACTTGAAGCAAAGACGGGGGCGGAAACAAGGCGCCCGTACCGAAGGAGAATGCAAGTGGCCTATACCGCGCTCTACCGGCGGTTCCGGCCCCGGCGCTTCGGGGAAGTCGTGGGGCAGGAGCACATCGTTGATATACTCAAAAACCAGGTACGCGAAAGGCGCGCCTCGCACGCGTACCTTTTCTGCGGCACCCGCGGCACAGGCAAGACGAGCACGGCGCAGATCCTCGCCCGCGCGATACGCTGCGAGGACCCCCAGGGCGGCGAGCCCTGCGGCGCCTGCAAAGTGTGCAGGTCCGGGGACGGGAACGCGGCGGTGGACATCATCGAGATCGACGCCGCTTCCAACAACAGGGTGGACGAGGTGCGCGACCTGCGCGAAAAGGTGCGGCTCTCGCCCGTCACCGGGCGGTACAAGGTGTATATCGTCGACGAGGTGCACATGCTTTCGGCGGGGGCCTTCAACGCCCTTTTGAAGACGCTGGAGGAACCGCCCGCGCACGTCGTGTTCATCCTCGCTACGACGGAGGCGCACAAGCTTCCCGCAACTATCGTGTCGCGCTGCCAGCGCTTTGATTTTAAGCGTGTGAGCGTGCGGTGCACGGCCGAAAGGCTGGAGCACGTGCTGGGCGAACTGGGGGTTTCGGCCGAACGGGACGCGCTCGTCACCCTCGCGCGAATGGCGCAGGGGAGCGTGCGCGACGCGCTCGGGCTGCTGGACCAGTGCCTCGCGGCCGGGGAAGGGGCGCTGACGAGGGCGGGCGTCCTCGACGTGCTCGGCGCAGCGGACGACATGCAGTTAAAGCGCCTGGCCGACGCCGTGATCTCGCGCGATCCGGCGGCGGCGCTAAAGGCGCTGCAGGAAACGCTGGACGCGGGGCGCGATCTTAACGTGCTCCTGCGCGATCTCATGGAGCATTTCCGGCGGCTGATGCTGCTCCTGGTCTGCGGCGATTCGCTCGACCTGCCGGAACTCGCATCCGAGATGCAGGACGTCATGCGGCGGCAGGCAAAGGAGGCGGGCATGCCTTTCATCCTCAGGGCGCTGGACATACTTGCGGGGCTAGAAGGCGACATGCGCGCCAGCGTGTCCGCGCGCGTGCTCGCCGAAGCGGCGCTGGTCCGCCTCTCTGCCGACAGCCTGGACGACACGCCCGCGGCCTTGCTCGCGCGCATCGAGGCGCTGGAGAAGCGGGCGGCGGGAAAGGACGCGCCGCAGGAGGAAAAGGCGGACGAACACCCCGCGCGCGGCGGAGGTGCTGCGGCCCCTGATACTGCTGCCAGCGGGACAAACGCGGAGAAGGAGCGGCCGAAACCCGCGGACCGGGTAGCCGCAAAGCCCGCGTCCCAGGCCCCGGACGGCCTTTTCAAACGCCTGCTCGCCGCGCTGAGAACCGGGAACATGCCGGTCTATATCATGCTGAAGAAAGGCACCCCGCTGTCGCTTTCGGGCGGCGTGCTGACGGTGCGGTTTAGTGAAGAGGACGCGTTTTTTACCGAGGCGCTGGAACAGCAGGAAACGAGGGCGCAGGTCGAGGAAGCGCTGTGCGCCGCGGCGGGAAGGGACGTCGTGCTCAAAACGGTGGTCGGCGATATGGAGCCCGTCAAGGTCCCTCAACCGGCAGGCGATGAAGACGGAAACCTGATAAACGAGGCCGCGGCGCTCTTCGGCGAAGAGAACGTGCGCGTCATGGAATGAATGCTTATCAGACGCAATTCAGTATAGGAGGAAGCGTTATGGCGAAAGGAAAGAGGGGGCAGCTGGGCAATATGCAGCAGATGATGAAGCAGGCCCAGCGCATGCAGCAGGACATGCAGCGGCTGCAGGCCGAGCTGGAACTGCGGGAGGTTGAGGCCTCGGCCGGCGGCGGGATGGTGCAGGTGGTCGCGACTGGGAAAAAGGAGATAAAGAGCATCGCGATCGATCCGCAGGTCGTAGACCCTGACGACGTCGACATGCTGCAGGACCTCGTGATCGCCGCCGTGAACGAAGCGATGCGCAAGGCCGAGGAAATGGTGCAGGGCGAGATGGCCAAAGTCACCGGCGGGCTGAACCTGGGTGGGCTGGTGTGACGATGGGCGATCCGATCGAACCGGTCTCGACGCTTATCAACCAATTGTCCCGCCTGCCGGGCATCGGCACGAGGACGGCCCAGCGCCTGGCCTACCACATCATAAACATGGGCGAGGCGCAGGTGCGCGAACTGGCGGAGGCGATTTTCTACGCCAAGAAGAAGATCAGGTTCTGCACGGTATGCGGCAACATCTCCGTCGCGGAAAAATGCGCGATATGCGCCGACCCCTCGCGCACGGACGAGATCGTTTGCGTCGTGCGGGACGCGAAGGACGTGCTGGCCATGGAACGGACGCGGGAGTTTTCCGGGAAATACCACGTGCTTGGCGGCACGATCTCGCCGATGGAAGGGATCGGTCCGGACCAGATCAGGATCAGGGCACTGCTCGGGCGCATCCAAGAAGGCCGCGTGAAGGAGATCATCCTCGCCACCAATCCGGACGTGGAGGGCGAAGCCACCGCCGTGTACATATCCCGCCTGGTCAAGCCGCTGGGCGTACGCGCGACGCGCATCGCGCACGGGGTGCCGGTCGGCGCGGACCTCGAATACACGGACGAGGTCACGCTCAGCAAGGCGCTCGAAGGACGGCGGGACATGTAAACCGGCGTCGCCAAAACCGAAACGGCCCGGCAAGTCCTGTGTTAAACCCGACACTCCGACCCGGCGCAAAGCCGGGTTTTTTCGTTTTTGGGCATTTTAAAACCGCAACCCGCCTGCGCCGGTTTTTTTCCGGCAGCAAAGCAAATGTCGCCTTATATAAGGCGACATTTTTTTTTGCGCGCTCCGGGGCGAGGTTTGCCGGCTTTTAAAAAGAATAACGCATCTTTGAATGCGCATAATAATTAACAGAATATGTACGCGGAGGAAAACATAACCATGAAATGGCTCAAGGCGATACGAAAGACCCCGAAAAACAAGGTAACGGGCCGGGGGCCGAAAAAGATCCTCGACGCGATCCGCAGGACGCCGAAGGACCCGCTTGACGAGATCGCGCTGATCAACGACGCAATGATGGAGTGGAGGGCGGCGGTGGACTATTTTCAGCAGGTTACGGACCCGATGATGATAGACCACGCGATATTCAGGATAAACGCCGCCAAATGCAGGTACGAGTATCTGGTACGATGCCGCAAGAACGCGGCCGGGGAGACAGGGCAGGCCTGACGTTTCGTTCGCGTTGGGAGGGGGCCGTAAAACGTGGGGATCGGCTTTGACGTTATCATTGCGTATGTGGTCGGCTTGCTGCTGCTCTTCCTCATCGGGTGGCTGTTGATAACGCCGATAAAGGTGCTTTTAAAATTCATACTCAACGGCGTGATCGGGGGACTTATGCTGTGGGTGCTGAACCTGCTGGGAGGCGCCCTGGGGATAAGCGTGGCGATAAATCCGGTTACGGCGCTGATCGCGGGCTTTTTGGGCGTGCCCGGCGTCATCCTCATACTGCTGCTTCAGGTCTTTCTCGCCTGAACCGTTTCCTTTCTTTTCCAAACGGGATTGAAGCACACCCGCCTATCGCCTTATAATGGGTGCGGGGGGATTTTATATGCAGGTCTCGTGGGAAAACCTCATCGCGCACATCCGCGGTTGTACGGCCTGCCCGCTGCACGAAGGGCGGACCTGCGCGGTGCCGGGCGAAGGGAACCTCAGTGCCCGGCTCATGTTTATCGGCGAGGGTCCCGGCAAACAGGAGGACCTGCAGGGGCGCCCGTTCGTAGGCCCGGCGGGGCAGCTGCTCACGCAGATGATACGCGCCATAGGGCTGGAGCGAAAGGACGTATACATTGCCAACATCGTCAAATGCAGGCCCCCGTTCAACCGGGCGCCCACCAGGGAAGAGGCCGAGGCCTGCCTGCCGTACCTGCGCGCGCAGGTAGCTTTATTGCGTCCGCGCATCCTCGTGGCCCTGGGCGCGACAGCGGCACGGCACATCATCGACGCGTCAGTGCGCATCACACTCGACCACGGCGTATGGACCAGAAAAGGCGCGTTCTGGCTCATCCCCACGTTTCACCCCGCCGCGCTTTTACGCGATCCTGAAAAAAAGAAGGCTGCCTGGGAAGACTTTAAAACTATCAGGGACAAGCTCAACGACCTTGACGCGCACCCGGAGCGGGAAACGAAGGAGGACGGGCGTGAAAAAAAAGAAGTACGACAGGCTCAAGAAAGAATGTTTTGAATATTTAAGGGAAGTCTTCGCGCCCGAGGAGCGCATTTTCGTGTTCGGGGAAGGGAACCTTAACGCGCGCATCATGCTGGTCGGCGAGGCGCCCGGCGAGGAGGAGACCGTACAGCAGCGCCCGTTCGTGGGGAAAGCCGGGAAGATCCTGAATATGTTCATCGAGACGCTCGGCGTCGGCCGCGACGAGATGTACGTCACCAACATCGTCAAGTTCAGGACCGTGAAGAAGAACGAGAACACGGGTCGCCTGTCCAACCGCCCGCCCAGGCGGCAGGAAGTCAGCCTCTGCATGCCTTTTTTGCTTCGCGAGATCCAGCTCGTGCTGCCGCGCGTGGTCGTGAGCCTGGGAAATACGGCCCTGCAGGCGCTTTCCTCCAACGTGCGCGCGGCCATCGGCAAGGAACACGCGAAGACAGCGAACATGACCCTGCCCGGTGGGGAAACCGTCTGCCTGTTCCCGCTCTACCACCCCGCCAGCGTCATATACAACCGGTCGCTCGCGGGGGTCTACGAGGACGATCTGAAAAAACTGGGGCGTCTCATGCGGGAACGTTTCGACAGAGGCACGCCGTAGAAAGAATGCCCGCGCAAACGCATAGTATAAAAGCCCGGTCCGATGGCCGGATTGCCGTCGGGTGCCCGGCAAAGAGGCCCAAAAAAGAGCCCGCCGCCGGTTTTTTTGCATGCGCTGCCGGCGCCGTGTGCGTTTTTCCGCCGCGAACCGATTTTTTATCGGGGCTTTTCGTGCCGATCCGCATATGGCGTAGTCCGGAACATATGGTTTATAATGGAAAAAAAGCGCCGGCAATGGTCTTGGCAAATCTGTATCTGGCCGCGGCCCGCGCTGCAGGAAAACCCTGAATAGCCTGCATTTTGGCTTGTTTGACGCTTCTAGGTATATTTGCTATGATAGTGCATACTATTGTGTAATTAATTGGCAATACTTGTTCTATAGATGATAGGAGGCGCTGCATGATAGACAGGAAGCGAGCCCTCACATACGCCGCAATCCTCGTCATAACCGTTGCGTTCATTACAACCGTGTTCACGATGGCCATAACGGGGGGGTTGTCGGGCGTACGGGACGGATTTGTGCTCAACAGCGAACAATACCAGCAATGGACATATTACAAAGAGTTCGAGCAGTTAAAGGATATCATCGACGACCAGTACTATAAACCGGTGAACAGCGAATCGCTCTACGACGGCGCGTTGAAGGGGCTTGTCTCGGCGCTCGGCGATCCGTATTCGAGCTATTACACCGCCGACGAATACCAGGCGAAGCTCGAGGAACTGAGCGGCACGTATTCGGGCGCCGGCATGTCGGTCACGGCCGATACCCAACAGGACCGTATCGTGATCACCAAGGTCTTCAAAAACTCTCCGGCCGCCAAGTCGGGCATCCTGGCGGGCGACATCATACTACAGATCGACGGCAAAGCGGTCGGCGGGATGCAGCTCGAACAGACCACGGACCTCATCAAGGGCAATCCGGGGACGCGCGTGACGCTGACCCTCATGCGCGGCGAAAAGGTTTTCGACGTCGAGCTGACGCGCGCCAACATCGAAGTGGAGCGCGTACAATCGCGCATGCTCCCTGGGAAAGTGGGGTACATCCGCATCACCGAATTCAACGGGGACTGTGTCCAGGCGTTCGACGACGCGGTGAAGGCGATCAGGAAGGACGGCGGCGTGGCGCTGATCCTCGACTTGCGCGACAACCCGGGCGGGTATTTCGACGCGGCGGTGAAGATCGCGGACCGCCTGCTCCCCGAGGGCCGCATCGTATCCACGAGGAACCGCGCAGGAAAAGAGGAGACGTGGGATTCCGACGCGGAGCATATCGGCTTGCCGCTGGCGCTGCTCATCAACAAATACAGCGCGAGCGCGGCCGAGATCGTAGCGGCCGCCGTGAAGGACGCGGACGCGGGCAAGCTGGTCGGCGAAGACACATACGGCAAGGGGATCGTCCAGTCGCTCGTCACGCTCAAGGACGGCAGCGGGCTCAAGCTCACGACGTCGGAGTATTTTTCGCCCAGAGGCCAAAAGATCAACGGCGTCGGCGTGAAGCCGGACATCGCATCAGACCTGCCCGGGGAACTGAAGAAGGACCCGTCGAGACTGACCGACGAGAACGACGCGCAACTCAAAGCGGCGCTCGAACTGTTCAGGGACCTGATGCCCACGCCTTCGCCCACCGCAACGCCGGCCCCGGCCGCCGCTACGAAGGCACCGTCAACCACGGCCAAGGCCACCGCAACGAAGGCGCCGTCACCCGCGGCCCCGCCAAAGACCGCCGCGCCGGCGGACTGAGGACGGGAAACGCTCTTCATTTGAGGCGTTCGTTTCTCGGCAATCCTCCGGATGTCATACGTTTCAAATGCGAAAGCCCTCCTGAAAAACGGGAGGGCTTTTCCGATGCAAAGCGGCCTTCGGGCGTCAGATGCGCCCGTTGCTTCTAAGCAGCCTGTCCAGTTCGTTCACCAGGCCGTTGTAGTAGTTCACGAGGTCGCCTGTTATATTGCCTTCCACGGGCGCTCCGGCCTGTCTGAGGATGTCCAGCGGGGCTTTCGTGTTTCCGGCCCTGAGCAGGGCCATGATCGAGTCCGCTGTTTTCCCGTCGTCCTCGCCGCCTGACCTGAGCCGGGTGAAAAGGCTGCAGGCAGCGCTCTGCGCCCCGGCGTACGTGTATACGTAGAAGCCCTGGTAAAAATGCGGGATGGCCGCCCAGGTGCCGGCGGCGTAATCGCCGAAATCCATTTCGGGGCCGTGGTATTCTTTTAGCAGGGAAAGCCAGGCCGCATCCAGCGTGTCCGCTGAGAGGCCGCCCCCGTCCCGGACGTGTTCGTGTATCTTTTGCTGGAACTGGGCAAAATACATCTGCGTGAAAAACGTATTGTTGACGTTCCCGATTTGCTGTTCGAGCAGGGCGATGCGCTCATTGTCCGAAGCCGCGTTTCGGTAGAGGTAATCGAAGAGCAGCATCTCGTTAAGCGCGGCGGCGGTCTCGGTGACCAGGGTCACCGGCGTGTCCTGGTCGTAGTAGGAATGGCCGCTGGAAAGGTACATGTGCACGGCGTGGGCGCTCTCATGCGCCAGCGTGTTAAGCGAGGACGTATCGCCCAGATAGTATAGGAAGATATAGGGGTGCAGTCCCGGGACAGGCAGGGTATAGCTGCTCGTGTCTCGCGCGGTCCCGACGGAAGCGTCGATCCAGCCGCCGTATAGGACCGTTTCAAGGGCGTCCGCGTAGTCCCTGCCGAGGGGCGCGAGCGCAATGGCAACGGTTTGTTTGGCTTTGCCGATGTCGGTGTATGAAAACGAGGGCTGCGTGATCGAGGCGTAAGTGTCAGCGTAGCTCAGGCTGTCCTGCCCGAGCGCGAGGCGTTTGAGTTCCCAATACCTGCGAAAGGACGGTATGGCTTTTCGGGTCTGGTCGACAAGGGCGTCGTAGTATGCGCGCGGGATCTCGTCGAAGGTCAGGTCGTAGTCCAGCGCGCTGTCGAAACCCCTCGACCTTGCGCAGTAGATGTTGTAGTTCACTTCGCTGGATAGGAGGCTGGCGTATGTGTTCCGCTTCTCGGTGAAAGGCGAGAGGAGCGCCCCGACCACCTGTTCGCGCAGTTTCGCGTCGTTGCCGTAGATCGCGCGATAGTAGCTTTCGGCGTCGAGCTTGGCGTCGGTTTCGGCGTCGAGCACGATGTCCTCCTGTGGATTGTCCGAATAGGTCAGCTTGCTGAAGATCTCCTCGTTCCCAAGGCTCCACTGGTTGGCGCCCGCGAGCAGGCTCTCGTTTTCGGGCTCCAGGACGTAGTCCCTGAAGCGTGCGATGTCTTCGAGGGTATCGTGCAAAAAGGCGAGGCCGCCGTCTTTTAGGTAGGCGTCGAACTGCTTCTTGCCGAGGGCGACGAGTTCGGGCTGTATGTACGCGGTTTCTTCGTAAAAGGCCAGGCTCAGGCGACTGGCGCGGTCGGCCATCTCGGTGTAATGCGCGTCGGAGGTGTCCGTGTCGCTGAGCAGATAGGCGTAGGCATAGACGGCCTGTACCTGTTCGTTCACGCCTTGCAGTTCGCTCATGCAGGCGATGAGTTCGTCCTTTTCGTGGAGCTTGCCCTCGTATCTTCCGAGTCCCGGGATGTCCTCTCGAGAAAGCCGCTGCATCGTTTTTTCCCAGGCGGCCTCGGACGCGAAGAGGTGGGTCAGGTCCCAGGTGTCCTGTTTGCCGCCGAGATAGAGCGTGACGTCCGTGATGTCCTTGCCGGACTTTGCCCATATGTCGGCAATGTTCAGGAGCAACACGGCGGCCTGCGCGCGGGTGAGCGAAGCGTTGTGGGCCGGCGTTTCGGGGAAGCCTTTCAAAAGGCCCCATTCTTCGGCGTAGTCGACGATCTGTTCGGGCGATCCCTCGATCTGGTTGGGACGGACCCCTGCCGGAGTCCGGGCCACGCGGGCGCTGACAAGCGCGGCGAGATAAAACGGCACGGGCCTGCCGTAGGATATGCGTTCAAAGAGCGTAAGGTAACCGGCGCCGCTCAGGAACGCCGACGAAGGCTCGCCGATCAGGCGCGCCACCGCGTCGTAGAACGAGGCGCCGGTCATCACGCCGAAGGGGTCGAAAACGGGTCCGGGGTACGCCGGAAGGACGCCGTTATTGTCCATTCGCCGCATTGCCGGGTAATACCAGTCCGACGTGGAGAACCGCTCGTCCTCCTTCGCGGGGAAGGGCGACGTGTATACGGCGGGTGACGGCGTGGGGGTTTCGACGGGCGCTTTCGTGGTGCAGGCCGCGAGCAGGAGTATGGATAATAATGTCGACAGGGCTATTTTCAATGGTTTAAACAAGGCGCACCTCCGAGCTTTAGCGACCATTATAGATGAATACGGCCGAAATGGCGGATAATCGTCAACTAACGATAAAAACGATAAATATCGGAAGATTAATAAACGGTGCCCTGGCGCGAGCCGCCTGTTGGGGCTTGTACGATGCCCCCGATTGTGTTACGATTACGGATGGGTTCCAAGGGCATAACGGCAGATTTTATATATTGACAGGCCTCGGCGCTTCTTTGTATATTATACATGGATGTACCGAGCTGTGCATGTTTTGTCCTTCAAATACTTAGAAAAAGTTTTCTAAGAACTTTTCAAGCATAAGGAGAGAAGAGTAAATGCTGAATTTCGATCAGGTAACCTGCACATTAAAGTCGGTTCTTGGCAAAGAGACAGGAATCGCAGTGGTACGCGGCGATGAGGACTATTTCAACAGAGTTGCCGACTACGAGATCTCCCTGGACATGTACGATCAGATCATCAACTACGCACAGTTCATCGGCATCGGTGAAACCTTCAAGGACGTTATTAAGACGTTTGACGTTCCTGAAGGAGAGACGCCTGCTGGCTTCAAGCTCGTCTTCAATCTGGAAGCGGACGCCGTGCTGAAAGTCGATCTCAAACGCGACATTGCATATGACAAAAACGGGAAGAGGCGTCCCACCGAGATCCTGTTCTCGGTCGACAGCGCGAACCCCTACGAAATCGAGCCCTGCGCGCCTCTCGTGGCCAACCTTACCTGTAACCCCGGTATCATTTACGACCTGTTCATCAACAACCCCAAGGCGAACGTCGGCGGCAAATTCAAGACCCGCGACGAGGTCATGGCCGAACTCGGCCGCATACTTGGCCCCGGCTGCGACATCTCCGTCGAGCTCAACGACCCCTTCGGCGCGTCCGAATCTCAGATCCTCGAAGAAGCCGAGAAGTTCCGTGAGATGCTCACCGACTACCGCGTCGTAATCAAGGTTCCCCACACCGGCCCGGTCAACAAGGACAACGTAGGCGAACTGCTCGAAGGCGACAAGCGCCTCTCGGTCAGCTACAAGGGCGGCGCGACCAAGGATTACTTCAGGGCCCACCAGCTTGCGCTTCTGTTGCATGACAACGGCTTCCGCGTCAACTACACGCTGATGTTCGAACCCTATCAGACGAACATGGCCCTGCAGGCCAAGCCCTACTTCATCAACAGCTTTGTACGCCACCGCCTGATCCAGAGCAACAGGATGGCAACGCTGGTCGAGGCGTACAAGACCAGCAAGAACAGGGACTACATTAAGCAACTGCGCGACTTCATGGTCACAAACGATTACTTCAGCTCGAAGGAAACGGATGTCGATCTGCTCACGGTGATCGAGACGGCCGAACGTTTTGTCGAGTATCGCAACTACAAGAACCCCGAAGGCGCGGACGGCCTGGACAGCATGCGCCACAACCTCCGCATGCTGCGTCAGTGCAACCTCGAGGACACCAGGCTGATCGTCTGCTCGATGGAAGGCGAAAACAACTACCCCGACATCGACAAGCTACTGACGGAAGACGAGTTTGCCGATATGCTCGACAAGGTCGTCATCACGGCGGAGCCCGGATACCTCGCTCGCTTCACGGCCAACAACCAGGTGGTTTCCTACCAGAGGCGCTTCATGAACGCCGCGAAGGGACAGAAATAAGGCAAAACCGAATCATTTATCACATATCACAACAGTATAGGAACGTTGCGGCCGGGCAAGCACCGGCCGCATGCGTTCCGCTTTGCATATGGCGACACTATTAACTGGCGAAGGAGGAATCACATGATGGCAAAATACGACACGATCGTGTTCGACTTTGACGGAGTCGTCGCCGACACGGCTCCGGACATCGTCAATTGCATGCGAATGGTGATCGAAACGGTGGGCAGTACGCCCAGGACGGACGAGCACATCGCAAAGAGCATCGGCGGCGGAGCGAAAAAACTGCTCGAGCGCTGCCTGGACCCGGAATTCCACGGCAGGATCGACGGCGAACTCCTGCCCATGTACAACGTGTATTACGACGAGAACTGCGACGTGTATACGACGCTTTACCCCGGCGTGAAGGAGACGCTGCAGGAGGCGAAGGAGAAAGGCATCAAGACCGGCCTGGCCACGATGAAGGTCCGCAGGGCGACCCTGAAGATCTGTGACACGCTGGGCATCACGCAATACTTCGATACGATCGTGACGCCGGAAGACGTGTCCAAGCCCAAACCCGACCCGGAGAGCGTATTCAAGATCCTTTGCGCGGTCGGTTCCACGGCCGATAAGGCGATCATCATCGGCGATACGAAAACGGACATCCTCACGGCTAAGAACTCGGGCATGGACTGCGCGGTAGTACCCTACGGCTACGGGAATTTCGACGATATGAAAAGCGCGAATCCAACATATGTGATCAACAACGTCCGGGAAATACTGGATATCATTCAAGGATGAAAAAATAATTTTTAATTTAATGGTTGTCATTTCCGATGAGAAAGTGTTAAAATGATATAGCAATATCAGGAAATATTATGCATATCATATAGTGGCTCCAGGCGCGGAGACATTACCTTGGTTTGTTTTTTGGTTTGGCTGTGGACTTTATTTCTTAATATTCTGCGGCCAAATAAAAAAATAGGAGGTATTATTGTATGGAACTCATCGGAATCATCATGGCGTTCGCAACTGGTATGGTCGGCGCATCGATCGGCGGCCTCGAAGCCTTCATCTACACGGGCTTCCTGGGGCTTGCCACACTGGGAATCGACGCTGCCACAGGCATCGGCCTGATTAATTCGGCGGCGTTCGGTTACTGGTTCGCGCCGCTGTACGGCTTCCTTGGCGGCGCCGTAGCCTGTCATTATGCCTACAAGATGGGCTACATGGAGTCCGGCAAAGACATCGGCGTGGCTCTGGCGGGGCTCAAGAAACCAGACACCCTGCTGGTCGGCGGTGTCACCGCGGCGATTGGCTACGTATGCCTGCAACTGCTGACGCATCCTGACTTCCTCGGCTTCGGCGGCATCGACGGAATGGCCTTCCTGATCTGGATCCTGTCCGTCATCAGCAAGGCGATCTTCGACGGAAACCCCTTCGGCACCGTCTCGGATGAGGCGAAGGCTGCGGGCGGCCGCTTCGGCGCCCACACCGTGGCTTGCTGGCTCCCGTGGCAGCGCACTGGCTGGGAGAAGGTCACGATCGGACTCGGATGGGGGCTCGCAGGCGGCTTCGGAACGTGGACCCTGCTGCAGAACCCCGCAACCGCTGGCGCGGCTCCGTTCCTCGGCTTCTTCATCTCGGCTTCTTCGCTGATCCTGCTCCACTTTGGCACCAACATCCCGGTAACACACCACATCACCCTTCCTGCCGGTTATGCCGTGCTCATGTATGCGACGGCCGGCGGCACGGATATCGCAACGGCGCTCATATGGGCGGCGGCCATCGGCATAGCGGGCGCGTTCGTCGGAGACTTCTGGTCCGACGTATTCCATGTCTACGGCAACACGCACATTGACCCGCCTGCAATGGCGATAGCAACGTTGTCCTTCTTCACGATGACGGTCATGCCGGCGTTCGGCGCGGCAATGCTGACCGGCGTTGTTGTGCCTCTCGTGATCCTCGCCATCTGTCTGGTGGTTGCAGTTCTCGGGAAATCCCCCAAGGCGGAAGCCGCCTGACCGCGTTAAAAGTCATTGAAGCCATGATTCGGCTTTAGGCAATGAAGAGTACGCGCACTTGTGAAGGCACAGGTGCGCGTACTATTTTTCAGAGTTTCGGCACACCTCCGATGGGTGTGTTTTGCGATATTATCCTCGTTTGACTACGAGCCTGTCACGGCGTCGTGCTCACGGTGTTCCCGGCGGTCGCTCCTGAACAGCGGCGCAAGGCAGACGAGGCCGGCGAGACCGACCAGCGCATAGACGATGCGCGCGCCCGCAGTGAAAGAGCCGCCGAATATGGCGGCCACCAGATCGTAATTAAAAAAGCCGATCAGGCCCCAATTCAGGGCGCCGATAATGACGAGCGCCAGGGCGATCTTTTCAAAGGTATACAAAAACCACCACTCCTTTTAAAAAGTAAATATGCATGCAATGGTAGTATCCCTTTGTTCTTTTCTTTTTATTCTGAATGAAACATGCGCCTTTGACCGCGATGAGGGGAGAAGGGACCAAGATGGCTGAGCGTTTCAACCGACCACCACAAAACCGGTGACAAACCGGGGGCGCCAAAACGATCACGGTTCGCGTTTTTCGGCGATGTACTCGAGTTCGAGCGTGTCAAAGACAATGGGTTCCACGAAATCGTCCCCGAAAAAGACGGTCCGCCCGAACGCGTCCATGTCGCGGGAGTGCTTGCCCAGCCAGACCGGGTGCGCGATGTCCAGCGACCGGCAAAGGGCGTCCATGACGGCCGAAAGGTCGCCCGGCTGTTTCCAAAAAAGCGCCGAGCAGTCCGTGGTGCAGCTGCCCGTAATCTTCTGGTCCGACCTGGTCACGGCCCAGACCCTCTCCATAGCGACACGTCCTTTCCCGCTTGAATTCATCCGTGGAACTATCTATACTTTAACCAACAAGTGATTTACCTATTATAATGCCTGATAAAAAGAAAGAGCAACCATTTTTTGTGATCAGGGGAGGTGCCGGCCGTGAAGATCGAGCGAATCGCGTGCTGTGGGGAGGTGCACCCGGCCTGCGGTGAGGCGCCCGCGGCCGAGGTGGTCCTGGCCGAATCGTCGCGCGCGGCGCGGCGCCTCGCCGAAGAAAGGCCTATGTCCGTGCAGCTTGTGTATATCGACCCGCCGTTCAATACGGGGCAGGATTTCCTGTACAGGCAGCGCGTCGGTGCGGACGGCTACGGGGGCGACTTGAAACGCCAGATTGCGCACGTGGCCTATGCGGACCGGTTCGAGGGCGGGCGCGGGGCGTATCTTGAAATGATGCGCGGCGTGCTCTCATCCGCGCACGCGCTCCTGGACGCGAAGGGCAGCATATACGTGCACGTGGACTACAGGACCTCGGCGCACGTCCGCCTGCTGCTAGACGACGTGTTCGGTGAGGACAACTTCGTCAACGAGATCATCTGGCATTACAGGAGCGGCGGTCGCGCCACGCGCCACTTCAGCCGCAAACACGACACCATTTTTTTTTACAGGAAAGGGCCGCGCTACCGGTTCAACGCCATGGCCGCTTCGAAGCCCAGGGGCAGGGAGCGCCGCAACCATCTCAGGCGCCAGACGGACGAGCAGGGGCGCACGTTTTTTTCCATACATACAAAAGGAAAGCTGTACCGCTACTACGAAGACGCGCCGGTGTTCGTGAGCGATGTCTGGGACGACATCTCGCACCTGCACCAGCGAGACCCCGAGCGGACGCACTACGACACGCAGAAACCCTGCGCGCTGCTCGAGCGCATCATAGGCGTCTCCTCGGACCCGGGCGACACCGTCGCCGACCTCTTCTGCGGATCGGGGACCACGCTGGTGACGGCGGCGCGGATGGGCCGCAGGTCTATCGGGATCGATTCCTCTGTCCATGCGCTCAACGTCTGCCGCAAGCGCCTGCACGGCATTGACGCGCCTTTTTGCTGCACCTGCGAGAACCTGCCGTCCTGCGCGCCCGTTTACCTGCGCGTGTCCGCCGGCCGGGGCGAAAGAGGTACCCTGAAAGTGTGTTTGAGGGACTTTGCGACCGCATCGCATAGTATGGTTTCGCAGCGCGAGAACCGTGCGCAGCAGCAGATTTCCTGGCTGCAGCACGACGACGTGCCGGAGGAGCACGTGTTCACCGAACCGGGAGCCGTGAAAGGCGCGGCCGGCATCGGGGCGCTGGACTACGCCGCGCTCGGCTTCGTGATCGACGGCGTGTTCCACACGGCCAGCGCGCATACGCGCAGCCGGAAATCGCCGGAGCTCAGAAGTTGCTACCAGGCGGGGATCCCGCCCGGCGCCCGTCCGGCGCTGCACCTGGTCGACGTGCTCGGGCAGAACCACTATTTCGGCATCAGGATGTAAGGGGGCATTGACACTTACATGCATTCACGGATACAATGTGCTCTAATAAGCAATACTGACATATGAAGCGGAGGACAGGGAATGGGAAAAAACCTGGCTGAAAAGATCATCGGCGAACACCTCCTCGAAGGGGAGATGACCGTGGGGAGCGAGATAGCGATACGCATCGACCAGACGCTCACGCAGGACTCCACGGGGACGATGGCGTATCTGCAGTTCGAGGCGATGGGGGTGCCCCGCGTCAAAACGAAACGCAGCGTCGCCTATATCGACCACAACACCCTGCAGACGGGGTTTGAAAACGCGGACGACCACCTCTATATCGGTTCGGTGGCGTCCAGGCACGGCATATATTTTTCGAAGCCCGGCAACGGCATCTGCCACCAGGTCCATCTGGAGCGGTTCGGTGTCCCGGGAATGACGCTTCTGGGGTCGGACAGCCATACGCCCACGGGCGGCGGGCTGGGCATGCTGGCCATCGGCGCGGGCGGCCTCGATGTCGCCGTCGCTATGGCGGGCGGGCCCTTTTACGTGCCGATGCCCCAAGTCGTGCTGGTGCACCTGACGGGTGCGCTGCCGCCCTGGGCCTCGGCCAAAGATGTGATCCTCGAACTGCTGCGCCGCCTGACCGTCAAGGGCGGCGTCGGCAAGGTGTTCGAATACGCCGGGCCCGGCGTGGCCTCGCTCAACGTGCCGCAGCGCTCGACCATCACCAACATGGGCGCCGAGCT
>DCTV01000024.1 GCA_002329665.1 Christensenella sp. UBA1431
TAGGTCGCCGCCGGATTCCAATATCAAATGATCGGTCCTTTTGCAAAACGTGCTTGAGGGCCGGTTATTTTTTGGATAGTATTACAATAGATTGGTTGTTGGGGCCGGATCGCCAACGGGAGGACGGAGCCGATGAAGAAGCCGAAACCGCTCATATGCATCGGAATCATATGTGTCCTTGCGGCTGCGGGGATTATCTTCCTCTTGCCTGTTTTTACGGGGCAGGCGACGGATGAAAACGGCCTGCACGCGCCCGGCGAACGCCTGCAGTCCGTGTACGAGATCGACTGGACGCTCGACCCGGACGGCCGCACGCTGACCGCGAATCAGCATGTGGACTACGTGAACGCGGAAACGGTACCGCTGACAGAGGTATACTTCCACCTGTATCCTAACTATTTCGCAACGGAGGAAAGCGCGCCGTTCGAAGAATCGGAAATGAAAAACGCATATCCCAACGGATTTTCTGCCGGGAAGATCGTGTTTTCGCGCATAGAAGCGGACGGAAAGCCGGCGGATTGCAAGATCGAGGGCGACTCCGGGGGCATCCTGAACATACGGCTTGCCGGGCCAATTGAACCCGGCGCCCATGTATCCTGCGAATTCGAATACGAGGTGACCCTGCCCGAATGCGTGGGCAGGTTCGGCGCGGGAGACGATACGATCCAGCTGTGCAACGCCTATCCGATCGCCGCCGTATACGACGACGAGGGGTGGAACCTCGACCCGTACTACGCCGTGGGGGACCCTTTCTACAGCGACGTCTCCAACTATACGGTGCGCATCACCTGCCCGCCCGAATACACCGTAACGGGATCGGGGCAAAGGAGCAAGCTAGAAACCGGCGGCGGGACTACGTCCCATACGTTCGCGTGCCCGGACGTGCGGGACGTCGCTTTCGTCGCGGGCAAAGGGCTCAGGCCTGTTTCGGCGGAAGCGGCGGGGGTGAGGGTCACGAGCTGGCATTACAGCGACGAAGCAGCCGGAAAGGCCGCGCTCAGGTGCGCCTGTGACGCCGTGGAAGTGTTCTCCGACATTTTCGGAAGATACCCGTATCCCGAGTTGAATGTGATCGAATCCGACCTGTACTACGGCGGGATGGAATACCCGAACGCCGTGCTCATCACCGACAGACTGTACAGGCAGGGCGCGCGGGATACGCTCGAATACGTCATCGTGCACGAGGTAGCCCACCAGTGGTGGTACGGGGTCGTCGGCAGCGACCAGATCGACGATCCGTGGCTCGACGAGGCGCTCACCGAGTTCAGCACGCTGCTTTTCTACAGGGAGCGCTACGGAGAAACGCGTTTTCGGCAAGTGTACGAAAAACGGATCGGGTTGAGCCTTACTCTGTTCGATTATGCGGTTTCCGAGCCCAAACCGGTGGGCCTCAAAACGAGCGAGGCAGGGGACAATATGTGGTACACTGTCGTCGTGTATAAACAGGGGGCGCGCATGTTCCGCGATCTGCACGAAAAAATGGGGGACGACGCGTTTAAATCCTCGCTCAAAGCCTATTATCAGAATATGTACCTGGGTAACGCCGCGCCGTCCGATCTGTATCTTGCGCTAAACGGCGCGACGGGGACGGACTGTTCCGGTTTCATATCCGCATACCTTATCGGACGGCCGGCGCCATAAAAAGACAATATCGTACAACTATTGATTTATGCGGGCATGGGTGCTAAAATAGATTTGCACTCCACCTTCGTTAGGTGAGGTTCCTATGCGGATACAAGCTGCTGCCCTGACCCATCGAGAGATGCTAAAGGGTCAACAGGTATTGCCGGGTTAAGGTTTTACTTAATGTAGCCGGATTCATCCTATGCCGCATAGTGCCAAAGCTCAACGAGTGAAGCGAGGCTGGCGGTAATCACGCTGTTCTTTCGCTTTGTTCTGGGCGGAAGAATTTTTTAATGTAAAGAGAGGTGTGAAAGGATGGACGCCGACCCTAAACGGCAACGTACAACGGAATTCAACACGAACAGGCGGGGGAGGCGTACCTGTGTCCGGACGGGCCTTTCACACGGAGCGTCGTCCCTGACCTGAAACATTTTGACAGGCAGGTGATCGATCGTGCTCCGGATTTTCAAGACAGTGGAAGAGCGGCTCTTCGAACTCGAGGCTTTCGAAGAGAACGCGTGGATTCATCTTCAGGACCCTGAAGACGAGGAGATTATGCTGGTCGCAGAGGAACTGGGCGTGGAGCCCGACTTCCTCAAGGCGGCGACGGACGAAGAAGAGCGCGCGCGCATAGACTGGGAAAACGGACAGACGCTGATCCTCGTCGACGTGCCCGTGCTCGACGACGAAAGAAGCGCGCTGAACTATACGACGCTCCCGCTGGGGATCGTGCACACGGACAAGTATATCGTTACTGTCTGCATGGCGGAGACGACCATCATCGAGGACTTCATGGAAGAGAGGGTGCGCGGGTTTTACACGTTCAAGAAGACCCGCTTCATCCTGCAGCTTTTGTTCAAGATCTCCGCGAAGTACCTGGTATACCTCCGGCAGATCGACAAGGTCAGCACCAACGTGCAGAACGAGCTTCAGAAATCGATGAAGAACCGGGAGCTTCTCCAGATGATGCAGTTGGAGAAAAGCCTCGTGTTTTTCTCCACGTCGCTGGTGGCCAACGAAGCCGTGATGGAAAAGCTCATGCGCACAGAGGCCGTGAAGAAATATTCGGAGGACGCGGAACTGCTCGATGACGTCATCGTCGAGAACAAACAGGCCATCGAGATGTGTACCATCTACCGCGACATCCTCTCGGGGACGATGGACGCCTTCGCTTCCATCATCTCCAACAACCTCAACGTGGTGATGAAATTCCTCGCGGCGGCCACCATCATCCTCTCGGTCCCGACGCTCATCGCCTCGATTTGGGGGATGAACGTGCGCCTGCCGTTCATGGAAAGCCCGATCGGGTTCTGGGCCGTGCTCGGGATAGCCTGCGCCGCCGCCGGTATCACGATATGGCTTTTATGGAAAAAGAAAATGTTGTAGAATAGTAGTGACCATATGACTCTCAACAGGAGGGAAGACCTTATGCCGTACCTGAATTTCAAATGCCAAAGATGCAACGAGGTATTCGAAGAGCTTGTGAATTTCGGGGAGGTCGAGGCCGAATGCCCGAAATGCGGCGAAACCTGCGCGCGGGCGTTTGAAGGAGAATGCAACTTCCACGTTCCCGGGAGCCTGACGGGCCGGCTCAGGAAGGGAACGGGCGCGCCCCTTCCCGGGAAGGGGGAATGACGCCTGTCAGGGATTGCATCACCGCCATGTAAAAGACGATTTTCGGGTGGAAATGGAGGTGAACCCGGTGCGGTATACAGACCGCGCCAGGTAGGATTGGAGAAACTGTTGGTTCGTGGGGGCAGGCCACTTAGGGGCACCGTGACGGTGAGCGGCGCGAAGAACGCCGCGGTCGCGCTGCTGCCTGCCACAATCCTGGCAAGGGACGCCTGTGTGGTGGATAACCTGCCGGAGATACAGGACGTCCTCCTGCTTCGGGATATCCTTTCGCGTATGGGCGCGAAAGTGGAATACGTCCCCGAAGAACGGCGCATGACCGTCGACACGTCGGCCGATATGACGACCGGGGCCACGTTCGGGCTGGTGCGCCGCATGCGCGCGTCCTATTACCTGCTGGGCGCGCTGCTCGCACGCTACGGCCACGCGCAGATAGCGCTGCCGGGCGGATGCGACATCGGCCAGCGCCCCATCGACCAGCACCTCAAGGGCCTGCGGGCGCTGGGCGCCGAGGTCGAGACGGAGCACGGCATACTCAAGGCAAAGACGGACGGCCTGAGGGGGGCCGAAGTCTACCTGGACGTTGCCAGCGTAGGCGCGACGGTCAACATCATGCTCGCCTCGGTGCACGCCGAAGGGCTGACCACGATCGTCAACGCCGCGAAGGAGCCGCACGTGGTGGACCTGGCCAACTTCCTCAACTGCATGGGCGCTTCCGTCAAAGGGGCGGGCACGGACGTCATACGGGTCCGCGGGAAAAAGGACCTGCACGGCACGTCCTACACCATCATCCCCGACCAGATCGAGGCGGGGACGCTGATGATCGCAGCCGCGGCGACGCGCGGGGACGTCGTGATCCAGAACGTGATCTCGACGCACCTCGAGTCGATTTCGGCAAAGCTCATCGAGATGGGCGTTCATGTGGATCAGGGCTACGACCATGTCCGCGTGTACAGCGACAAGCGCCCGAGGCACGTTACGATCAAGACCCTGCCCTACCCGGGATTCCCGACCGACATTCAGCAGCCGATCTCGGCGCTGTTGTGCACGGCCGAGGGCACGAGCGTCATCATCGAGAGCATCTTCGAGGACCGGTTCAAGCAGGTGGCCGAGTTTTGCAGGATGGGCGCGCGCGTGAGCGTCGACAACCGCGTGGCGGTGATAGAGGGCGTGGAAAAGCTGACCGGCGCGCCGGTGACGGCCAGCGACCTTCGGGCCGGGGCCGCGCTGATTGTCGCCGGGCTGATGGCGGAGGGCGAGACGTATATCAAAAACGTCAAGTTCATCGACCGCGGGTACGAGCGCATCGAAGACAAGCTTATCTCGCTGGGCGCTTCCATCGAGCGCATCGAAGTGGAGGACGAGTACGGGATGTACGAATAAACAATTGCTGACAAACCTTTGGTTTGTCAGCAGGTTTCTGGTTGGTTGAAACGCGCGCAGGGCGCGTTTCTTTGAAGATCAAACGCACATGTCGTCAGATCGCATTGAAGCTTTGGGGGCTGCGGCCCCCAAACCCCAGAGAAGGTTATCGATACGCTGTGAACAGAGACGTGCGCTCTGTTCTTTTAATGTTTTGGATATTTTGCTTCGCTCATTTGGGGATGGCTCCTGTCTCCAAAAGGAGTTCTCAGATGAATGCCCCCGTTGTACGAATGTCAAACCGAAGGCTTTGGTTGATTCATGTTTGTTAAGCGACCACAATTCATATTCTCCTTGAGAATGAAGCGGCCGTTTAGTAGAATGGGTGGCAGGAAATGGTTTGAGGAATTGCTGCTCCAACAACGGCAGACGGCATGCGGATTAAGGAGATTGCCATGGACTGTATTATAGAAACGAGGCATTTAACCAAAACATATCCCGGGTTCACGCTGGACGCTGTTAATCTGCGGGTCCCGTACGGCAGGATCGTCGGCCTGGTGGGAGAAAACGGGGCCGGGAAAACGACGTTGATCAGCCTGATATTGAATCAGATCAAACGGGATAGCGGATGCGTGCGGGTTTTCGGCAAGGACAACATAGAAGAGGAACGAGAGATAAAACAGGAGATCGGGTTTTTCGTCGAGCAATCCGGTTTCCACGACTGCCTGAACGCAAAAGATATCAACGGCATCATGAAGCATGTATACAAAAAATGGGATGAAGCACATTTCGAGCGGCTCTTAACAAAACTCGATGTTGAAACATCGAAAAAAGTGAAGGACATGTCCAAGGGCATGAAAAGCAAGCTCATGCTTGCGGTCGCCATGTCCCACAAACCGGCGCTTCTGATCCTGGACGAAGTAACCTCCGGCCTGGACCCCGTTGTACGGGACGACATATTAAAGCTCTTGAAAGAATATGTATCGGGTAAAAAAAATACGACCGTATTCTTTTCCACGCATATAACAAGCGATCTGGACAAGGTCGCCGACGACGTCGCTTTTCTGCATGAGGGCAGGCTCGTCTTTTATGAACCAATCGACAAACTGCATCATGAATACGCGCTGATCAGGTGCTCGCCGGACAATTTTAATACCATAGATCCAAAAGACGTGATTATGTCCTATCAGGACGGAGACAAGCACCTCGTATTGACGCATCGCAACTCAAAGTACGCGGATGATACAGGAGAAATCGGCATACCCGCGATAGACGATATCATGTTGTTGTATATCAGGGGAGGAAACGGAAATGAAGGGATTGATTAAAAAAGACATACTGGTTATCATCAGGAATTTGAGCCCGTTTCACCTGCTTGGATTCCTTCCGCCGCTGTTCGTCGTCTTCGTAAACCGCGAGTCCAGCTTCCCGATCATATGCATGGTCGTTTCCATGTACCTGGCGTATCAGGTCGGCACGTCCATGGCTTTCGACGAAGCCGTCAACTGGAGGCGGAGCGTGACGGCCATGCCGGTCCCCCCGCACATAGAAGCGGGCAGCAAATACGTGCTGTCCCTGTGCTTCGCGCTGTTGTCCTCCGTCGTAGTGCTGATTATCGGTATCATAATGGCCGCGAATGCGTGGGTGTCCTACGGCTCGGTCGTTTTGTTTTCGATCCTTGCTTTTGTGCTGGTGATGTTCTATAACGACATCAAGATACCCGCCACCTACAGGCTCGGGGCGGCCAACAGCAGATATATATTCATGCTCTTTATCTATATCCCGGTGATTGCCGCCATCTGCCTGCAAACGCTGCAGGTAAACGTAGATTTTGCATCCATAACGGATATCGGCCCGCTGCCGCTCGTTGCGCTCGTATTGCCGGGACTCTTCATTATTTCGCTCCTGTCTTTTTGGATGTCGGTCAGGGTGCTCAAGCGCCGTAAATAAATGTTTCCGGGAGACACCGCGAAGAACGGTGCGGAAACAGCGATGGCCGCGTCCTTTTTTTTGCCAATCCCGCCGTATTAGCGCGGGCAAACAGGCCCAAGACGAAAGCCGCGAGCGATTCGCTTAGCAAAGCGGAAGTATATCCGCAAATCGATTCTATTGATATGGTTGGATTTCAAGCGCATCTATGCTGTCAGGCTTTGAAATGGTTATCGTACAAACTGTTCCCCGCTGCGTCGACCGCGACGACGGCCGGGAAGTCGTGGACGGTGAGCGCGTAGATCGCCTCGGGGCCGAGGTCTTCGAAGGCGACGAGGCGGCAGGCGCGCACGGATTTCGCGATGAGCATGCCGGCGCCGCCCGTGGCAGCGAAATAGACCGCGCCGTTATCACGCATCGCGTCGACGATGGTTTTCGCGCGCGGGCCCTTGCCGATCATCGCCGTGAGCCCGAGTTCGATCAGGCGCGGCGTGTACATGTCCATGCGCGAGGACGTGGTGGGCCCGCAGGGGCCGATGACCTCGCCGGGGGCGGCGGGGCAGGGGCCTGTGTAATAGAAGCAGGCGTCCCTGAGGTCGACGGGAAGCGGCTCCCCGGCGTCGAGCATGGCGAAGAGGCGTTTGTGGGCCGCGTCGCGGGCGGTGTAGAGGGTGCCCCTGAGAAGCGTGCGCTCCCCGGCCCTGAGCCCCCTCGCGGTTTCGCGATCAAGCGGAAGTTGTACGATGCGTGCAGACATGGCTCCTCCCGTTACAGCGTGACGCGCTTGTGGCGCGCCGCGTGGCACTGGACGTTGACCGCGACCGGCAGTCCGGCGAGGTGCGTCGGGTAAAGCCCGGCGTGGACGGCCAGCGCGGTCGTGTCGCCGCCCAGGCCCATCGGCCCGATGCCCAGCGCATTGATGCGTTCGAGCAGACGCGCCTCCAGCGCCGCGGCGTCCGGGTCGGAAGCGGGCGCGCCGACGTCGCGCAGGAGCTGGCGCTTGGCGACGAGCGCGGCCTTCTCCATCGTGCCGCCGATGCCGACGCCGACCACGAGCGGCGGGCAGGCGAAGGCGCCCGAGCGCGCGACGGTGTCCACAACGAACCGCTCGATGCCGCACACGCCGTCCGACGGCGTGAGCATCGCGAGCGCGCTGGCGTTCTCGCTGCCGAAGCCCTTCGGGGCCACGTGCAGCGTCAGCCTGTCGCCCGGGACGATCTCGACGTGCAGCACGGGCGGCGTATTGTCGCCCGTGTTCTTTCTGGTGAGCGGGTGAAGCACGGACTTTCGCAGGCAGCCTTCCGTATACGCGGCGCGCACGCCGTTTTCGACCGCCNNGTCCTGCCCGACGTCCGCGAACACGACGGTGATGCCGGTGTCCTGGCAACACGGGCGGCCCGCCGCGCGCGCGAGGCGCAGGTTCTCCACGAGCTGGCCGAGCACGTCGCGCCCGTTCGGGTCGCGCTCGGTTTCAAGCGCGCGCAACAGGGCGTTTTCGACGTCTTCGCCCAGGTCCGAGCAGGCTGAAAGGACCAGTTCAGAGACGGCTTTCGTGATCTCTTCGGCCCGGATCGTGCGCAATGGAGTCGCTCCTTTACTGGGTTTATAGGGCTTAGGCATGCCCGGGTCAAGTATACCAGAAAGGACAGGCGCGCTGCAATAAAGTAG
>DCTV01000034.1 GCA_002329665.1 Christensenella sp. UBA1431
GGAGTCCACGATGATGAGGTCGTATTCGTCCTCTTGGGACCGGACGAACTTCAGGCCGTCCTCGATGTGGACGCGCACCCTCGCGTCGTCCAGCGCGCAGGACGTAAAGGGGAGGTATTCCCTGGCCACGTCCACCACCATCGCGTCGATGTCGACGAGGTCTATGCGCCGCACCGAAGCGTACCGCGCAAGCTCGCGCACCGTGCCGCCGTCCCCGCCTCCGATCACCAGCACGTCCTTAATCCCCGGATTGGTGGCCATGGGCACGTGGACGATCATNNACTCGTCCTTCTCGGTGACCATCACGAGCCCGTCCAGCGTGAATATCCGCCCGTATTCCATGGAATCGAAGATGTCGATCCTCTGGAAACGGCTGCGGGCGGAGAACACCTGCCTGTCCACCTTGAACGAAAACTTCGCGTATTTCGTATGGTTTTCCGTGTACCAGAGTTCCATTTATTACGCCTCCATTATGTTTATCCTCTCGAGGTTCATGTCCTGCGTGCCGGTCAGAAAACAGCCCTTTCGCTTCGCATAGCCGATGTAGCCGAGGATCTCTTCTGTTATGCGCTCCCCGGGAGCCAGTACCGGTATCCCCGGCGGATAGCTCATCACGTACTCCGCACAAATGCCCCCAAGGCTTTTTTCGAGCGGCACCTGGCGCTTCGCGGAATAGAACGCCTCCTGCGGGGTGGCCACCACCTCGGGCTCGATGTACTCGTGGTCGAAAAGGCCGGACGGGTCCCTGGCGTACCGGCGCTTGATCTCAGACAGCGCGGATACGAGCCGCTCGAGTTCGAGTTCCCTGTCGCCCGCGGAAACGATCGCGAGGATGTTCCCGATGTCGCCGAACTCGATCTGTATGCCGTAGTCGTCCCGCAGGATGTCGTAGACCTCGATCCCGGCAAGGCCGATGTCCCGCGTGTGCACCGCGAGCTTGGTCGTGTCGAAATCGAACACGGCGCCGCCGTCGATCAGCTCCCTCGAAAAGGCGTAGTACCCGCCGATCCTGTTGATCTCATCGCGCGCGTACCCCGCGAGCGCCGCCACCTTCCTGAACATTTCCTTCCCGTTGAGGTAAAGGTTGCGCCGCGACAGGTCCAGCGACGAGAGCAGCAGATAGGAACTGCTCGTCGTCTGGCACAGGTTGATGGTCTGCCTGATCTGCCCCGGATCCATTTCCGGCCCCGTGAGCAGGAGCGAGCTCTGGGTGAGCGACCCGCCCGTCTTGTGCATGCTTACCGCCGCCATGTCGGCCCCGGCCGCCATCGCGGAAACCGGCATGTCCTCGCCGAAATAGAAATGCGTGCCGTGCGCCTCGTCCGCCAGCACGCGCATGCCTTTTTCGTGGGCCAGGGCCGTGATCGCGCGTAGGTCGGAGCAGACGCCGTAATACGTCGGGTTGTTCACGAATACCGCCCTGGCGTCGGGGTGGCGCTTGATCGCCTCGCGCACGCCTTCGGGCGACATGCCCAGCGGAATGCCGAGGGAACGGTCGATCCCCGGATTCACGTAGACGGGGACCGCGCCCGTGATCACGAGCGCGTTGATGGCGCTCAGGTGGACGTTGCGGGGCAGGATGAGCTTGTCCCCCCGTTTGCATACGCTCATCACCATCGCCTGGACGCCGGCGGTCGTCCCGTTGACGATGAAAAAGGCGTGGGCGGCGCCGAAGGCCCGGGCCGCGAGCTCGCCTGCCTGCCTTATCACCGAGACCGGATGGCTCAGGTTGTCCAGCGGCTTCATCGAGTTCACGTCGACGGACATGCACCGCTTTCCCAGGAATTCCGTGAGTTCGGGGTTGCCCCTCCCCTGCTTGTGCCCGGGCACGTCGAAGGACACGATGCGCTGCGATCTGTACCTGTCCAGGGCTTCGTATATCGGGGCGCTGGTCTGCGAAAGCTTCAAAAAACCTCAGCCTTTCAATAGATATTCATGCCGCTGAAGATCTCGATCATTTCCTTGCGCAGGCTGTCGATGATGGCCAGCCGCTGTTTGGGCGGCAGTTCGTGCACATCCTTGTTGAACAGGTATTCCTGCAGGTCCACCTCTTTGATGAGCATCTTCGTATGGAAGATGTTGGACTGGTACACGTTGATGTCGATCGCGTCGTACTTGGTCAGCGTCTCGTCCGCGATGTAGTCCTGTATCGACGCGATGCCGTGGTCGATGAAGCATTTCTTCCCGTCGACGTCCCTGGTGAAGCCCCGCACGCGGTAATCGATCGTCATGATGTCCGAGTCGAAGCTCCCGATCAGGAAATCGAGCGCGTTGAGCGGCGAGATCCGGCCGCAGGTGGAAACGTCGATGTCGACGCGGAAAGTGGCGATCGCGTTGTCCGGGTGGTATTCCGGATAGGTGTGCACCGTCACGTGGCTCTTGTCCAGATGTCCCACGATGGTTTCCCTCGGCAGCGTGTACTGCCCCCGGTTGCAGGACCGGTCGATGCACTGCGAAGGCAGCGCTTCCTCCGTGATCAGCAGGGTGACGCTCGCGCCCTGCGGGTCGTANNAGCACATGCGCGCCGATCATCTCCGTGACGGTGCAGAGGATGTTCGTAAGCCTTTCGGAATTGTACTGCTCGTCGATGTACGCGATGTAATCCTTCTGGTCCCGTTCACCCTTGGCGTAGCAAACATCGTAGATGTTGAAGCTAAGCGTCTTTGTGAGGTTGTTAAAGCCGTAGAGCCTGAGCTTGTTCTCCAACCCTAACATCACGACCTTTCACGAGGAATCAATGTAGAATAATACGTCAAAACACAGGATTAGTCAAGATATTTGGCGATTCTGTCACAATTTGCACGTTCTCCCGGCAATCTTCTCATAATATGCGGCTCCTTTGACATGTGCCCGACGCATTCCGGCCCGTATCCGCCCCCTGCGATTCGCCTGACGCCGTTTTTGAACGGTATCATATATTATACCATCTTCCCGCGTCGCGTGCGCATGAAACTGCCGCTGTCGACGCCGCATCCGTTTTTTCCAGGCCGGACGGTGTTTAATCCGAGCGCAAAAAGTTGAGTAGATGAATAAACCATTCCCCGCTTGCCGGCAGGGCGGCCTGTGAATTTCGGCTCCGCGGGGGCAACCGTGACACCGGAGGAAACCGAAGCATGAAACAACGGCTCGCCCTTCTCCTGACCATTTTGGCGCTGTGCCTTACGCTTGCACCGGCGCCGCCGTCTTGCGCGGCCGGCGGCGGGGTAAAATCGGTTAGGATCGACACCGGACACGCCGCTTCCTACGCCCCGTGGCAGGACGGCGCCAGGATGCGGCTTACACAGGCGGAAAAAGGCCTGAGGCCCGGCGATACCGCGCTTCGCGCCGACATCGTCGGCCCGAACGAGGCGACCGGCGAGCAAAGCGGGTCATATTACCACATCCTCCCCGAATCCAGGCGCGACTGGTCGCAGACGGAGTTCGTCAGGTTCTGGATCAAAAACGCCTCGGGCGAGCACCTGCTTTTCAACCTCAGTTTCAAGGAGGCGTTAAGCGAAGACTGGGGGCTGGGGCAGGAAGGCACGTTCTTCCTCCAGGACGAGGACGGGATGTTCTACCCCTTAGCCTACAGCTACTGCAACCTCGAGATACCTCCGGGGTACGAGGGTTACGTGGTCCTGCCTTTTTCCTCGATGACGGTGCCCGAATGGAGCACGGCGAAGGGCGACCGCGCGCTCCGGCTTTCAAACATCGAGACCTTCGCCTTCGGGGCGCTGTATACCGGGGCGCCGCAGACGTTCTACCTCGACGAGGTCACGGTGACCTCGGACCTCCAAACCCGCGCCGTCGGCGTGCGCCCGGCGTATAAATCCGTCGCTGTCCCGGAACAGGGCGAAAAAAAGACGCGTTTCGACGCCTGGGTCACGGGCCTATCCGGTGATTTTTATAATGAGGACGTGGTGTTCTCTCTCATGGGCAGGTACGACGGCATCGCCCTTTCAAAAGACGGCGTGCTCGCGGTGGACGCCGGGGCAAAGCCGGCCGTTATCACCGTGAAGGCCAGCATCGCGGCCATGCCGCAATACCATCACGTGTTNNCGCCCACCGGGATAGGCGCGGCCGGCACGATCGCCCCCGCTAAAGAGCAGGGGCTAAAGCCCCAGCAGACCGCGCTGATCGTGGCGGCGTGCGTCACCGTCCTCGTGCTGGCGGCCGCGGTGATCTCGGCAAAAACGAGGACCCGGCGGCGGAACTGAAAAGGAGGCGGGCCAATGATCATACGGGGAATAAGCCTTGAGCGGTTCCTGAGCACGAGCGCGGGCATGTGGCTCGGACTGTGCCTTTTCGTCATGCTGGTGATCGGCGTCTGGTACGCGCTCGCGAAAAAACACGAAACGCTGAGAAACCCATTCGCCGTCTTCGCCACCCTGCTCCAGACCGTGTATATCATATGGAGGTTCGGATTCACGCTGCCCACCGTCAGCGCGGTCGGCTTCGCGATGGGCCTGCTGCTCGTGCTGATGGAAACGATGGGCCTGACCCAGGCCGCGACCTACCGCATGCTCTACATGCGCAAGCCCTACCGGAAGAAGCGCCGCCTGAGCGACCTCGGGTACCTTCCCACCGTCGACGTGATGATCACGACCTACAACGAGCCGGAGAAGGTGATCAGGCGCACCGTGGCCGCCGCCACGAGGCTCGATTACCCGAAGGACAGGTGCACGGTCTACGTCTGCGACGACGGGGCGCGCGAATCCATCCGCGCGGTCTGCGAGGAGTTCGGCGCCCGCTGGATCACGCGCGAGGAACACGTCCACGCGAAAGCCGGGAACCTGAACAACTGCTTTAAAAAACACGCGACGGGCGAGTTCGCCCTCATCCTCGACGCGGACATGGTGCCCAAGGGGAACTTTTTGAAAAAGACGCTGGGGTATTTCTGCGAACACGACGTCGCCTTCGTCCAGACCCCGCAGGTGTTCTTCAACCCGGACCCGTTCCAGCACAACCTGAGACTGAACCAAAATATCCCCAACGAACAGGACTTTTTCATGCAGGAAGTGCAGATACAGCGGCAGGAGTACAACGCCCTGCTGTTCGTGGGCAGCGGCTGCGTGTTCCGGCGCAGGCACCTTAACGACATCGGCCTGATACCGACCGGCACGATCACCGAGGACATGGCCACCAGCCTGCTTTTACAGGATGCGGGCTACCGCGGCGTCCTCGTGACCGACACGTTCGCGCAGGGCCTCTCCGCCGAGACCTTCGCGGACCACATCACGCAGCGGACGCGCTGGTGCCAGGGCAACATCCAGGTACTGCGCAAATGGAACCCCTGGCGCAGGAAAGGGCTGGACTTCTGTCAGAAACAGATCATCACCGACGGCGTGATGTACTGGTTCTTCGGCCTTCAGAAGATGGTCTACATCGCCTGCCCGGTGTTCTACCTGCTCACCGGCCTGCCCATATACATGTCCGACATCTTCGTGATGCTTTTCTTCATGCTGCCCTCGTTCTTCGCCTCCGCCCTCGCGTTCAAAATGTACGCGCATAAGACGCGCACCTGGGGGTGGGCGCACATCTACGAAACCGCCCTCGCCCCCTACCTGGCCTTCGCCGCCCTGTCGGAACTGCTATTCAAGCGGAAAAAAGCGTTCAAGGTAACGCCCAAGGGCGTGTCGCACGACAAGACGATCTTCTTGTTCAAGGTCGCCCTGCCGCACCTGGTACTGGCCGCGCTGAGCGTCGCCGCGCTGTTTCTGGGCGTGTACAAGATGCTCACCGACAGCGAATACATGGTCATCGTCTACCTTCTCAACATGGGCTGGGTGGTCTACAACCTGTTCGCGCTGGTGCTGAGCGTCGCCATCTGCTTCGAGAAGCCGCGCGTGCGCAGGCACGACCGCCTGTACGTGGACAGGGAGGTGCACCTGCGCTTCGGGAGCCTTGCGGGCGCCGGGAGGCTCATCAACATCTCGGAGGGCGGGTGCAACGTGCGCCCGCAGTTCGCCCAAGACGTCCTCGAGAAACACGAAAGGCAGATCATCCGCCTGCGCTTCGGGGACACGGAGGTCATGGGGCGGATCCTGCGCTACATCCCCGGCAAGAAGTCCTACGCCGTGCAGTTCCTGGACATGGAGAGCGAAACGTACGCGCGCCTCGTGCAGTACATCTTCAACAACAGGGACGCCGGCTTCGGCGCGTTCGCGTCCAAGTCGCTCGTGCATACGCTCTTTACGAGGGTCTTCGAGTCCTTTAGGGCGCGCGCCGCCAAAAAGAGATACCGGCGGGTTATGGAAGAAAAGCGGAAGGAAGCCTATGACGCGAAGGCGCCCGAAAAGGCAGGAGCGTACACGAAGAACGGGTAGGGCCGCCTAAGCGACACGCGGCCGGACATTAGATTGCGCCCGGCCGTTTTTTTCGGTAGAATGTGGTCACAGCGGCCCGTACCGGCGGTATTCCCGCCAGCCAAGCGTCTGCCTCCCGTTTTTTCACATACGGCCAACGTTTCACATCCTGTTAACGGCCGCTGCTTTGGGGCAGTATATCAGCATAAAACAACGAAAGAGGTGCCCATAATTGAGCCGGACCCCCGCCCCCAACCGTCTTATAAACGAAAAATCGCCTTACCTGCTCCAGCACGCGCATAACCCCGTCGACTGGTACCCC
>DCTV01000054.1:0-19513 GCA_002329665.1 Christensenella sp. UBA1431
AGCACAAACTATTTTACACTACCGGAGGATCTTGTAGGAGACGAGCCGCCGCATCTCGCCCTTGAATAGCGTCCAGAACATGCTCATTTCAGATCAACCCCCGTCATGATGATGAAGATCTCCTCGAGGGATGTTTCCCCGCTGTGGATCGTCTCGATCTGCTTTGTCCCGAGTATCGCCCTAAACTCCTCGTTGTTTCCGATCCCCTCCAGAGGGAACACCGCCTGGGCGGTCGCGCCGTCCTCCAGGTATTCCACCTTCACCTCGCGCTTTCCGTAGCGCAGTTTCAGCTCCCTGGGCGTCGCGATCTCGTGGATCTCGCCTTCTACGCAGAAAGCGATTCGTCCGCAGAGTTGTTCGACGTCGTTCATCAGGTGCGTCGTCAGAAACACCGTGCCGCCGCCATCGCGGAACTCCGTGATCATTTCCTTGATGATCTTCGCGTTTTTCGGGTCGAGGCCGTTGGTGACCTCGTCGAGGAACAGCACGCGCGGGGCGTTGAGCATGGCGCGCACGGAGTTTAATCGCACCTTCATGCCCTTGGAAAACTCGCCGACCTTCATGTCACGGTATTCCCAGAGCCCTACGCGCTCCAACAGCGCCCGCACGTCGGCCGTTTTTTTATAAAACTGCATGAAAAAACGCATGTTCTCCATCGCCGTCAGCTTCGTTGAAATGGACGGGGACTTCGAAACCGACCCCGACTTCCTCGTAAAACGACGTGCCCAGCGATTTCAGGTCCCGCCCGAAGTACCGTACGCTCCCGGTGTAGTCCTCCAGCAGCTTGAACATGATCTTCTGCGCGGTGGACTTGCCCGCCCCGGAAGGGCCGAGCAGGCCGAAGACCTCCCCTTCGCGCACGTCGAAGGTGATGCCTTTCAATGCATGCGTCTTCGACGCGGGGTAGGTATAGTGCAGGTCCCGATGTAGAATGCGGTATCCATTCAATCTGCCTCCTTTTTTGCAGACATACCGTGCTGCATGAAATCGATGATCCTCTCTACCGTTACAACGAATCCTTCCATGCCGGTCTCAGGCGCAAGCAACTTGTGCGAGTTCATCAAAAGTATCTCCAGCACCTTGGCGACAAACTCCTCGCTGAAGCGCGCGTCTATCTGGCCCGAGTGTATCGCCGCGCCGATGAGCGGCCCGAATCCCTGCCGGAAGTCGTAAGGGTAGTATTCGAGCAACCTGTTTCGCATATCCTCGCTAAGCTCCATGACGCGGTTGGAAAGATGGTGCATGCGTTCGTCCACGATCATATACTCCATCGTCGCCCGCACGAGCTGTTTCACCACGCCGAAAAAATCGCCAAGGTCCTGTTTCGCGAGATATTCGTGAAAGAACGCGAGCTTCCTGGTCACGAAGATGTCGATCATGCACAGGTAGAGCCCGAACTTGTCGCCGAAATGGTGGTACAGGCTGCCTTTGCTCATCTCCGCTTCTTTCAGGATATCGTTTAGGGACGCGTCTTCGAACTTCTTCTTTGAAAACTCGTCCAGCGCGGCTTCGAAGAGGCGAGGGTAGCGCAGCAGCGGGTTGCCCTCGCCCAGGAGCATCTTATAGTCGATATACGTCTTCATTCGTTCACCCTTAGCCTATTCCTCGTCCGCTAGCCTTCGCTTCGCCGTCCTGTTCTTCCTTATCCGGTTGAACACCATAAGCTTCAGTGCGCCGATAACCACTGCCCCGACCGCGATCAGTACCCATGCCCACCAAGGCATGTTAATCCCTTCTCCCATAGGTATAGACCTTATGGTCTATACCCCGTGGTCTATACCATGTGGTCCAATCTTAACATGCCGCCGGGGCGCCGTCAATACCAAAAACAAAAAAAGGACGGGGAAAAATTCGTACCGCCCGATTACGCCCGCGGTATCCAGAACGGAAAAAGCCGGGGCAGACCTGAGGTTTGCCTCTGCCCGGCGGTTTGCCAGACGGCAAGAAACGGCGCTTATAATAGCGCCGTTAGACTGTCAAAAAAAGCCTAATAGCAGGGGGTGTGGGGGATTGCATCCCCCACTTTCAATCCAATCTGACGACATGTGCGTCAAATTGGCGAAAAAAATGCCGGCCAAGGTTTTCGCCGTTACTTAACGCGTGCGGATCACGGCGCCGCCGAAAAGGACCGTCCCCGTTACGAGGACCTTCTTCTCGCGGATCTGCGCCGCCGTCTTGTTTTCCACCCCGCCGAAGATCGGGGTGATCTTCACCTCGGCGTACCAGCTTTCCGGGACGATGATCTCCGCGCCGCCGAACAGCACGAAGACGTCGACCGACGCGTTATCGCCCTCCATCCCGGCCTCCGAAAGATCGAGCTCGACGCCCCCGAACAGCGCCGACGCCGAAAGCCCCTTGAAGTCCTGGTCCCTCACCGTTTGTTTCGTTTCGCCGAACGTGGCGGAATACCGGCCTTCACCGCCGGACGGCGCGGCATGGCGCCTTGGGCCCATCGCGGTGATGATGGCGAAGACGGCCACGAGGATGAGGACGGACGGCCAGATATACATCGCGGGGATGTATGGCAAGACGTTTAGGTTCCTGAGCAAAAAGAACAGGCCGACCAGCAAAAGGATGAGCGAAAAGCCCTTGCCGCTCCTGTTAAAAAGACCCATAAACCCCAGCAGCACCGGATACAGCGGCCAGAGCATGCCGAACCCGGCCCTGGAGTACGGATCGAGCTGCAAAAACAGCAGCACCCCGGTAAGAAGCAATACCAGTCCGAACGTCAGTCTTCCCCTGTTAGATTCGTTCATGATCATCCCTCTCAAATCCGTTTTGACCGGCGGGCCCTGCCCTCCCTACGGTCTGACGGTTAGATTATATCACCTGTCCGCCAGGCATGGGCGTACTTTTTTCAAAGAAAAAGGCTCTGATAAAACTCCCTGTTCATTTGGAAGTATGCTTACATGCCCCGGGAAGAGGCTGGGGAAGGGCGTCAGCCCTCTCCCGTATCGGACCCCCTCCCGCACCGGTACCGCTTGTATATGGATGTTTTTTGCGCGGGAGGGGGCAAAGGGTGGGAAACACTACAGTTTTTCCATTAATGATTATTTGTCCAAAGGGCAAGGATATATCATGGAAGATAGTTATAATGTCATGTAGTATATTTATCGGAAACCTTGCTCATTCAAAAGACGGGATTCCTGCAAATGTCATACATTGCGGCTTTGACAGAGCAAAAAAAGAACCCGCCCTTTTGGGCGGGTTCTACGGTATACGGTTTCATCCAAGAATCTTTTCAAGGTCCTTTTCGGGAGTGCTGATGGGCGTCAACGCGAATTTCTCCACGAGGACGTCGAGCACGTTCGACGAGAAAAACGCCGGGAGCGACGGCCCGATATAGATGTTTCGGACGCCCAGGGCGAGCAGTGTCAGAAGGATGCAGACCGCCTTTTGCTCATACCACGACAGCACCAGCGTCAGCGGGAGGTCGTTGACGCCGCACCCGAACGCGTCCGCGAGCGCGAGGGCGACCTTTACGGCCGAATACGCGTCGTTGCACTGGCCCATGTCCATCAGCCGCGGAAGGCCGCCGATGGTCCCGATGTCCAGGTCGTTGAAACGGTATTTGCCGCAGGCCAGCGTGAGCACGACGGTGTCCGCCGGCGTGCGTTTGACGAACTCGGTGTAGTAGTTGCGCCCGGTCTTCGCGCCGTCGCAGCCGCCCACCAGGAAGAAGTGCCGGATGTCGCCGCCTTTGACAGCCTCTATCACCTTATCGGCGGCGCCGAGCACCGCGCCGCGCGCGAACCCGGTCATCACCCTCTCTCCGCCGTTGATGCCGGTGAAGACCCTGTCCTCGTCGAAGCCGCCCAGCTCCAGCGCTTTTTCAATCACGGGCGTGAAGTCCTTCTCCTGCCGTTCGTTTTCGGGGATGTGCTTAACGCCGGGGAAGCCCACCACAGACGTTGTGAAGATGTTGTCCTTGTACGAGTCCAGAGGCGGCACCAGGCAGTTGGTCGTGTAAAGGAACGCCGCGGGCACGTCTTTGAATTCCTTCCGCTGGTTCTGCCAGGCGGTGCCGAAGTTGCCCTTGAGGTGCGGGAATTTCTTCAGTTCCGGGTAACCGTGCGCTGGCAGCATCTCGCCGTGCGTATAGATGTTGATCCCTTTGCCCTCCGTCTGCTTGAGCAGCTGTTTCAGATCCAGCAGGTCGTGTCCGGTGACCACGATGAACGGGCCCTTTTCGACACTCAGCGGCACGACGGCCGGGACCGGATCCCCGTATGCCGAAGTGTTCGCCTCGTCCAGAAGCTCCATGCACCGAAGGTTCGCCATGCCGAATGCCATCAACAGGTCCAGCCACTCGGCGGCGGTATGCTCCTCGATAAGCGCCGCCATGCCCCTGTACAGCCATCCCGTGACCTCGGGGTCGTCCTTGCCGAGCACGTGCGCGTGCCAGGCGTAGGCCGCCATCCCGCGAAGCCCCAGCAACAGCGTCCACCGTAGCGAGACCGTGTCCTCGTCCCCCGCCCAGAGCGCTTCCGGCGCGCAGGTTTCCGTCCCGCCGAGGTCCTTTGCCTTTTGCGCCACCCGGGCTGTGAACCTGTCTATCCTCTCGCTGTCGAAATTCACGTTGGTTATGGTGGTGAACAGGCCCTGCATCATCAGCTCGTCGGCCGCTTCGTCCTCGGCCCTGCCCCCGGCGGCCTTCGTCAGGTCGATCAGCGCGCAGGTCAGCGCGTCCTGCGCGTTGGCGGTCTTTGCGTCCTTGCCGCACACGCCCGCCTTCGTGCATCCCGTTCCCTTCGCCGTCTGTTCACACTGAAAACAAAACATTGCGCTCATTCCTTTTCATCTCCTTTTGCGTTATTTTTTGCCGCCGAACGACCGGGGGCCAGGCGCCTTAACGACGAAAAATTCCAGTACCCCGTCGTCTTCGTTCAAAACGTCCATCGTCACGCCCATGGGGATTTCGACGATGCTTCCCTCCCCGTACCTGTGCGGCTGCTGCCTTCCGAGCCCCAGCGTCACCGCGCCTGTTACGACGATCATGTACACGTTGGAGTTCGACTCGTGCCGCGGGAGGCGCTCGCCCGGCGGCAGCACCATATGGTTGATGGCCACGTTGTCAAGGTCGACGATCTTCTCGATCGCTTTCTCCTCCGTCCGCTTATACGCGTAGCATTTTTCGATCATTAGGTCCTACCTCCTTTTTGAATCGCTTTGGCCGTGCAGGCCGCCTCACACTTCCCGCATCGTATGCATTCATGCGTTTGTACCGTATAGCGTTCGCTTTTCACTATCGCTTCGGCGGGGCAGAGCCTTGCGCAAGGAACAGCGCCATCTTCCTCACTCCTCGATGATCCTGCCATCGGCCGAGACCACGGCGACGCTCCAGGGGATCAGCTTCCCGCTTTCCCGCATCGCCTTCTTCACGGCGTTCACGAGGCCGGCGCAGCAGGGGACGCTCATGCGCAATACGGTGACGCTTCTCACATCGTTGCGCCTGAGTACGGCCGCGAGCTTCCCGGAATAGTCCACGCCGTCAAGTTTCGGACAGCCTATGAGCGTTATCCTGCCCTTCATGTACTCCTCGTGGATGTTCGCGTAGGCGTAGGCCGTGCAACTCGCGGCGATCAACAGCCGGCTGCCGTTGAAATACGGCGCGTCCTCCGGGACCAGCTTGATCTGGCACGGCCACNNTTGAGATCCAGCAGATCGTGACCGGTGATGACGATAAACGGTCCCTTCTCTACTTTGAGCGGCACCTTTGTCGGGGCGGGCGTGCCAAATGTTTCGGTATTGGCGCGATCCAGCAATTCCATGCAAGTCAGGTTGCATTGACCGACTTCGAGCGCTACGGGCAGGAGCTGCGCCATATCCCAGTCCTCGCCCACGGTGAAAAGCGCCTTTGTCAGGAAATTTGAAATCGATGCGTCTTTGTAGCCCAGCTGGAGCGCGTGGTAGGCATATGCCGCAACGCCGCGGATGCCGAACAGGATGAGCGATTTTACGCTGCGGATGTCCGGATCGGCCGTCCAGAGCTGCGACAGATCGTAATCTTCATTTTTTCCGCAGGGTGAGCCGCATCCGGCGCACGATGGGGAGAGCCGCTCTTTTTCTGCATGGACGCGCGAGATGTAGTCGCGGACGGTCTCCTCGTCAAAATCGACATTGGTGACGGTCGTGAAAAGCCCTTCGATGATCAACCGTCCGGTGGAGTCCTCCACCGGCATACCGCCGCTTAGCGTGCGGGCGAGTCCGATCAGCGCGCCGGTCAACTCGTCCTGGAGATTGGCGACGGCGGCGGACTTGCCGCAGACACCGGCCTTGCCGGTACAGCCGGTGCAGCCGGCAGTCTGCTCACATTGAAAGCAAAACATCTGTGTTTCCATAGGTATCCTCCGTTGTTTCAAAATCGTGTGGGGGTTAGAAAATGACAACCAGCAGCATTTTAAACGCTTCTTTGCCGTAAACAGCGTGCGGATGGCCAGCCGGCATGACGATCGATTCGCCTTCATGCAGCAAATACGACTCCCCGTCGATGGTGATCTGTCCGACGCCGTCTAAACACGTGACGAAGGCATCGCCGCCGGATGCATGTGTGCTGATCTCCTCTCCTTTGTCAAAGGAGAAAAGCGTGACGCTCACCGCCTCGTTCTGTGCCAGCGTTTTGCTGACGACCTGCCCGGGCTGGTAGGCAATTTGTTCCTTCAGCGTCAGGACTTCCGCCTTTGCTATATTTTTCATCGGTTCTTTCATGGTTATACCTCCTCAGCGATCGAGAATTCTCCCGTCTGTAGCAATCGTGACCACTTGCCAGGGCATAAATTTTCCACTGCGTTGCAGGGCTGTTTTGGCCGCGGACTCGAGACCGCCGCAACAGGGAACTTCCATGCGCACGATGGTCACGCTTTGAATGTCGTTGTTTTTGATAATCTCGGTCAGCTTTTCGCTGTAGTCGACGCCGTCGAGCTTCGGACAGCCGATCAGCGTGATTTTCCCGCGCATGAAATCTGCGTGCAGGTTGGCATAGGCAAAGGCCGTGCAATCGGCTGCAATGAGCAGCTTTGCGCCGGCAAAGTACGGCGCGTTGACCGGAACCAGCTTGATCTGGCACGGCCACTGGCCGAGGCGCGAATCGCGCCTTTCGAGCTCCGCCGGCGATTCCGCGCGCTCCCGCTCGATCGTCCTCGCCTGCGCGGCGGCGCAGCCGCAGGCCGGCTCAATAGCTTCCTTCGCCGCGATATGTTTTTTCACCGCTTCCTCGTCGTACGGCGCCGACTCCCTTTCCTCCAGCGTGATGGCGCCCTGCGGGCATTCGGGCAGGCAGTCCCCCAGCCCGTCGCAGTACGATTCGGATACGAGCCTCGCCTTGCCGCCGACGAGCCGAAGCGCGCCTTCGTGGCAGGCATCCACGCACAGCCCGCAGCCGTTGCATTTCGCTTCGTCTATGTGAATGATCTTTCGTTTCATCACGTGACACCTCACTCCTTGACTTTACAGTGCCAGTATATTACGATGGATGAAAAAGATATGTTGCAATTGCAACATATTGGAGTTTTTATGAAAGAATATTTCGGGTATCTCCGGAGCGTTCCTCTTTTCGAGGGGATCGCAAAGGACGACCTCGCCCGTATGCTCGGGTGCCTGGGCGCGGCGGTCCGAAGCTACAAAAAAGACGATTATATATGGTTTGCGGGCGACGAGATCAGCCATGTGGGCGTCGTGCTCAGGGGACAGGTATGCATTTTGAAGGAGGACGCGCACGGAAACAGGCGCATCCTCGCCACGGCCGGGCCAAAGCAGGTGTTCGGTGAAACGCTTGCGTTTTCCCATGCCGGGGAAAGCCCGGTGACGGCACAGGCCTGCACGGACGCGGCCGTGCTTTTCGTCGATTTCAGGCGCATCTATTCGGTCTGCCCCAACGCCTGCGTCTTCCACAGCAGGCTGATACGGAACATGCTCCGGCTCATCGCCGACAAAAACATGGACTTGAACGAAAAGCTCGACATCCTTGGCATGAAGACGACGAGAGAAAAGATCTCGGCGTTCCTTATGTACCATTCGCGCTTGCAGGGAAAAACGACCGTAGCGGTCCCCTACGACCGCAACACGATGGCGGATTACCTGGGCGTGAACCGCAGCGCGCTCTCCCGCGAACTCGGAAAGATGCGCGACGAAGGTCTCATCGACTTCCATAAAAACATTTTCACCCTGAAAAACAACGGCGAACCAGTTGAATGACCGAACCCTTCAACCGGCTGGCCCCGGGGCAATCCGAAGGTTTGCTTCGCGCCCGGCCGTATCAAAATGCCCGTTTGAGCAAGAATAGGGACGACGTCCGCCGTTTGCGGCGTGCAGGGCGGACGAACCTTTGCGCATTGACATGTCCGGTGCGTATTGACACGTCCGGCGGGAAGATGTAATATGCAAACGAGAACTATTTGCATAAAGGTGGCGGTCATGAAAAGGGCTTTTTCTGTTATATTGCTGTCGGCGGTCCTGCTGGCGGCGGGCGGCTGCAGCGCGGGCACCCTGGCGGATACAGACGGGAAGGGCGCGCTGACGGTCGCGGTCACTATAGTCCCCGAAAAAACGTTTGTGGAGGCGGTGGGCAAAGACCTTGTCGACGTGGTCTTGATGGTGCCGCCGGGAAGCAGCCCGGAAAGCTACGAGCCGACCGCGGCCCAGATGCAGGAATTCAGTAAGGCGTCCCTGTATTTCGCGATTGGGGTACCTGTCGAGGAAGCGGGCATCCTGGACCGGGCCGGGGAAGGGACGAAGATCGTCCGCCTCCAGGATGAGGTTGCGCTCAAAACGCCCGACAGGGAATTGGCGCCCGGCCAACGGGACCCGCACATTTGGCTCTCCCCCCGGCGCGTCATAACGATGGTCTCGGCGATCGCCCGCGAATTGGGGCGAGCCGATCCGGCCCACAGGGACGCGTACGAAGCCAACGCGAAAAACTACATCGAAGAACTCGAAGCCCTGAACAGGCGCATCGGCACGATCCTTGCGAGGGCGAAACACAAAACGTTCATCGTGTTCCACCCCGCGTTCGGCTATCTGGCCGACGATTACGGGCTCACGATGGCCGCGCTGGAAAAAGAGGGGAAGGAAGCGACGCCGCAGCACCTCAGGGAAATGATCGACCTCGCCCGAAGCAAAGGGATACGGACGGTCTTTTTCCAGGACGAAGTCGACAGCAGGCAGTCGGAGGCCTTCGCCGAGGAGATCATGGGGCAAACGGTACGGCTCGATCCGCTCGCGGCCGACTACGCGGACAACCTCGAGCGCATGGCAGGATTGATAGCGGAGGGAGCGAAGTGAACGGACGCAGGCCGCAACCGAGCCTCTGCGACGCGCAGGAGGCGCTGTGCGTCGAAAACCTGACCGTGTATTACGGGCAGACGCCCGCCCTCGAAAACGTTTCCCTCCGCGTGAGGGACCGGCAGTACCTGGGTATCATCGGCCCCAACGGCGGCGGGAAAACGACGCTTCTGCGGGCGATCCTCAACCTGGTCCTGCCGGCCTCCGGGACGATCCGCGTCTACGGGAAAAAGCCCGGCGAGACCGGCGGGCTGATCGGATACGTCCCGCAGTACGCAGGGCTGGACCGGGCGTTTCCGATCACGGTCCGCGAGGTGGTGCTGACGGGCCTTACGAAACGGACTTTAACCCCGTTTTATAGGTTCACTCCCGCCGACAGGGACACGGCCGACGCGCTTTTGGAGAAGGTCAAAATCGGGGCCCTCGCCAGGCGCCAGATCGCCTCCCTCTCCGGCGGCGAGTTCCAGAAAATGCTCATCGCGCGGGCGCTGGCCGTCAGGCCGCGGCTGCTTCTTCTCGACGAGCCGACCGCCAATGTGGACCCGAGTTCCTGCGACCAGATCTACACGCTTATAGAGGAACTCAACGCCAAAATGACCGTCGTGCTGGTGACGCACGACCTTTTTGCCGTATCGTCACAGGTGCAAAAGATCGCGTGCCTGAACCGGAACCTGGTGTACCACGACGAGACCGGGCTCGACGAGGACACTTTGCACCGCCTGTACGGCTGCCCGGTCGATTTGATCGCCCACGGCGTGCCGCACAGGGTGCTTAGGGAACACGAAAGGGAGGATACGCCTTGATCGATGCCCTGTTCGAATACCAGTTCCTTCAGAACGCGCTGATCTGCTCCGTCCTGGCCAGCGTCGTCTGCGGCCTGATCGGCGTCATCATCGTGGAAAAGAAGCTGGTGATGCTCAGCGGCGGCATCGCGCACACCTCCTACGGCGGCGTGGGCCTCGGGTACCTCGCCGGGTTCGAGCCCATCATCGGCGCGTTTCTGTTCTCGGTCCTGGCGGCGTTCGGCATCGGGGCCATCAACCGCAGGGGCGGCACGCGTTCGGACGTGGTGATCGGGCTGTTCTGGTCGCTCGGCATGGCCCTCGGGACCCTGTTCATCGCGCTGACGCCGGGGTACCCGCCCGAGATCACGTCCTACCTTTTCGGGAGCATCCTGTCGGTGACCACGACGGACCTTTGGCTGACCACCGTATTCACGGCGGTGGTGCTGCTGGTGATCGTCATGCTGTTCAACCACTGGAAAGCATACCTTTTCGACGAGGAATTCGCCGCGATCATCGGCATGCGCACCGCGGTCCTCGACTACCTTTTGCTCGTGCTGGTCGCGCTCACCGTCGTCGTGCTTATCCGCGTTGCAGGCATCATACTCGTGCTGGCCCTGCTCACGGCGCCCGCAGCCATCGCGGGGATGCTTTTCCCCCGCCTCAAACAAAGGATGGCCGCCGCCGTCGCGATAGGGTGCGTCCTGTGCGTGGCGGGGCTCTGGATCTCCTATTCGCTCGACATCGCGTCGGGCGCCTGCATCGTCATCCTCTCGGTAAGCTGCTACTTCGCCTGCAGGGCCGCGCGCGCAGCTTATCTTCGGAGAAAAAGGAAAAAAGCCGGACGGAGGGCGGAGGTTTGAACAACGATTTCTCGAGCGCGCTGAAGAAAAGCGGATTGCGTAAGACCAAACACAGGACGGCGGTCCTCGGCGTCCTCGACGGGAGCGCCCGTCCGGTCGCGGCCGAAGACGTATACCTGTCGCTGAAGGAAGACGGGGTCTCGATCAACCTTTCGACCGTGTACAGGGTCCTGGACACGCTCGCGTCCAGCGGCCTGGTCACCAGGCTCAGCATCGCGGGGGAGCCCCGTTCGCTGTTCGAGATCAACACGATGGAGCACAGGCATTACCTGGTCTGCGTCGGCTGCAACAAGATCGAGTGCATCGAAGGCTGCCCGCTCAAAGCCTACGAAAAGACGCTGGAGAAACAGACCCGGTACGCGATCGCGGGGCACAGGCTAGACATCTACGGCTATTGCCCGGAATGCCGGGATAAGGGGCGCGGCGCAAAATGAACGCCGGTGCAGGATGCCCGGACGGCAACTACCCAGTTTATACCCAAAAAAACAGGAAAGGGACGCGCGCTGACACGTCCCTTATACGTATAGGCTTCGCTTACACGAAATCAATCGATTTGAAATCGATCTTGCCGTCTTCCCCGACGAGCCGGGCGTCGGCATGCACCTGTTCAACCTTCCCAACGAACATCTCGTGCGACCCGGTCACGATCGAGTCCACCACGGTGCATTCGATGTTCACCGGGCAGTCATCCAGCAGCGGCGCGTCTACCTTTTCGCCTTCGCGCAGTTTCGCCCCGAATGCCTTTAGCTTGTCCCCGTCTCGCCGGCTGTGGCTCCCCATGTAGTCGAACAGCGCCTTGTTGTCCCCGGACACGAGGTTGACTACGAAACAGCCCGATTCCTTGATGAGCCGGTGCGAATACCGCGAGGGCACGATGCCCACCATCACCATCGGCGGGTCGAAGCTGCAGTTGCAGCAGTACGCGACGACGAGCGCGTTGTCCTCGCCGCCCTTTCCCCTGCACGAAACCAGCACTTTTGACGCCGGTTGCAGGCACGACCTGAATGCTGCCTGTTTTTTCTCCATAGGTTATCACACGCCTTTCTTCTATTCGCTATGCCCGCCGCAGCTGTCGGCATGCCGGTGCTCCGAGCATACGCTGCCTGCTGAGAGCAGTTCGCCTCTTGCAAAGTCCGTTGCGATACGTTCGCAGTCCCCTTCGGCCCCGGTGAACACTTCGATACCTTTATTTGCGAAGATTTCGAGCGCGCCCGCGCCCATTCCCCCCGAAACGACGGCCTCCACACCCAGGTCGCAAAGAAAGTTGGGCAGGAACCCGGGCCTGTGGCCGGGGTTTACTACATGCTCCCTTTTCACGATCCTCCCGTCCTCGAACGTGTAGAGCGCAAATCCTTCGCAGTGCCCGAAATGCCTGGACACCGCTTTCCCGTCTGACGCGATCGCCAGTTTCACACAATCCATCTCCTGTCTTACATCTGTTTCGGTATCAGTCTCAGATACCTCTCGTTCTCCGCGTCGATGCGCCAGACCCCGGAAGCTTCCACCTTGTCGATGGTGCTCAATCTGGGCTGGTGGCCGTCCTCCAATATGAAAAACCCCGTATCCCTCACGATCCTGCGTATCCGGCCGAGGAATACAGCGGGGTTTGTAACCGCGTGGAACATGTCCAGCGCGAAGGCTGCGTCGACGCTGCTTTCGGGTATCGCGCCGAGGCCGTTTTCGCCGTGCACGGGCACGACGTTTTTCAGGCCGTATTTCTTTATCTTCCGCTTCACGATCCTTATCGCGGTTTCGTGGATGTCCGCCGCAAAGACCCTGCCGGCCCCGCCTACGAGTTCGGAAGCCTGCCTGATATACCTGCCGGGGCCGCAGCCGATGTCAGCCACGGTAAAGCCTTTTTGGACGCCGATCTTTTCGAGGACCGCGTCCGGTTCGGCAAACAGGTCCCGCAGCCTGTATTCCCACACCATCAGGGCGTAGGAAAAGCGGGACATCTTTCCCTCATGCGCCATAGCTAGGCCTCCTCGCGCATGCAATCCTTCAGCGCCCGGTAGATTTCAGGCCGCAGTTTCATGACGTTGACAGGCCGTAAAGCCCTGTCCGTCCAGGCGTGGTCCGTCGTGCCCGTCGCGACCAGGGCGTTGTCGGCCGCGTCGACCACTTCGTAGTGAAACCGCAGACGCACGCAGGTGGCGCGCACTGCTTTCACGCGCACGACCAGAGTCTGCTCGTAGCGGGCGGGCTTTTTGAAGCTGCAGCAAAGGTCGGTGAGCGGGAGCAGGACGCCCTCGTCTTCGACGCGGCCGTAGGAGTACCCCAGCCCGGCCATGAACTCCGTGCGCGCCTCCTCGAACCAGACGGCGTAGTTGGAATGGTGCGCGATGCCCATCCGGTCCGTCTCCGCGTACCTTACGTGTATCCTGGTTTCCGAAACGAACATGGCCTTTTCCTTTCGATGCCTTCTTCGTATTTTGCGCCAGCGGCCGCCGCATAATCATCCGGGTCTCGACGCGGAACGCTTGCAGGCGGCGTTTTGAACAGGCGCCCATAATTAAAAAAATATTATCACCTGCCCCCGCCTGTGTCAATCGTCTCCGCCGGTTGTCGGGCAAAGGCGACACTCATTTTCCGGCCATATTCGTTCTGCCGCCCCTGCTTCGCGCGGCATCGTACTTGTTTCCTTTTTTACGACGTATTGTTATTGTGGCCGCATACCTTTAAAAACTGTTCGAGCTTCGCCGCCGTTTCCCGGCTCACGGCATGCTCCATCCTGCAGGCGTCCGCTTCGGCTACGGCCTTTTTTACGCCGAGCACGTCCACGAGAAAAGCTATCAGCAGGTCGTGGCGCTTCCTCACCGCCAGCGCCGCCTCGCGTCCGTACGCAGTGAGCGTCACCGGTCCGTATTTTTCCTTCGTGACATAGCCGCACGCCTTGAGCACGTTCATGGCGCGGCATACGCTCGCGCGGGAAAAGCCGAGCGTATGCGCGATGTCGGTCGAAAGAACCGGTTTCCCGTCCTCCGATAGTTCGAGCAGCACCTTGAGATAATCCTGTGTGGACGGCGTCTGACGGATCAGAGGGACCTCCTCCCCTTGTTACGGCTGCTTACGAATGCACGAGGCCGACTGCTCCGGCATTTTAGCAGGCGCTTTTTGCATTCGCCGATATTGGCTGGTATAATTGGCTTATGCCCATAATTAATTGTAAAACGGTAACGGGCATATGTCAATAATATAATTTCCATTGATGGCGGCGGGCCTTTTATGCTATATTGTTGCACATCTATATTAAGGGGGGCGTTTTTAATGAAGGTGGGCCTCATACGATGCCTGCAGACGGAGGATATGTGCCCGGGGACGGCTGATTTCAAGGTGATGCGTGAAAAAAAATGTGCCTTTAAGGACGTCGAGGGCGAGATAGAGGTCATCGGTGTGACCACCTGCGGCGGATGCCCCGGAAAGAAGGCCGTGACGCGCGCGGCCATGATGGTGGAGCGCGGCGCGGACACCATCGTGCTGGCGTCCTGCATAACGAAAGGGACCCCGATAGGATTTGCCTGCCCGCACGCCCAGGCGATGAAGGACGCCATAAAAAAACGTTTGGGCGAAGACGTCAGCATCATCGACCACACACATTAAAAAACGACAAAGGGGACCTGAATGAAAAAAGCATCTTGGTTTATCGCAACGGTTCTGATTCTCGTCCTCGCATTGGCGGCATGCGTGCCCCGTGGCGGCAGTGAAACGGTCCCGGAAACAGGAAAAGCCGACGCCGTCGACCCGGGACGCACCTACTCTTACGACCAAATGATCGAAGACGCACACGAACTCGCCCGGCTGTATCCCGGGCTTATCGATGTTTCCAGCGTCGGCCGTTCCGTGGAGGGCAGGGACCTGACCCTCCTCCGGCTGGGAAAAGGGCCGGGGAAGGTGCTGCTGCTGGGCGCGCACCACGCAAGGGAATACATATCGTCGGCCTTTTTGATGGAAACCGCGGACGAATACGCCGCGGCCTGCGTTTCGGGTGCCAAGCTGTACGGGTACGACATCCGCAGGCTCCTCGACGACGTCACCGTCTATATCGTGCCCATGGTGAACCCGGACGGCGTGAACCTCGTGCAATACGGGCCCGATGCCGCGAAAGACCCGGCCAAAGTCCGGTCGATGCGCATGCTGCAGCAAGGGTTCGAGGCATGGAAGGCCAACATCAACGGCGTGGACCTGAACCGGCAGTATCCCTGCCACTGGGCGGAAAAACAGAGCGCCACCGGCGTCCCGAGTTCCGAAATGTACAAAGGGAACGCTCCCGCCACGGAACCGGAAGTCAAAGCCGTGATCGCCCTTTGCGAGGCGCAGCGATTCACCCTCGCGGCCTCTTTTCACACGAAGGGCGAGGTAATCTACTGGGCGGACAGCGGCACGAACAACGCGATACCCGCAGGCTCAGGCATCGCGCAGGCTTTGAGCGAAGCGACGGGCTACCGGCTGATGCCGGTTTCCGAAGACCCGGCCGTATACGGTGCCGGTTTCGAAAACTGGTTCCGGCAGGAATTCACGCAGCCCGCGTTCTGCATCGAACTCACGCCCGCGGGCAACGGAGCAAAGCCGCACGACGACGCGGATTTCGCGAGGCTGGTGTGGGACAAGGCAGGGGCCCTCTTAGCCGCGCTGCTGCACCAGGCGGACACGGCAGGGCACGTCGCCTGAATACGGGCGCTATTGGACGACCGCCAGGGCGTAGCAGATGTTCTCGAACGCGTGGTACGCGTCTTTCCGTCCCGCAAAAAACCGCTTTTCTATGGCCGCGGGCGAAAGGTGCTCGGTGATGAGCAGCCCCGCCTTATCGAGGACGGATTCCAACGCTTCGCGGCCAAAACCCGACCTCATCGGCTCCCCGCTCTCCTTGGCGAGGGCGACCATGTTCTGCACGCGCCGCGACGTCTTCGCTTCGTCGAAGACGTCGCCGTCCGCGTAGTCGAACGCGACCGCGCTGCCTTTGGGGGCGATATACGCGATCGCCTCGAAAACGCGCATGTTTTCCTCGGGCGTGAGGTAGTACGTGACGCCGAGGAGGCTGAAAAAACTCAGGCGGCCGGGGTCGAATCCGGAGCGCAGCAGCGGCCCGGCCAGATTCTCCGACGCCAGGTCGCAGGGCGCGAAATGGAGGCGCTTGTGCGGCTCCCAACCGAGGCCTGCGATGCGGCGCACCTTGTCCCGCTGCGATTCGGGACGGTCGACCTCGAACACTTCAACGCCCGCCTGCGGATGCCGGAAGGCGAAAGTATCCCAGCCCGCGCCGAGGATGACGTACTGCTTCGTTCCCAGCTTCAGCGCGTTATTAAGCGCGTCTTCGGCGTACCGGCTCCTGGACAGCGTCGTCGGGCCAAGCTGCTTCTGCATCACCCACCTGAGCGCGTCTTCGGGGTCATGGGGCGCGTCCGGCCGTTCGGGGTTAAAAAACGCGATACCCTGCGCCATCTGGGCGGCGATCCCTTCGTACTCGCCATCAAAAAACAGTTCTCTTGCAAGGCGGTCGTCGAATATTTTGGGGTCCTCGTTCAGGGCGTGATACGCCCTGGCAAACGCCGTGACCATCGCCGTCATGCTCGGTTTTTCCAAACCGCATCCGCCCCCTTGCACAATACTGGACATTTTATCTGCCGTTTTAGTTAAACGCTCGGCTCATTTATTATTTAACACCCTCTCCGCCGCCTGTCAAGCGGCCTTATGCTGCGGCAGACGCCCTTCGCCTTGGGAATATATGCTGTAATTCGCCGTCGTTATATCCGAGGCTGGGCTTACGCTTTAGCCCTGACCGCCAAGCGCTAGAGCCAAACTGCCGGCAGACCCATGGTTTGCCGGCAGCGGTTTAAACTGGTTTTTTTAACAGCGAAGGGGGCCTGTGCTTCACAGCACCCTGTAGATTAGGCAGAGATGGCCGTCCACAACTTCATTGTCCTTTAGCTCCAGCTCCATCCGCCGGGGCAGGGACAGGCTCCTGAACAGGTGCGGAGCGTCTGTTCCGACAAGGCAGGGGGATATGACGAGGCTGATCTCGTCTACGAGCCCACGCTGCAGGAGCGCGCTGGTCAGGGCCCCGCCGCTGTCGGTCCTAATCGTCTGGCAGCCATAGCTTTCGTACAGGATTTCCAGCGCTTTTTCCAGGTTTACGCGGTCCTCTCCGGCGACGATGAAATCGTAGTCGCGCGCGCGCAGGTATTCAAGATGGGATTCGGGGGTGGAAGCCGAAACCAGTACGATGACGTCCCGGCAGTATTGCGAGTCCCGGAACACGTGCAGGTTGCTAAGCCTCCCGCGGCTGTCGGGCACGACGCACAGCGTGCGCCTGTCGTCCGGGTCGGCTAGGGGCTTTACGAAGTCTTTTTCCGTTTCGGGCGGGCACTCGGCAGCGGCCGTGTACATGGTTTCGCTTCCGACCAGCGCCATGTCCTCGTTGAAGCGGGCGGCGACGGCGTAATAGATGCCCGTGTCGTCGAACCCGCGTATTCGGCCGTCCAGGCTCGTCTGGGCGTGCATGATGACTTTGGGCCTCATATGGGGCATACCTCCTCGAGTAACATTTTTTTCAGTGTACCTCAAAGGAGTGACAACACCGTGTCAACATTATTTTTTACAATCGAAAAAGAATAGAAGGCTCCGGCAAAAACCGTTCACGGCGCCTGGTATTCGGCCGTCCCGTCGTCCGATACGTTGAAGTATTCCCCGGGCCTGAGCATGACGTGCCCTGATTCATACGGTTTTCCTTCGACGTGTATGACCACCTTGTCCATCCCGTAATAATGGCCGAATGTGTTGGTGATGCTCTTTATGATCAGTCCTTCGAGCGCGGTCCCCGCGTTCATTTTTTCTATGAGTTCCTTCGAGAAATCCACGGTGACGATGCCCTTGCCGTCGTCAAGACTTACCCCCAGGATTTTCGTGTCGTCGGAGAGCGTCTTTGTCAGGCCGCTTCCGAAGGGGATGGTTTGCAGGCCGAGCCGCAGATTGGGCACGGCGTCTTCGTTCGTTTTGGTCTCGACGGCCCTTTCCTCGTACACTGCCTTCTGCCGGTCGAATTCGGGGAAATAGAACCGGACCGTTGCCTTGGCAAAAACGCCTATTTCGATGCTTTCGAGTTCGCTGGTGACCGTGTTGCCGCCGGACGCGAACTCCGATTTCACCAGGCCGATGTCCTTGGCGTAATAATCCTTTTGCGCGGACTCTGCGCCCGTCGTGGTGATTTCCAGCGCCCTGTACGTGCCGGAAGGCGTCGTGACCTTTTTGTCCACGGCCGTTATGGCCCGAACGGACCCGTCACCCAGGGTCCAGGAGTTGCCGGTCCGTATCGGCTCCTTGACGAGGACCTCGTCATCGTTTGAAGTCGCAGTGAAATCGTATTTGAAATAGGTTTCTTCCCTGGAAAAGACCCTTTTTATTGCGTTATCGCCGAGCGCGTATACGAAGACCGTCGTGGTCCCGCCGTTGTCCTGGCGCGTCTGGGCCACCCCGTTTTTCAGGTAATCCACAAGCGTCACGTAGGACGCAAATTCGTTTCCCGTGCCCCTGTACGTCAGGCGCCGGTCCGCCTTGAACGCGAAATAATCCGCCGCGGTGTCGGCCGCAGGCGCGGGCGTTTTGGCTGGGGTTGCGGGCGTGACGCGGGCCGGCGTCGGCGCGGCGGTGCCCTGCGGCTTTGGGACCGGCGTGCAGGCCGTTACGAGCGCGAGGCAAAGAAGAAGCGCCGGGGCAGTTTTTCTCAGGCGTTTGTCCATCGTCGCATCGCTCCTTGAATGTGATACCCGTATTTAGTCTTTGCTTTTTTGTGCCGCATGATTACGGCAAAACGTGAAACCCTTGTTTCGGTGCCGCCGGGCCGTTTCAACCGACCGGAGGAACCTGCTAAGCAAACCGAAGCTATGCTGCGGCACTAATACGGCCACTGCCAGTTGGCGATCTCGTCCCTGTCGACGCCGTGTTCGTAGGCGTAGCGGATGTTTTCGATGATACGGTTTTTCATGTGTTCCCTGCAGTGCGCCCCCTTCGCGCCTCGTCGGAGCAAACTCCGCTTCGCTCGTAACCCCTTTTCCGCTTCGCGCTTCGGGGATTCCTCGCACCCGCTTCGTTGCTCCTCCTCTTCCACGCAAAGCTGTGCTTTGCGTGGTTATTACGCGGGCAAGGCTCCGCGAGAGGTTGCTCTAAAAGGGCTTCGTCTGAGTTTCTTGGGCAAAGCCTCCCTTAGCGGGGGATTGCCTGGGCAGGGCTGGTACCGGCGCCTCACTTTTCGCAGCCCGAACATTCCCAATGGTCTCCAATCCGAACCGGCGATATGCGGCAAGCGCGTTTCAACCGACCGGGGGAACCTGCTAAGCAAACAGAAGCTATACTGCGCCACTAATACGGCCACTGCCAGTTGNNCCTGCAGTGCGCCCCCTTCGCGCCGAGGCCGGGCAGCCTGTCGATCACGTCGATGACCAGGTTGAACCTGTCGGCCTGGTTCTTGATCGTCAGTTCGAGCGGCGTGTTGATGTTGCCTTTCTCCTTGTAGCCGCGCACATGGATCCGTTCCTGGTTGGTGCGCCTGTACGTCAGTTTGTGGATCAGCCAGGGATAGCCGTGGAAGTTGAATAC
>DCTV01000054.1:19570-19939 GCA_002329665.1 Christensenella sp. UBA1431
AACCGTACCTTGAGCGAAGGGAATTCCTCGCGCAAAATGGCCACGGCCGCCAGCGCCTCCTTGGTCGGGACATCGCCGCAGCTCGCCATCACGACATCCGCCTCGTCCGCACTGTCGTCGGTGCTGGCCCAGTCCCAGATGCCGATCCCCTTCGTGCAGTGCTTCACCGCTTCGTCCATGTCCAGGTACTGAAGGTGCCTCTGTTTGTCCGCGACGATCACGTTGACGTAGTCCGTGCTCATCAGGCAATGGTCTATCGTGGAAAGCAGGCAGTTCGCGTCGGGCGGGAGGTAGATGCGCACGATCTCGGGGCTCTTGTTGACCACGATGTCCAGAAAACCCGGCTCCTGGTGCGAGAAGCCGTTGTGG
>DCTV01000054.1:19961-20621 GCA_002329665.1 Christensenella sp. UBA1431
CTTGGCGTGCTGGTTGAACATCGAATCGATGATGTGGGAAAAGGCCTCGTACGTATGGAACAGCCCGTGCCTCCCCGTGAGGATGTACCCTTCCAGCCACCCGAGCAACGTGTGTTCGCTGAGCATCTCCATGATCCGGCCGTCCCTCGATAGTTCGCTCCCGCCCGCGTCGTCTTCGATGATCTCGCCCATCCACACCTTCTTGCTCGCCTGGTAGACGGCGTCGAGGCGGTTGGACGCGGTCTCGTCGGGGCCGAACACCCTGAAGTTTTCCGGGTTCTTTATAAGGATGTCTCTTAGCAGTTCCCCGGTCGGGCGGGTGTTTTCGGCCAGTACCGCGCCGGGCCTTTTTACCTGGACCGCGTAGTCCCTGAAGTCCGGCATCCTCAGCCGCCTCCTCGTCAGCCCGCTGGTCATGGGGTTGGCGCTCATCCGTTTGTTCCCCCTCGGCGCCAGTTCCCTCAGTTCGGGGCGGAGCCTGCCGGTCTCGTCGAAGAGCGAATGCGGATCGTAGCTTCTCAGCCATTTTTCCAGGGCCTTCAGGCGCTCAGGGTCTTCGTGGACGTTGGTGACCGGCACCTGGTGCGACCGCCAGAACCCCTCCAGCTTCAGCCCGTCCACTTCCTTGGGGCCCGTCCAGCCCTTGGGCGAGCGCAGTCT
>DCTV01000054.1:20673-28348 GCA_002329665.1 Christensenella sp. UBA1431
GGCCCTGTCCAGCGTTTTGGCCATGTCACGGTGCATCTGCATAGGTTCGTCGCCCTCGACGAAATGTGGTTTGTAGCCGTAGCCCGTGAAGAGGCTTTCGAGCTCTTTTTTGCTGATCCTCGCGAGTATAGTCGGATTCGCGATCTTGTACCCGTTCAGATGCAGTATGGGCAAGACCGCCCCGTCGCGCTTGGGGTTCAGAAACTTGTTGGAGTGCCACGCCGTCGCGAGCGGGCCCGTCTCCGCCTCCCCGTCGCCGACCACCACCGCCGCGATCAGGTCCGGATTATCGAACGCCGCGCCGTAGGCGTGCGAAAGGCTGTACCCCAGTTCCCCGCCCTCGTGGATCGACCCGGGCAGTTCGGGCGTGCAATGGCTGCCTATGCCCCCGGGGAACGAGAACTGCTTGAAGAGCCTTTTCATCCCCTCCGCGTCCTCGGACACCCTGGGGTAGACTTCGGAATACGTCCCCTCCAGATAGACCGGCGCGATCACCCCCGGCGCGCCGTGCCCCGGCCCCGCGATGAAGATCATGTCGAGGCCGTGCTTATTGATGGCCCTGTTGAGATGGACGTAGATGAAAGAGAGGCCCGGGCTCGTCCCCCAGTGCCCGAGGAGCCTCATCTTCACGTGCTCCGGTTTTAGAGGCTCTTTTAGAAGCGGATTGTCCTTTAGGTAGATCATGCCGGCCGCCAGATAGTTGCAGGCCATCCAGTACGCGTTCAGCCTTTCGAGTGCTTCCGTGTTCGGCTCCACGGCCGTTCCCCCTTCGCGGCTATTTCAGGCGGCGTCCGTCCGCCCGTGCTTTGCCCTTAGTATTGCTTGTTCCGGCAGGATTCATGAATTGGGGGGAGGATTTGGCGGGGCGCAAAGGTTCGGAAAGTTAATCCGATGATAAATCCTTGCTGCTACTCGAATGCGATTATAACGGTTTCCTGTCGTGCGGCGCCCACTGTCAAAGGTTTCCCGGCTGATGACGCGCCCCCATCCCAAAGGCGTATTAGGCGGTGGTCTCCGGATGCACGCCGATCGCGGTAATCCATTGTAGAATAATCTCATGCCTATCCGGTCTCTCCGCCTTCGCGCTCATATTGCAAAACCTGTTTGCTGATTTCAGCCGCCACGATTCTTGCCGATAAAGAATTGAAATGGGCGCCGTCGACTGTGAGTTCGAGGCGGCGCGCCTTGGAAAACCAATCCTTGGAGAACGGGAATACAAGCATTATTATCGCGTCCAACACCCTACATATACCTGTAGCCCCCCAGGAAAACAGCAGTGGTCGGGCTTTTAGTGCCGACTTCTGCAAGGAATACGTGTCAATATAGGGCATTCCATATTTTTCGGCAAGCCTTTTTATAATGGCGTTACGGGCTTGAAACTTTTCAGAGGGGATGCCTTTCATTTGGATGAACGGCAGGCCTAAAACAACGGCGTCTTTATTATGTTCCTTTAATAATCGCAGGATGTTTTCGTATGATTCGGCAAATGCATCGTCGCCGATAAGGCATTTTTTCGAAGCGATCCTTGGCTGCGTCAGCCGTTTCCATACAGGCGACAGCGTACTGAGGTACGGCAAAAAAATATCGTTCGTACCTATGGAAACAATATAAGTACGGACATCAGCATAAAGCGAATTGCCGAGATATTTCTTTAAACGCTTGTATGCCCCGAGCGTTGTGTCTCCGTTAACCCCTGCGTTTATCGCTTTTATCTTTGGCTTGAGGTACTTGATGTATGAGTATCCGACACTGCCAAACGTAAGACTGTCACCTATACATATTATTTTCATAGTTTTCCCTTTGTTTTCTGTAAATGCATTGCATCTTCTTCCGAATTTTCCAGCGTCATCGACGTCGGCCTGTTTCACAAAGGATTCAGGATGGAAAACGGCAGGACAATACTTAGCATCACGGGTTAAACGGCGGCCGCGCCGTGAAACGATAGACCGGGGCGGATGCGCTCCCGGTCCGTGTCGCTATACAATGCTTTCGATTTCCTTCGCGTTCAGTTTTCGCGGTAGACGCTCACCGACGGGAAGGCCATGGACACGCCGGCCTCATTTGCTTCCTCGAGAAAGGCAAAGTTCACGCGCTCGCGCACGCGCATCATGGTAATATAATCGACGACCGTGTGGTAGCTGACGAAGACTTCCAGGGCCGAGTCCGCGAAGTTTTCGAAGAACACCATGGCGCTCTCGTTTTCGACGTCGGGGTCGGCTTCCAGGACCGCCTTGATTCGCTCGATATAGTCGGAAATGGCTTTAGGCGGCGTCGAATACACGAGCCTGAGCCTGAAGGTGATTCGGCGCTTGATCCGGTTCGTGCCGTTTGATATGGTGCTGTTGGCGAGCTTTGAGTTGGGTATGGTGATGACGGACTGGTCGAACGCGCGGATCCGGCTGCTGCGGAACCCCACTTTCTCCACGGTCCCCTCGACGCCCTCGGTCTCGACCCAGTCGCCGATCTCGAACGGCTTGTCCAGCATGATGGAGATGCTGCCGAACAGGTTGGCGGCGGTGTCCTGGGCCGCCAGTGCTATAGCCAGACCGCCGATGCCCAGTCCGGCGATGAGCCCGGATATGTCGGACACCCAGCGCGAGAGGACCATCAGCACGCCGACCACTACGATCACAATGCGTATGGCGCCCGCAACGTAGTTGGCCGCGGTGGCGTTCACCCCGTTCCCCTTTTCCCGCGTGGATTCCGCGATAAGGACCGCGACGAACCCTCCCGCCGCGTAGAGCGCCCAGAACGCCGTCACCATGAACAGCGACGACACGATGTTGGCCACGACGCCGAAGGCTTTTTCGGGTATGCCCATGTATTCGATGGCGATCCGCGCGATCCCGGTGAAGAACATGTAGGAGACCGGCCGTAAAAGGCCGTCCCGCACCAGCTTGTATCTGTCGGGATTTCGCCGGCGCAGCCGCGTCAGCGTGAAACGGATGACGAGTCGGGCGGCCGGCCGCCTGAAGAGGAACGCAAGGACCACCGCCGCGGCCGCTATGACAAGAGGGACCGCGCCCTGCGCTTTGAGAAAATCAAGGCTCATCGCATACACCTCTGCCTGTACATTATAACAGCGGGCCCCGATACGTCAAATGCATGTTCTTGGCAAATAAAGGCGGGGAGTTCCCCCGCCGCCCCTTTCCTCGCTTATCTCTCTTTGGATTCCACGAAGGCCTCCACGGCGTCGATCGCCGCCGTGTCGCCGATGTAGACCAGCCAATCCCCCGCCCGCACCTCCAACCGCGGGCCCGGGGAAAGGATCACCCTGTCCTCCCGCCGTATCGCGATCACGGTCGCGCCCGTGTGCTGCCAGAAATCCGCAGCGTGCAGCGTCGTCCCGCAGAGGGGCGAGGCTTCCGGCACGTTCACCTCGTACGCCTGAAACAGGTTATGCTTATGGAACTTCTCGTTCGTATAAACGATGGAATCCGCGATGTCCAGTATCTCCCTGCTCGTTTTCTCCTGTTCGATCAACAGCGCCCGCAGCCTTTTTTGGAGCGCGCGCACGTCCATGTACTCGTTGAAACGCAGGGTATACTGTTTCGCCTTTTCCCTGGACAGAACGATCCCTCCGCTGTTTTGCCGTATCTCGACGATGCCCATGTCCGCCAGAAGCCGCAGGGAACGCCGGATCGTCTCGGGAGAGACGCCGTATTCCGAGGCGAGCAGGGACCGGCCGTAGATGCGCGCGTTCTCCTTCAGCTCGGACCCGGCGATGCGCTTGGCGATGTCGAACGCGATCTGCGCGTATACGGGAGATGTGGCGCGTTCCCTCAAAGACAGTCACCCCCTGTACAAAACTGTGTCTTCTTGCGCGGATTATACTACGCGCGCGGCCCAAATTCAACTTTTTTATCCCGCCACAAAGCGCGTATTCAGCGCCATCGGCCGTTCTTGTCTTCGGCTGCAGCCTTGACAAACCGACAACTTAATAATAATATAGGGGACGGCAAATCTGCCAACTTTGAATATTTTAACGGTTCAATATTAAACTACCCGGGTTTAAATTATCCTTTGGATGCCAAGAATAAGTCTGATAACGGGAACCAAGGAGCTATATGATAAAGGTAGAAGTCAAAAACCTTTATAAAGTATTCGGGCCAAACCCCCAAAAAATACTCCCGCTCGTCAAGGGCGGAAGCAGTAAAGACGAGATGCTGAAGACCGGGCACACGGTTGGCGTCAATGACGTCAGTTTTGCGGTCGAAGAAGGCGAAACATTCGTCATCATGGGGCTCTCCGGGAGCGGCAAATCCACGCTGGTGCGCTGCATCAACCGGCTTATCGAGCCGACCGCGGGCGACGTGCTCATCGACGGCACGAACATCGTCGGCTGCAGCAGCGAGACGCTGCTCGAGATACGAAGGCACAAGGTAGCGATGGTGTTCCAGCATTTCGCGCTGCTGCCGCACCGGAACGTGGAGAGCAACGTGGCCTACGGCCTTGAGATTCAGGGGGTCAGCCCGGAAACGAGGCTGAAAAAAGCGCACGAGTCCCTGGAACTCGTCGGCCTGAAAGGCTATGAGGCGTCCATGCCGTCGCAGTTGAGCGGAGGCATGAAACAGCGCGTCGGGCTCGCGCGCGCCCTCGCCACCGACCCCGATATCCTTCTGATGGACGAAGCCTTCAGCGCACTGGACCCGCTGATACGGAAGGAAATGCAGGACGAACTGCTGTCCCTGCAGCGGAAGATGCATAAAACCATCATATTCATCACGCACGACCTCGACGAGGCCCTGAAGATCGGGGACAGGATCGCGATCATGAAAGACGGCGCCATCGTCCAAACAGGCGGTCCCGAGGAGATTCTGACCAATCCCGCGAATGACTACGTCCGGGACTTCGTGCAGGATGTCAACCGCGTGAAGGTCGTTACGGCGTCCACGATCATGGAAAAGGCCGACCCCATCGTGACAGCGAAAGACGGCGTGAAGGTGGCCGTGCGCCGAATGAAACAGGCGTCCATCTCCAGCATCTTCGTCGTGGACAGGGAACATCGGCTCAAGGGCATCATCACCATCGACGACGCGATCGGACTGATGCAGGAAAAGACGCACGACCTCGACAGGATCATCATCCGGGACGTATCCACCGTTTCCCCGGACACCTCCCTGGAAGAACTGCTCCCACTGGTCATCAATTCCAGGTTTCCCATCGTGGTCGTCGATTCGGAGAGCGTGGTGCTGGGCATCATCATGAAGGTATCCGTGCTCGCGGGCGTACTGGGAGAGGAGGAACAGGATGATTAACCTCCATATCGGGGACGCGGTCGAGGTCGCTATCGACTGGCTCACCCAGAACCTTGCGCCTCTTTTCTCGGGCATAAAAGCCGTCCTGTTGTGGGTGATCAACGGTTTCGCCTGGATATTCACGGTCATCCCGTGGTACGTCATGGTCCTGCTGCTGGGCATTGCGGCGTGGCGGCTGAGCAGCAGGGGCGTCGCGATCTTTACCGTCGTCGGCCTCGTGCTGATCGAAATGATGGGGCTATGGACCGCGACGATGCAGACGCTCGCGCTGATTTTCACCGCGACGCTGATCGCCCTGCTCATCGGCGTACCCTTAGGCATATGGATGTCCCGGAACGATACGCTCAACCGCATCATTCGGCCCGTACTGGACTTCATGCAGACGATGCCGGCGTTCGTCTACCTCATCCCGGCCGTCTACTTCTTCGACCTGGGCGAGGTCCCCGGCGCCGTCGCGACCATCATTTTCGCGATGCCGCCCGCCGTCCGGCTGACGAACCTCGGCATCCGGCAAGTGCCCGAAGACGTCGTCGAGGCCTCAAAATCCTTCGGTTCCACCAGCCGGCAGCTTCTGTATAAGGTACAGATCCCTCTGGCGATGCCGACCATCATGGCCGGCCTGAACCAGACGATCATGCTGTCGCTCTCGATGGTGGTCATTTCCGCGATGATCGGCGCAAAAGGCCTGGGCATCACGGTGTTGAAGGGCATTACGCAGTTGAAGGTCGGAGAAGGGTTCGAGGGCGGCCTGGCCGTGGTCATCCTGGCGATGATCCTCGACCGGATAACGCAGGGCCTCGGCGAGAATAATAAGCTTAAAAAGAGAGACTGATTTTTGGCGCTGCGCTCCGGCGGCGTGCAGCTGCACCCATCATCGAAGTCGGCGCAAAAAAGCGCCGGTTTTCCGCCTGTACCATGCCACATCATGGCCGTATTAAACCGGCATATGCAAGGGCAGGCATCAGGGTATCATTCGGATACCGGCGCATAAAAGCATAAAATCAGGGAAGGAGAGGATTACACTAATGAAAAAAATCGTAACAATGCTGCTCGTCGGCGTCGTTTGCCTCGGACTCATAGCGGGGTGCACCACGGGGGCCGGTGACGGCACCGAACCCAAAGGCACCGTAAAACTCGGGTACGTCAACTGGGCGGAAGGCATCGCGATGACCAATCTCGCAGCGGCCGTGCTGGAAGACAAGATGGGGTACACCGTCGAGATGACCATGGCCGACGTTGCGCCGCTGTTTACCTCGCTCGCGAGCGGGAACACCGACGCCTTCCTGGACGGCTGGCTTCCGGTGACGCACGAGAGCTACATGGACGAATACGGCGAAGACATCGAGGACCTCGGTTACAACTACGAAAACGCGAGGATCGGCCTTGTCGTGCCCTCCTACGTCGACATCGACAGCATCGAGGACCTCAACGCCGCAAAAGCCGAATTCGACGGCGAGATCATCGGCATCGACTCCGGGGCGGGCATCATGAAAGCTACCGACACGGCCATTAAGGACTATGGCCTCGATTACACGCTCGTTCCCGGCAGCGGCCCGACGATGACGGCTGCGCTGAAAAAGGCGATCGACGCAAACAAAGCCATCGTGGTGACCGGCTGGACGCCGCACTGGAAGTTTGCGCGCTGGGACCTGAAATTCCTCAGCGACCCGAAGAATGTCTACGGCGAAGCCGAATACATTCATACGCTGGCCCGCAAAGGCCTGTCCGAGGACATGCCCGACGTGGCGCAGTTCCTCAAGAACCTGAAGCTGGACGATGACCAGCTCGGCGACCTCATGGGCGCGATTACGGACAACGACGACAAGGACCCCAAGGACGTCGCGCGCGAATGGATGAACTCGCACGAGGACCTCATCGACAGCTGGATCCCCGCCCAATCGTAATCGGTTCATGAAAGGCCGTATCCGAAACGGCCGCAAGGCAGTAAACCCGCCGGAATACCAACGGCGGGTTTTGCTTTCGCTGGACAGGGCCACGGCCATTAAGAACTGGTTCCAAACCTGGGCCGACGAAAAAGGAATCGACGGATGGACCCTGCTTGTCGACGGCAAGGGCGAAACCGAATTAAAGACGCCGGATACCAATGTCGAAGGGACCTTCCTCGAAGACGCAGGAGCTTTAAACCGCCGCGTGGAGATTGAAATCGAACTGGATGAATGATTCCTGGGCTGATTATACGCAGGCAAGTCTTACAAAGTGAAACGATAACCAACCGAACCATTTCGTGTAAGACCTCCGAATCGGTGTAACATAAAAGCACCGGTTCGGAGGTTTGAATATTAATCCGGGACGCATGCTATCTTCCTCTGGAACATTCGCCGGCCGAGGCGCAAGCGGACTTCGGGGAGTGCAGCTTTTTCGAAAAAGGTATACCTTATGACGGACACTATATCAAT
>DCTV01000027.1:0-557 GCA_002329665.1 Christensenella sp. UBA1431
GCAAACTTGATTTGACACTACCTTTAAACTCCCAATTTGAATCTTTGTATTTGCGCGTGATGATTATACTCCAATCATCATATTTATTTGCACCAAATCCGTCCCATTCATGAATCACATTGAGATCTGCACTGAAAACAATAAACCTTAATTGTTATTACCTCATCCATTTCCACCTTAGGGGCACAATACGAAATTCCTAGGACCACGATGAGTATAACAACAATCATAATTATTGTTTTCATACTGTTTCCTCATTTGATATACATATACATTGGCAAATNNTTTATTGTATCATATTTCTGTTTTACAGCCTATCGCTGTTTGCTCCGACACAGCCGCCAGCGTACCCCCGCCTTAAAAACCCCAAGCTCCGCCCGAGCAGTCCCCGCGCAGCCTGCCCAAGCAACTTGCCCGCATAGCCCTGCCCGAACAACCCACGCAAAGCGCAGCTATGCATTGGAAGAGGAGGAGCAACGAAGCTCCGCCCAAACTGCCCGCGAAGCCCTCCCCGAATAAAACCCCGCAAAGCACAGCTTTGCGGGGAAAGGAGGAGC
>DCTV01000027.1:601-17884 GCA_002329665.1 Christensenella sp. UBA1431
CCGCTTAGGAGGCGGTCGCTCTATCCTGCTGAGCTATAGGTGCATGTCCGCGCGCCCGGCTCTTGTTTTCTCCAAAGCGCCCGCGCTCGCGCAGGCGCAGTTATTGTACCGTTGATCCGGCCTATTGTCAAGACCGCGGATATACGTGGTTGAATCTTGTTCCTGGGTAGTATAAACTGTTACCATTAATTTCTCTTCCCAACAGAGGAAACGACAACGGAACGTTTTGCCGAAAGGAGCAATACATCTATGCCCCACATCAACGACAGCTATCTCTATCTGCAGGGAAGCTATCTTTTTTCCAATATCGAAAAGCGCGTTTCAGCTTATAAAGAAGCCCATCCCTCGGCGGAAGTCATCTCCCTGGGAATCGGCGACGTGACGCGGCCCCTCATTCCCGCGGCTGTCTCGGCCATGCACAGGGCGGTAGACGAGCTTGCGCGCGAAGAGACCTTCCGCGGCTACGGCCCCTGGCGGGGTTATCCCTTTCTTATCGACGCGATCATCGAAAACGACTATAAACCGCTGGGCATCGACTTCGACAAAGACGAGGTCTTCATAAGCGACGGCGCGAAGTGCGACACGGGCAATTTTCAGGAGATCCTGTCCGCGTCCTGCACCGTCGCAGTGACCGACCCCGTCTACCCCGTCTATGTGGACTCCAACGTGATGGCCGGGCGTTCGGGCAGGTACGATCCGAGCACCATCCGCTACGAAGGGATCGTATACCTGCCTTGTACGGCCGAAAACGGCTTTGCTCCCGGACTGCCGGGACAGAAGGTGGATATCATCTACCTCTGCTCCCCCAACAACCCCACCGGGACGACGCTCACGCGCGACCAACTGGCGGTATGGGTGGATTTCGCCCGCGCGACCGGTGCCGTCATCCTCTTCGACGCGGCGTACGAGGCGTTTATCACGCAACCCGGCATCCCGCACAGCATCTACGAGATCGACGGCGCGCGCGAAGTGGCCGTCGAGTTCCGCTCGTTCTCCAAAACAGCGGGGTTCACAGGCCTTCGCTGCGCCTACACCGTCGTCCCGAAGGGAGTTGGCGGCGTGTCCGCAGGCGGCGAGCGCGTTTCGCTCAACGCGCTGTGGAGCCGGCGCCACACGACCAAGTTCAACGGCGTCTCCTATGTCACCCAGCGCGCCGCCGAGGCGGTCTACACGCCCGAGGGGAAGGCTCAGGTGAAGGAGCGCGTCGACTATTACCTGGAAAACGCGCGCATCATCCGCGAAACGCTCGCTTCGCAGGGGTATACGACACACGGCGGCGTCAACTCGCCCTACATCTGGCTGCGCACGCCGCAGGGCATGAACTCCTGGGGTTTCTTCGACACGCTGCTCGAGGAACTCAACATCGTCGGGACGCCCGGCTCGGGCTTCGGCGCCTGCGGCGAAGGGTATTTCCGCCTCACGGGCTTCGGTTCGCGTGAAAACACGCTGCTCGCCGCAGAACGCATCAAGAAGTGGCAGATCTGATATAAGAGCAGCTAGCCACTTAAGAGAAATATTAGATAACAGAAGGACCCGCAGAGAATCTGCGGGTCCTTCGTTTCATACTAATTATGTATATTTAAAAATTCGATAAAAACAGGCATATGATCGCTAATATCAAACCATTCTTCATATTTGCCGATTGCCATCCTATGAATTCGTTTCGGTTCAATAAAACAATAATCAATATGATACGATCTGTCTATTTTTCGATACATGTAGAATGTCGGTACGGTCTCTTCCCCTTGGTTTTCTTTATAAAGATGATGATATGCTGATACGAGTCCTTTTTCGGACATTTCCTTTACCACGGCAGCATGGTTTCTTTTGCCATGTGAACTGTCCCAGATTGCATTGCTGTTGAAATCACCGATCACTACCGTTTTTTCATCATATTTTTCTTTATGGATAGCCTGGTAAACATAGTATTCCTCAATGTACGGCCTCATGGCCCAAACCCCGATAAGGTTGAATTCATTATTGATATTGCATGAAATGAAATACCTTAAACAATAATCCTCCCACTTATTGTCCGTCAAACAAACGTCTTCCTTCGCGAACACACCGAGACCCCTGTTCTTATTGTCGCCAGTCCAAATAGAATTGGATGCAAATTTTTTATAATCCTCATCCGAAATGACGCTAGGGTTTTCACATTCCTGGATGATGTACACATCCGCATCGTAAATCATTATTCTTTTATACTTTTCCCTGAATTTCCCGTTGCAGTTCCAACTGACAATTCGCATTTGCTCACCTATTATTCTCCTGGCGAATCAGGAAACCCCGCCGTAAAGTAGAAAAGCGTCGCGTTTTTCTCGATTGGCCAACAGACAGATTACGCCTATAGAATCCACCCGGCGACGATCTCCCGCGGGCGCAGCACCGCCGTTTGCCCGGCGCGCCGCCATTTCGGCCCCATGCCCAGCGCCTGCGACGGGTAAACGCGCGCGTTCCGTTTGAGCACGCCCGGCCGGAATACGCCGCTGAGCCGCACGCGAACTTTCTTTTTCCCTGTATTCATCACGGCGAAAAACCGGCCGCCCTCCCCGCGCCAGACCACCGCGGCCACCCACGGGGCGCCAGGATACCGCGGCGCTGCGGATACGGCGCCGGCGCCGGCCGTTCGCTTCGCCTCCCGCCGCAGCGCGTGCGCCTTCTCCAGCACCGGAAGTCCCGCGTCCAGCCGGTCCCAGTGCAGGCGGTAAGGGTCGAAGAACGCCAGGCGTCCCCGCATCGGGTCGGTTTCGGGCAGCGTGTGCCGGCCTTCTTCGCTGTTACATAGGCCCAGGTTCATCGGCTGCGTTTCGGCGACTTCCTGCCCCGAATCGATCAGGACGGCAGCCCCCGGCAGCAGGGCGTTGAATAGGGTGAACGCCTCTAGCCGGGCCTTAGGACGTATCAGGAGCGCAGAGCGCGGCGTGTCGGGCAGTTCCATCGCCGCGACGTAAGGCAGCGCGCACGCGTGCAGGCCGCGCGTGAGCCGCGCGCCGAAAAGCCTCTCGTCGGCGTGCGCGTACCTGTTCCAGACGTCGCCGCTAAATAAGTCGAAACCCTCGTCTTTCGCCGCCCTGTCTCCCCGGATGTCGAGCTGCTCGGACCAGAAAACGAAATTTGGCGCCTTCTGCCGCGCGAGCGCGACGATGCCGCGGTTGAGCGCGGGTTCCAGGGCGTGCGCCATGTCCACCCGCGCCCCGTCGATACCGAAATTCTCGATATAGTACGGTATCACCGCCTTTATCAGCGAGACGAGGGCGCGGTTCGGTTCGCGCGGCGGGAACAGGTTCAGCTTGATCGCGTCGTGCAGGACGAACGGCGGGGCGTCCCCGCCGGCCGCCCGGTTAGCGGCCGCGGTGGGCGCGAGATCGAAGCGCAGGTAGGTCACGTCGGTCCAGGGCGGCTGCGGGTCGTTGACGACATCGGAAAACGCGGGCGCGGTGGTCATGCCCATCCGCTTCTCGATCTCCCCTAAAATGTTTGTCCCCCCGGCACAGATCTCCGCGAACAATGCGGGGTCCTTCGCGCGCGGGTCGTGCCGGAACCTGCCGATGTAGGCCCCGGTTTCCGGCTGCCTGTAGATGCGGTCCACTGCGCGTTCATCGAGCGCGCTCCCCTCGGCAACCCCCTCGATATACGGCACGCGAAAGTCCTTTTCCTCCCCGGCGGCGATCCAGTAAAACCAGTCCGGGTGCTCGCTTATCAGCACGTTGTCGCGCGCGCAGGTGCGGAACACGAAATCGAGCATCACGCGCATGCCCCGCGCGTGGCACCCCTGCACGAACGCCCTGAACTGCATGTTGAGCGACGCTTCCGTGTATTCCCCGAAGAGCGGGTCGTGCTGCTCGGGGTCGAGCGCGAAGAAGTCCTTTATCGCGTACGGGCTCCCCCATTCCCCTTTGTTGTGCACGCGGCTGTGCGTGAACACGGGCAGCAGGTAGACCGTGTCCGCGCCCATGCGCTCCAGAATCGGCAAAAGGGCCAGCGCCCGCACGAAGGTGCCCGGCTCGACCAGGTCCTTTTTCCGGTAATCGTACGCCGTGAACATGCGCACCATCATGCAGTACACCGTGTCCACGCTTTTTTTCAGCGGGACCGGCACGGGCCTGAGGACGCCGCGTTCGATCGCGTGCGCAAAAAAAGCTCCCGCCGGCACGCGCAGCACGCCGTCCGGCATAAGGGTCCCTCCCCCGAAGCCAAAGAGGTCCCAGCTTTGCGGCACGCGTACCTTCTCTGTTTCGGGCAGGCAGCGCAGGGTCTCTACGACCCGGAGCAGATCGTCCATCGACACCACTTCTTTCGGTACATAAAAAAACACCCCGGACCCGGAGTGTTCGGGGCCTGCCGGTCGGAATCGGCCCTGCGCGCGGGTAAGCCCCGGTCTATATCGTTTCCCCGGGCTCTTTTTTATATTCGAAACTCAGGATCATCTTGTCGCCCCTGAAAAGCGAACGCCCCACCACGAAAGGCTCGTTGGATGCCAGGTAAAACGTGTCGTCCACCCGCAGGAGGGGGTGGTTGCGCCCTACGTTCAGATACCGCGATTCGTCCGCGTTGGCCAGCACCGATTCGAGCGTTTCCTTCACGGTGATCGTTTCCAGGCCGTATTCCCGCTTGAGCAGGTCGCAGAGCTGGCAGGAAGTGAAGTCCTGCGTCTCGATGTTGGGGAACCGGCTTGCCTGAAGGTAGGAATAATGCAGGCTGAACGGTTCGCGCTTGAGGTACCTCAGGCGTTCGATCTTGCAGAGCACCTCGCCCGTCGGGACCTGGAGCTTGCGCGCGATAGGCTGGGGCGCTACGACGTAGCTTATGGAGAGGAGCCTGGTCGCCGTCTCGTACCCCATGCGCTTGAGCTGTTCGGCAAACCCCATGTACGCCGAGGGCGTGGTCGTGATCTTCGGCTTTGCCACGAAGGTCCCTTTCCCCTGCACGCGGTATAAAAGCCCTTCCTTAACCAGCTGCGTAATCACAGCGCGCACCGTGACCCTGCTCAGCCCGTAGATACGGCTCAGCTCGTTCTCGGAAGGTATGGCGTTATCGGGCATCCATTCCTCGTTCATGATCCTCGTGCGCAGGATGTCCTCCAACTGGGCGTACAGCGGTTTGGGGTTGTTTCGTTCGAGCATTTCTTTTCCCTATTCTTTGGCAATATATGGTGTAACCGGCTCAATCATATTTTTCATACTATAATAATGTCCCTCAATTGTCAACATAGAATAACGGCCGTAAACCGCTTGATGGAGCGCTTGCCCGTATCGGCCGTATCCGCCCGTATTTAAGGCCCGCGGGCTGATCGCATCGCGGGCCGGTACATATTCGTTTTTTTAAATGGGTATTACTCCCCCTTGAACGTATTCGCTCCCAACAACTTGAACGCCTCGACCACGACCAGCGGAGCGAGCGAAAGGAGGGCGACCTGCAGCCACTGCGAAAAGCCGAGTTCCACCAGCCTGAAGACCGTGGAGAGCGCGGGCACGGCCGCCACGGCTGCGACCAGCGCGCCCGAAACGGCGACGGCGAGCCAGAGGGTGCCGTTGGAAAACAGCCCGGAAAAAGCGCTTTCCTGCCGGGAACGCACGTTGAAGACGTGCACGAGCTGTGAGATCGCGAGGACCAGGAACGCCATTGTCTGCCCTGTCTGATGGGACACGCCGCTGCCCAAGAGGAACGCGGCGAGCGTGATTGCCCCCACCATCGCTCCCTGGTACCCGATGCGCCAGAGCATGCCGCCGGAAAATATCCTGCCCGAAGAAGTGTTGGGCGGGCGTTTCATGATGTCGCGGGCGGCCGGGTCCACACCGAGCGCCAGTGCGGGCAGGCTGTCGGTGATGAGGTTGATCCAGAGAATGTGGATGGGCAATAGCGGCTCGGCCCAGTTCAGGAGCGTCGCGATGAACAGCGTGAGGATCTCGCCGACGTTGCATGAGAGCAGGAACTGTATGGCCTTTACGATGTTGTCGTATATCCGGCGGCCCTCTTCCACCGCCGCGACGACGGTGGCGAAATTGTCGTCGGTGAGCACCATGTCCGCCGCTTCCTTCGCGACGTCCGTCCCCACGACGCCCATGGCCGCGCCGATGTCCGCGCGCTTGAGCGCCGGGGCGTCGTTCACGCCGTCCCCGGTCATGGCCACGACCGCCCCGTGCTTCTGCCACGCTTCGACGATGCGCACCTTATGCTCGGGCGCAACGCGCGCGTAAACGGCGTAGTCCTGCACGTCCCGGGCAAGCGCCTCGTCACTCATCAGTTCGAGTTCCCTGCCGGACACGGCTTGGTCGTCCTCTCCAAGGATGTCCAGTTCCCTCGCGATGGCCGTTGCCGTGAGCTGGTGGTCCCCCGTAATCATCACCGGCTTGATGCCCGCGTCCCTGCAGGTCCTTACGGCTTCCATGGCTTCGGGGCGCGGCGGGTCGATCATGCCGACCGTACCAAGGAACGTAAGTCCGGTCTCCGCCCCGGCCATGTCTTCGGGGAGCGCGGCCATGTCCTTGTAGGCGAATGCGAGCACGCGCAGCGCCTGCGCGGCCATCTCGGCGTTGGCCTTAGCGGCTTGTTGCGCCGCAGGCGCTATCGGGCGCGGGCCTTCAGCCGAATACGCGTCTCTGCAGCAGGCAAGCACCTCGTCCAGGCCGCCTTTCGTATACACGCGAAAGCCCCCCCGCGGCAGGGCGTGCACGGTGGACATGCGCTTGCGCGCGGAATCGAAGGGGACCTCGGCCACCCGGGGCAGCTCTTTCTCGAGCTTTTCCTTCTCAATACCGAGCCGTATACCCATATCGACGAGCGCGGTTTCCGTGGGATCGCCTATGAGCCTCACGGCGCCGTCCTCCATCGTCTGGGCGCGGGCGTCGTTGCACAGGACGCCCGCGTCCACCATCTGCTTCGCGCCTTCGTCGTCAACGGGCAGCGCTTCTATATCCATCAGGGCATTGCCGAAATACGCGCGCGTCACCGTCATCCGGTTCTGCGTCAGCGTCCCTGTCTTGTCCGAACAGATCACGCTCGCGGACCCGAGCGTCTCCACGGCCGGCAGCGTCCTGATGATCGCGTTGCGTTTGACCATGCGTTGCACACCGATCGCGAGCACGATGGTGGAAACGGCAGGAAGCCCTTCGGGGATGGCCGCCACCGCCAGGGAGATGGAGGTCAGCAGCATCGCGAACCATTCCTTCTGGTATATAAGGCCCGTGATGAAGATGATGAGGCAGACGGCCAGCACCCCGATCCCCAGCGTCTTGCCCATCTTCTCGAGACGCTTTTTCAGCGGCGTCTCGCTGACGGTCTCTTGCTGGATCATCTCCGCGATGCGCCCGACCTGGGTGTCCATCCCCGTCGCGACGCACACGCCCGTGCCGCGTCCGTAGGTCACCATGCTCGAAGAGAAGGCGAGGTTGAACCTGTCGCCCAGCATGTCGTCCTGCTTCAACAAGGCCTCGGCGTCCTTTTCCACCGGAACCGATTCGCCGGTGAGCGCGGCCTCCTGTATCTTCAGGTTCACGGACGTCAACAGGCGCAGGTCGGCGGGCACCATGTCGCCCGTTTCGAGCACCACGACGTCGCCGGGCACGATCTCCCGCGCGGGCACGGTCCGTTCTTCCCCGTCCCGGATCACCTTTGCGTTGGGCGCCGACAGGCTCTTCAACGCCTGAAGCGACCTGCTCGCGCGGCTCTCCTGTACGACGCCTATTATGCCGTTTATCACGACGATGGCCAGTATGACCACCGCGTCCGTCGTTTCGCCCAGCGCCGCCGAGACGGCCGCCGCCAGCAGCAGGATGATGATGAGCACGTCCTTGAACTGGCCGACCAGCATCTGCCACAGCGTCTTTTGCTTGCCGGTGCTGATTTCGTTGTGCCCGTGTTCCTCCAAAAGCCTTGCCGCCCGTTCCTCTTTCAGGCCGCGTTCCGTGGTCTGAAGCGCTTCGAGCGTTTCATCGATTCCCGTGGCATGCCATGCCCGTTTCTTCATTCTGCGTTACCTCACATATCGATAAGTGCTGCCGTTGCCGGCCTGTCCCTTTCCCGTCCGTATGCTCCCGCGCGGCGCTTTACTTGGGCCGCGCCCGTTGTTATACTGTAATCCATACCAACCCCAAAGGAGGGCGCGCGTCGATGAAACGGGTGGTGTTCCTGCTCATAACGGCGCTTCTCATCCTTATAACGCCGCTCCTCGTATCGTTCGGGCAGCTTGTCTTTTCGGATGCGAAGATTGTGCCCGTTTATTTCACGCGTTATTATCTCTCCCGGATTGAAAAGGACGAAGACGAACGCCGGCTCCTCATCGAATACCTCGAGGCCCGGGACTACGCGCTCATAAAGAGCAACGAGGAACGGATGGTCTTCATAAAAGACGGCGAAGTCAAGGAAGTCCTGACCACCGACATCAAAAACGTCATCCGCGACGGCAGGCTCACCTCCGACTTTCACCTGCCCAAATGACGGCGGGTCAGCCGAGGATTTTTTTCAGTTCGCTTATCAGCGCCCCCATCTGTTCCTCCGTGCCGACCGTGACGCGCAGCCGGTTTTCAATGCGCTCAAGCGTGAAACGGCGCACGACGATCCCCCGTTCGCGCAGGCGCCGCATGAGTTCTATGGCATGTACGCGCTCGTGCTGCATAAAAAGGAAATTCGCGTTGGAATCCGGCATCATAAACCCCATCGCCTTGAGCGCCGCCGCGCTTTGATCCCTCGTTTTTCGTATGGCTTCGATCGTTTTCTTATAGTACGCTTCTTCGCAAAGGGCCGCGGCGGCCCCCGCCTGCGCCAGGCGGTCCACCGGATACGAATTGAACGAGTCCTTCACGTCGTTGAGCGTCTTTATCAGGCCCTCGTCCCCCAGCGCGTACCCGACCCTGAGCCCCGCGAGCGCGTGGGACTTCGAAAACGTCTTCACCACCAGCAGGTTCGGATACTCTTTTATAAGGCGCACCGCCGACTCGTTCCCGAACTCGATGTACGCCTCGTCGAGAAGCACCACCTTGCCGGGATGCGCTGCAACGATTCGCCGCACCTGCGGAAGCGGGAGTTCTATTGCGGTCGGGGCGTTGGGGTTCGCGAACACAACGCCGCCCGAGGGAGAGGACATCCCATGAACGTCCAGGGTGAAGTCGGGGTTTAGCGGCACGGTCCTGTACGGTATGGAGAAAAGCTTTGCGAAAACGGGATAGAAGCTGTAGGTGATATCGGGGAAAACGATCGGCGAGCCGGGATCGAAAAACGCGAGGAAGGAAAAGGCCAGCACTTCGTCGGACCCGTTGCCCACGAATACGTTCTGGCCGGTAAGGCCGCACCCGTGCCTACGGGCGATGGCCTCCCGCAACGCGGCACAGCCGGGGTCGGGGTAGAGCCGCAGATCCCCGGCCGCTGCGGCGATCGCTTCGAGCACGGCCGGCGCGGGCGGGTACGGGTTTTCGTTGGTGTTGAGTTTGATCAGGCGCCTGGCGGCGGGCTGCTCGCCCGGCACGTACGGCGTAAGCGTCTTGGCGAGCCTGCTTGCATACGGGCTTGGCACGGGGCCGTTCCTCCCATTCTTCAAAATCCACTGGTATTTTACCACAACGAAGGTCGTCTTGCACTATGGCCAGTTACGCCGTTCCCGATAATAAAGGACCGCATACCCGCTGCATCTTGCCTGTCAGCGCATTACCGCCCTGTTTATGCACAGAATACTACCGTTCGGCGGATACTGCGGCGGCCAATAACCGCCGCTTGGCGCGCGGTCATGGACCCTGCCGGGATCGTGGTTTTCTTGACAGGCGTTGATCGGCGATACTATAATGAAAATGATGGATTTTCAGTATTTTTCGGGTGAAATTGGTTCTATTTCCATATAGATTTTCCAGTTTGCATCTCGGCAATAAAAAAGGAGGAGGGTCATCTATGGCTCAGAAACTAACCATCGACGGCAATACAGCCGCCGCACACGTAGCGTATGCTTTCAGCGACGTGGCTGCCATTTACCCTATTACCCCGTCCTCGCCCATGGCAGAAGTCTGCGACGAGTGGGCCGCGAACGGTCGTAAAAATATTTTCGGCCAGACCATGAGGATCGCAGAAATGCAGGCGGAAGCCGGCGCGGCGGGTGCCGTGCACGGTTCGCTTGTTGCCGGCGCCTTCACGACGACTTTCACGGCTTCCCAGGGCCTGCTGCTCATGGTCCCGAACATGTTCAAAATTTCCGGCGAACTTCTGCCCTGCGTGTTCCACGTTTCGGCCCGCGCGATCGCGGGACATGCCCTTTCCATCTTCGGCGACCATCAGGACGTCATGGCCGCCCGGTCGACGGGCTTCGGGCTCCTCGCCTCCAATTCCGTCCAGGAAGCGATGGACCTCGCGCTGGTCGCACACCTGAGCACGATCAGGGCCAGGGTCCCCTTCGTGCATTTCTTCGACGGTTTCCGTACGTCGCACGAGGTCTCGAAAATCGAGATGATCGATTACGACAACATGGCGAAACTGGTGGACTGGGACGGCGTCGCGGCCTTCCGCCGGCGCGCGATGAACCCCGAACACCCGCAGCAGCGCGGCACCAACCAGAACCCCGACATCTACTTCCAGAACAAGGAGACCTGCAACCCCTATTACCTCAAGGTCCCCGGCATCGTGGAAGAAGTGATGAAAGAGGTATCCGAGCTGACCGGCCGCAACTACAGCCTGTTCGACTACGTGGGCGCGCCCGACGCCGAAAACATCATCGTCATCATGTGTTCCGGCGCGGAAGCGGTCGAGGAAACGGTGAACTACCTGGGTGCACGCGGCAAAAAAGTCGGCGTGCTCAAGGTCCGGCTGTACCGCCCCTTCTCCATAAACCATTTCATCGCGGCGCTGCCCGCGAGCGTGAAGCGCATCGCCGTGCTCGACCGTACCAAGGAACCGGGCGCGCTGGGCGAACCGCTGTACGAGGACGTCATCACGGCGCTCAAGGAAGCCGGACTTGACAAGGAAGTCTACGGCGGCCGTTACGGCCTCGGGTCCAAGGAATTCACGCCGTCGATGGTCAATGCCGTATTTAACAACCTCGAGGCCGCCGAGCCGAGGAACCATTTCACCATCGGAATCGACGACGACGTGACACATACTTCGCTCCCTGTTACCGAAAAGATCGACGCATCCCCTCCGGGAACGCACCGCTGCAAGTTCTACGGGCTGGGTTCCGACGGGACCGTCGGGGCGAACAAGAACTCGATCAAGATCATCGGCGACCACACCGACATGTATGCCCAGGGCTATTTCGTGTATGACTCCAAAAAGTCGGGCGGCCTGACAATTTCGCACCTTCGCTTCGGCAAGGCCCCCATACGGTCGCCGTACACGCTGGACACGGCGGATTTCGTCGCCTGCCACAACCCGTCCTACGTGACGCGTTACGACATGCTCGACGGCCTGCGCGAAGGCGGGAGCTTCCTGCTCAACTCCGCGTGGAGCGCCGAGGACATGGAAAACGAACTCCCCGCCGAGATGAAACAGACGATCGCTAAGAAGAAGATCAGGTTCTACAACATCGACGCGGTGAAGATCGCGCAGGAGATCGGCCTCGGCGGAAGGATCAACATGATCATGCAGGCGGCGTTTTTCAAGATCGCGGGCATCATCCCCGTCGATGAGGCCGTGAAGTACATGAAGGACGCCGTCGTCAAGACATACGGCAGAAAAGGCGAAAAGATCGTCAAGATGAACCATGTATCGATCGACCGCGGGCTCTCGGACCTGGAGGAGATCAAGGTCCCCGGAAGCTGGGCCGATGCGACGACCGGCGCCGAGGTCGTGAACCTCATCGAGGACGAATACTACTGCAACTTCATCAAACCGATCATCGCTCAGAAAGGCGATAAATTGCCGGTATCCGCGTTCTCTCCCGACGGGGTGATCCCCGTGGCGACAACCAAGTTTGAAAAGCGCGGCATCGCGGTGAACATCCCCAAATGGATCCCCGAAAACTGTATCCAGTGCAACCAGTGCGCGCTCGTCTGCCCGCACGCCTGCATCCGCCCGGCGCTCTGCGACGGGGACGCGCTCAGGGACGCGCCCGACGGCTTCACGACCATTGACGCGACGGGCAAGGAACTGGCCGGGAAGAAATTCCGCATACAGGTGAACCCGCTGGACTGCACCGGCTGCAGCAACTGCGCGGACATCTGCCCCGCCAAGGAAAAAGCGCTGGTGATGGAGCCCATGGCCGAAATCGGAGGCATCGAGGAAGAGAACTACAATTTCTCCAAGACGCTTGGTAGCACCGACAAATACTTCAAGCCGGGGACCATCAAGGGCAGCCAGTTCTCCACGCCGCTGTTCGAGTTCTCGGGCGCATGCGCCGGCTGCGGCGAAACTCCGTACATCAAGCTGGTGACCCAGCTCTTCGGCAGCCGCATGCTGGTCGCCAACGCGACGGGCTGCTCGTCCATCTACGGCGCGAGCGCGCCCACCTGCCCCTATTCCGTCAACGACGAAGGCCACGGCCCCGCCTGGGCAAACTCCCTCTTCGAGGACAACGCGGAGTACGGCTTCGGCATGAACCTGGCCATCACGCAGCGCCGCGAAGGCGTGGCGGACGTTATAAAAAGCGTCGTGGAGTCCAAGGCCGCGGACGATGCGCTTATCGCGGCCCTTAAAGCATGGCTGGAGGCAAAGGACGACGCCAAGGGCTCAAAGGCCGCGGCGGATAAGATACTCGAACTGCTTCCCGACGCGTCTCCCAACGCGAACATCGACTTCATCAAGGCCAACGCCGACCTGCTGGTGAAAAAGTCCGTCTGGATCTTCGGCGGCGACGGCTGGGCTTATGACATCGGCTACGGCGGACTGGACCACGTGCTTGCCATGGGCGAGGACGTGAACGTCCTCGTGCTGGACACCGAGGTCTATTCGAACACGGGCGGCCAGAGTTCCAAGGCAACGCCCACCGGGGCCGTCGCCAAGTTCGCGGCCGCCGGGAAACGCACCAAGAAGAAGGACCTCGGGCTGATCGCCATGTCGTACGGGTACGTTTACGTGGCTTCGGTCGCGATGGGCGCCAACCAGGGGCAGTTGCTCAGGGCGCTCAACGAAGCGGAAGCCTATCCGGGCCCCTCGATCATCATCGCCTACTGTCCCTGCATCAACCAGGGCATCAACATGGCCAGGACGCAGGCCGAGGAAAAAGCGGCCGTGGATTCCGGATACTGGATGCTCTACCGCTACAACCCGTTGCTCGCGCTGGAGGGCAAGAACCCGTTCCAGCTCGACTCCAATCCTCCGACGATGGACTACAAGGACTTCCTCGACCGCGAGATCCGCTACACTTCGCTCAAGCGGCAATTCCCCGAGATCGCGGAAGTGCTGTTCGAGAAAGCGGCCAACGAGGCCAGGGCGCGGTACGAATACTACGCGAAACTCGCCAAGCTGTAAAAACCGCATACACACTGAGGCGGCCCGTAACGGGCCGCCTTAATAATGCTGACAAACCGCGCCGTCGGGCTTGCCTCTATTTGCCCTCAGGGTCACAGCCCGCTCGGCGACGCGCCCTTGCCCTCACCGTCCGACGGCGAAGGACCGGCCGTTTTTATGGCGTTTAGCGCTTTTTGGGGGACATCGAAGGATTCGACCGCATTGAATTCCGAGACGGTAAGCCTGATCTCCACGTTCTGGACGGAAACATCGAACTCGTCGGTCGACCGGGTCGCAAACGAATCCCCGACCAGCTTGCCCCATGCCGCCCCCGCATCGAACCGCAGTTGCAGGACCTCGCCGCTTTCCGATGTGTATACGAACATCCGCATGCTTTCGCCGGACGCCTTGTCGTCTGGCGACGCGGTCTGCATGCCGGGGATCACGCAGCTAAGCTGCTCGCCGAAAAGCGCATACACCTCCCTGGCGCGCACGGACGCCTCCGTCTTTTTGGCCGTCACGCCGCCGACGTCCTCGTATCCGGCGGGTTTTGCGCCTCGCGCCGATAACGCGAGCGCGTCCCAGTCTTCTTTTTTTAGCGTGACCGCCAAGGCGCCTCCGCCGCTTCGGACCGTGCGGACCCATTCCCCTGTCTCGTTGCTGTAGGACGTATAGCCGTCCCCCGTTTTTTCCATGTAGACCTCCGCGGCATAGTCGATGTCTTCCGAGGCAAAACGCGCCCTGCTGTTCACCCGGATGTCCATCTTCGCCGGCGAACTGGAAATCGCCCTTATCCTGCCCTTGAGTTCAAACGGCACGATGAACGCGTTGGGGCCTTTTTTGAACTTCTCCTCGAGTTTCATCGAGATGTCGATGCGGTAGCTTTCGGGCACCTCACAGGAGCAGAGCGCGTCTATGGCATCGCCGCCTGTTTTGCCCTCTGTGCCCGTACCGGCGGTGCCCCCAGCGACGGTTTTACCCGCCGGGACGTCGACGTCAACGCTGCCGCCCGCCGGAGACGCCGCGTCCGAGACGGCCGGCATCGTCATGTCGTTTATCGTAGGCCCGCCGCCCTTTTCCCCTTCCACGCAGCCCGCCAACAGAAAACAAAGCAGGACGCATGCCGTAAGGGCCGCCGCGCGTTTTTTCATGCCTCATCCCTCCGCCCCCGTAAAACCTGCCCTGCATTCAAAATATGTCATTCGTCGGCGTTTATGAGAAATAAAAAAAGGCCGCGCGGCCTTTTTCGCCGTTGCGGCCCCTGGCATGGCGTCGTATTCCCGTTTCGTGCGCGGCCCGGGGAGGTTCAATGCCCTTTGCCTGTTCCCCCGGTGTCAGGCGCTTGTTTTCGTGCCCTCCGTCGCCTTCAGCCCGACCGGCACCTCGAAATCCGGGACCGCGTCGAACTCGGACACCGTTATCTTCAGCGAAAGGCTGTTGATGCTCACATCGGCGTCATCGCCCTCCATCAGGGGTTCGAGCGCCCCGGTAAGCGCGTCGAGCTGATTCTTGAAGTCGATCTCGAGCCTGACCGGGTCGTGGGTCACGGCGTCCGCCCAGATATCGACGTCGATGTCGCCGAGCATCATCAGCATCACCCTTGCCGTCCCCAGATCGTCGGCCGACACGTCCTTCCCCAGGCTTTCCTCAACCTCGTCCATGATCTTTTTAAGGTCGAGTTCCGTCTGAAGACGCACGGCGTCCCTCCCGTCGATGCTCTCCGTGCCAGCGATCCTGGGATTCGCCAGGTAATCCTCCGGCGCTGCGTGGCTCGCGGCAGGCCCCGCGTCCTGAACGGGCCCGAGCGATTCCCCGTTTTTGAACGGCATGCCTTTTATGATGGCTTCCCCGGCGGACGGGGGCGTCGCGCTGACGCTGTAATACGCCTTCATCTGCCCGTTTTCCTCGACGAGGTACATAACGATGTCGCAGTCGGCCGTTTCCCCGTCGGCCCTTGCCGTCATCCCGAAATCGAGCTTGAATTTCCTGTTTTCGATCGACAGGGCGGTAATGTCTATATCCGCGCTCGTTCTCACCGGCTTCCCCTTATCGCCCGGGACCGTCACGTCAACAACGGCGCTCACCTGCACGCTGGAACTCTTTACGCCGCCGAGCTTTTGGGCGACTTCCCCGAGCAGCGCGTCCGGGTCGAGGTCCGCGGCGTCGGCCGCGTCGTTGCACCCTGCGAGCAAAACCGCGAACAGCAGACAAACGAGCAACATCACCCAAGCCTTTTTTCTGGCCACCTTCTTCGTCCTCCTGTCGTGTTACCGGATTCCGATCCTCGTATGGGGCACCCTGGAGTTCACCAGATCGTCTAGCGTGTAATGCGCGTTGCCGATGATGACGGTCGTGCCTTTCCTCACCACGGGAATGATGTATTCCAGCTTGGCGCGCGCGCCGCCCGATCCCCTGCGGCTCGCTCCGTTGCAGCAGGCCTGCAGCTTCCTGATTTCGCTTTCGAGTTCGTCCGGATCGCTCCCCGTGACTTCGCGCGCCAGCGTCTTCGGGTCGCAAGGGTCTTCATATATACCGTCCACGCTGGTCATGATGATCAGCAGGCGCGCGTGCACCAGTTCGGCGATGACCGCCGCCGTCTCGTCGTTGTCGATGCACTCGACCACTTCCCCGTTGCCGTTGTTGCGCAGAATGTTCAATTCGAGTTTCCGGTTTTCCTCGCTGCTCACCGGGTCGTTGTAGTTCACGATGGGGATCGCGTTTTGCCTCGTCGCGCGCAGCAGCATGCTGCGTATATGCTCGCGCTTTTCGGGGCTGTTGAAGTGCTGGTGCTCGACCAGCACCTGGCGGACCGAATACTCGTGCGGGATGAAACGGCGGTACGTCTCCATCAGGATCGACTGCCCCTGCGCCGAGTAATCCGCCTTTACCTCCTCGATGTCGCCCGCGAGTTCGGCCCCGCCGTTGCGCTTCATATAGTCGAGGCGTCCGATCTCCGTCGCGCCCGAGCTCACCCAGATCATCCCCGGCCTCAGCTGGAGGCTCAGGCGCCGGAAGATGTTGTAGTCGATATCGTTGTCCTGCTTGCAGATCAAAGCCATCGACCCGATCTTACCCACCAAGTCGACTTCGAATTTTTCCAAAAGTAGTCTCCCTCCATCACAACGAAAAAATATGATTCCTTTGCTATTGTATCACAGCCGTTTGCCGCTGCGCAATCGGATGACGCCTTAGACAAAGGAAAGCCGCACTCCAAACCTTTCCAATGAAAGGTCCTAAACGAACGCGCGCTTCAGGGCTTTTGGAAAATGGCGTCAAAAGCGAAAAAGCCCCCTGAAACGGATCCAGGGGGCTTATGGCGTCATACGGCCGCAGCCGCTCAGAACAGCTTCGTCACCGTTTCGACGACGTTCTCCACCGTGAACCCGAATTCCTTGAACAGGACTCCGGCGGGCGCCGACGCGCCGTAATGGTCGATGCTGACGACGGCGCCGTCGAGACCCGAATACTTCTGCCAGCCGAAGGAAGTGCCCGCTTCGACGGCAACGCGCTTGCGCACGGCCGAAGGCAGGACCTTCTCCCTGTACTCGTCGCTCTGGCTGTCGAAGACCTCCATGCTGGGCATGGAGACCACGCGCGCGTCGATCCCCTTATCCTTGAGCGCGGCCTTCGCGTTATAGGCGAGTTCCACCTCCGAGCCGGAAGCGATCAGGATGGCGTCGGGCACGGCCTTGTCGGAATCGGCGAGGATGTACCCGCCCTTCATCGCGTCTTTGCCGGTCTCGTCATACAGCGGCAGGCCCTGGCGGGNNCATGCACACGGGGCCTTTCGCCTCGGTGAGCGCGTACTGGTACGCCGCGGCGGTCTCTTTAGAATCGGCGGGGCGGAATACCACCGAATTGGGGATGGAGCGCATCGCGGCAAGCTGCTCGACGGGCTGGTGCGTGGGGCCGTCCTCGCCGACG
>DCTV01000001.1:0-6110 GCA_002329665.1 Christensenella sp. UBA1431
AAGTTGCCGGCCCTTTTACCATTCGTTTTCCGCCGGGCGGATATCGAGCGTCTCCACGCCGGAGAGCGCCGCTTCCACCATCGCTTCCACGTCCATTTTGGCTTCGGCCTTATCGGGTTCGCCGGGCCTGGGCCGCGTCGCCGGGTGACGGGGCACGAACACGCTGCAGCAGTCGTCGTAGGGGAGGATCGAGGTCTCGTACGTGCCGATCTGCCGCGCCCTGTACATAATCTCCGCCTTGTCGAAGCCGATCAGCGGCCTGAATACGGGGATGGATACCACGGCGTTGGTCGCGTTGAGGCTGTCCATCGTCTGGCTGGCGACCTGGCCGAGGTTCTCCCCCGTAATGANNGCGATGCGCATCATGAACCGGCGCATCAGGATCGTGAGCAGCGGCGGCGGTCCGTCTTCGTAGAGCTTTTGCTGTATTTCCGTGAAGGACACGATATGCAGCCGCATGGGGCCGCAGTAACCGGCCATGATCGTCGCGAGGTCGATCACCTTCTGGCGCGCCTGCCCGCTCGTATACGGGACGCTTTCGAAATGGACGCAGTCGACGGCCACGCCGCGCCTGGCGATCATGTAGCCGGCCACCGGGCTGTCGATCCCGCCCGATAAAAGGAGCATCGCGCGCCCTCCCGTGCCCACCGGCATGCCGCCGACCGCTTTTTTCGCGTCGGTGTACAGGTAGGCCCGCTCCCTTATCTCGATGTCCAGCATGATCTGCGGGCGGTGCACGTCCACTTTCAAATAGGGCAGCGCCTTTAGGACCCTGCCGCCGATCTCGGCGGCGAGTTCCATCGAGTTGAGGGAGAAGCGCTTGTCCGAGCGCCGGGCGCGCACCTTGAAGGTCGCCGGGGCTTCCTTAGCCGCCTCCCGGATGAGGTCCAGCGCCGCCGCGGCGATGCTGTCGAGGTCCTTGTCCACGCCGACCACCAGGCTGACCGAATGCACGCCGAACACGCGGCAGAGGCGGTCGACGGCGGCCTTTTCATCCTCCCGGGCGACCCCCTCGACGTAAACGCGCCCGTCCCGCCGCTCGACACGCGCGCCAACAAACGGCTTCAGCGCGTCCCTTAGGTTATTCATGAGCGCGCGTTCGAAGAAAGGGCGGTTAAGCCCTTTGAGATGGATCTCCCCGTACCGGACGAGTATGGTCCGCTCCATCGGCTCACATCCTCCTGTATCTTCTCAGGTGCGCCACCTCCGTGCGGATGCGGTTCGCCACCTCCGGCATTTCCGCCGGCGAGTTGTACGCGCCGAAGCTGATGCGTACCGCGCCCAGCAGGCGCTCCCCGCCGATCCCCAGCGCGGCGAGCACGCGGCTTTCCCTGTGGCTGTGCGCGCTGCAGGCCGAGCCCGTGGAAACGTAGATGCCGTGCTGTTCCAGGCTGTGCAGCAGCGTTTCCCCGCGCACGCCCAGGAACGAGACGTTCAGGATGTGCGGCGCGCCCTCCTCCGGCGGCGGGCCGTTGACGAACATGTCGCCGATGCCCGCTAAGCCCTCCACGAGCGCGCGCTTGCAGCCGGAAAGCCTGCCGACGAGTTCTCTTTGGGTCCGGTAGCAGACCTTCGCCGCCTCCAGCATCCCCAGCGTGGCCGGGGCGTTGCTCGTCCCCGACCTCAGCCCGCCTTCCTGCCCGCCGCCCATGAACAGGGGCTCGATGCGCACGCCTTCGCGCACGTACAGCGCGCCGGCGCCCTTGGGCCCGTGGAACTTGTGGGCGCTCACCGCGTACAGGTCGATCGGGCAGACGCTCAGGTTGGGCGTGAGGCGCCCGTACGCCTGCACGCCGTCGCAGTGGACCAGCGCCCGCGGGCAGTGTTTTTTTGTCAGCTCGCTCAGGGCGAGGATGTCGTTGATGGCGCCCACTTCGTTGTTCACGTGCATAAAGCTCACGAGGCAAGTGTCCGCCCTCAGCGCGTTTTTCAGCGTGTCGGGCCGCAGCGCTCCGTGCGCGTCAACGGGGAGCCACGTCACCTCGTACCCGTTTTCTTCGAGCGTGTGGAACACGCCCGCCACCGATGCGTGCTCGACCGTTGTCGTTATGACGTGTCTGCCCCTCCCGCGCAAGGCACTGAGGGCGCCGAATACCGCGAGGTTGTTGGCCTCGGTGCCGCCGGAGGTGAACACGAGTTTGCCGGTGTCCGCCTTCAGCGTGCGCAGCATCTGCGCGCGCCCCTTTTCGATCCGCGCGTGCAGCTGCACGGCCGGCGAATAGGCGGCCGCCGGGTTGAAAAAGTCCTCCCTTAGCGCGCGGTCCACCGCGTCCGCCGCTTCGCCGAACGGTTTGGTGGTCGCGCTGTTATCCAGATATATCATCGTTTTTTCGTCTTTCGCCTCTTTATTACTGTAAATTGCTGATGTCCATGATGGTCACGACCAGCGTAACCTCGGTCCCGTTGCGCCACAGCGTTATGGTGGTCTTGTCGCCGATCTTCTTTTTAAGCAGCCGCTGCGTGAAGTCCTCCAGGTCCACGACCGGCTTATTGTCCAGCTTGGTGATGATGTCCCCGGCGCGCACGCCTGCCCTGTAGGCCGACCCCATGATGTTCGCGTCGTCTACGTAGATGCCCTGGGGCACGTCATAGGCCTCGGCCGTTTTCCTGTCGATCTCATAACAGGATATGCCGATACCCGCGCGCGTGACCCTGCCCTTTTCGATGAGTTCGTTGATGATGGGGCGCGCTTCGTTGATCGGGATGGCGAACCCGATGCCCTCGGCCGAGATCGTGCGCCCGTATTCGTCCACGCCGGCGACGGCTGTCTTCTGCGTGTTGATGCCGATGACCTGCCCCTTCGAATCGACCAGCGGCCCGCCGCTGTTCCCGGGGTTGATAGCCGCGTCGGTCTGCAGCAGGTTCATGAACGTGCTGCCCACCCGCATCTTTCGCTGTGTGGCGCTGATGATCCCCGTCGTCACCGTGCCCGCGAGCTCGTTCCCCAGCGGGTTCCCGATCGCGACGGCCAGTTCGCCGACCTGTACCTTGGACGAATCGCCCAGCGGCGCGACGGGCAGGGTCTGCCCCTGCACCTGCAAAACGGCAAGGTCCGTCGTCGCGTCCTGGCCGATGAGCCGCGCGGAGAGTTCCTTCCCGCCCGGCAGCAGGACCGTGAAGGCCGTTCCGCCCTCCACCACGTGCTGGTTGGTCACGATATGGCCCTTTTCCGTCACGACAAAGCCGGATCCTGCGTACTGCGACTCCCGCATGTCCCCGCCGAAGACGCCGGAATCGGGCGTGATCTTGCGCGTGCTGGTAACGCCCACCACGCTCGGCCCGATCGCCTTTGCGATGTCTACGACCGGGTTCTTGACGGATATGTTCGCCTGCGCGTTTCCGTCCGGTTCCGACAGCGCGGGCGTGGTTGTGGACGTGGGAAGCGTCTCGTCGCCCCGGTTCTGCCCCATCATGGGGATGACGACCGCCAGGCCGACGACCGCGACCACGAGGACGACGGCAATCACGGCGGTCACCGTCCATGCAGTGCGCCTGCGCCGCGCCTTTTGCTCGCTCACGTCACGGTAATCATTGAAATCCCGCATTTCCTATTCCTCCAATCATCTCCGCACGGCGGCGTCGCCGTCGCACACGACTCTCACGCCCCTGTCCAGCAACAGTTGCGTGAAGACGCCGTTTCCCCCGCGTTTCGTGTCGCCGAAGCTTCCGTCATATATTGTACCATAACCGCACGACGGGCTGTTACTCTTTACCAGCGCGCTATGGGCCCCGCACCGTTTGCAGATCTCCATCGCCTTTTTTGCGCCCGTAAGAAACGCCTGCGTCCGGTCGCGCCCTTCAGCGTCCAGCACCTTCGCCGTCCCGTTCCACACGTCCGCGCCCGTCCCCCCGACGATCTCGCTGGGCGCGCGCGGCGCTTCGAGGCCGCCGAGCGTTTCGGGGCATACGGGCACGACGTCCGCCCTCTTCTTCAGTTCCTCGACGGCCGGATCGTAGCAGTGCCCGCCGTCGTACCTGCAGCGCTCTCCCAGCAGGCAGGCGCTCACCAGCCAGACGGGCCTCATTTGAGCTCCACCACCGTGACCCCCGCGTCGCCCTCGCCGTAGTTCCCCAGCCTGAAGCGCTTCACGTGCGGGTGTGCGCTGAGGTTTTTGTGCACCCCGGCGCGCAGCGCGCCCGTGCCCTTGCCGTGTATGATGGAGACCTCGCTCAATCCCGTGAGCACCACATCGTCGAGGTACCTGTCGATGTTCATGACCGCTTCCTCCACGGTCTGGCCGCGCACGTCGATCTCGCCCGACAGGGCCTTTATCCTCAGCCCCTCCCTGCGCACGGCGGCGTCCGGTTCCGGGGGCGGTTCCGTCTCCCTCCGGACCCGGGAAACGTGCATGGTCAGCTTCATCACGCCCGCCTGCACCAGCAGTTCGCCCTTCGCGTCGGGCAAAGTGAGCACGGTCGCCCTAAGATTGTGCCCAATAAGCGAGACCGTCTCCCCGATTTTCAGATCTTTCGGCGGGGGAGCGAGCGCGCCTTCGCGCTCCTCCAAAAAGCCGTACGTTTTTTTCTCCTGCGCGCGGAGGGCGTCGCGCGCCGTCTGTATCTCCTTTTCGAGGGCGGCTTCCCGCGTGGAGGCCGCCGCCTGCCGCAGCTCTTTTATCACGCGCTCTGTTTCGGCCTTGGCGTCCTGCACGATCTCCCGCGCGTTCTCGCCCGCCTTATTGAGCATGGCTTCCCGCTTCGCTTCCGCTTTTTCAAGCTTTTCCCCGGCTTCTTTAAGCAGGGCCGTTGCCTGCTCCCGCTCCTGTTTCGCCGTTTCCAGCTCCCGTCCGGCCTCGTTCAGCCGGGCGCGCGCCTCCGAAAGCGTCGCCTCGAAATCCAGCTTTTCGCGCGATATATACCCGCGCGCCTTCTGTACCAGCGCGTCGTCGAGGCCCAGGCGCCTGGATATCTCCAGCGCGTTGCTCTGCCCGGGGACCCCCATCAGCACGCGGAACGTAGGCCTGAGCGTCTCCATGTCGAACTCCATCGAGGCGTTGTCCAGCCCCGGCGTCTCCATCGCGAACGCCTTGAGCTCGCCGTAGTGGGTGGTGGCCAGCACCGTAGCGCCCTTTTCGCGCAGGCCGTCGAGTATGGCCATCGCCAGCGCCGCCCCTTCGGACGGGTCGGTCCCCGCGCCCAGCTCGTCGATCAGCACGAGCGAGTCGGGCGTGACCCGCGAGAGGATACCGACGATGTTGGTCATGTGCGAAGAGAAGGTCGAGAGCGACTGCTCGATGCTCTGCTCGTCGCCGATGTCGGCGANNCTCGTCCCCGATGTCCGCGAACACGCCGTCGTAGACCGGGAGCTTCGCGCCCCAGGCCGCGCCGATGTGAAGGCCCGACTGCGCCATCACCGCCATCAGGCCCACGGTCTTCAATGTGACCGTCTTCCCGCCGGTGTTGGGGCCTGTGATGATGAGCCCGAACTTGCCGCTCTCGAGCCGGATGTCTATGGGCACCACTTTGTCTTTTGCGATCAGCGGGTGGCGCGCCCCTTTGAGCAATATCTCCCCGTCTTCGCTCATGACGGGCCGTACCCCCCGCATCCTGCCCGACAGCGCCGCCCTCGCGAACACGACGTCCATGCGCACGAGTATGTCGATGTTGCCCGACAGGTCGTCCGCGATCGGCGCGACCAGCCCGGTGAGTTCCTCGAGGATGCGGTCGATCTCGGCCTCCTCCTCGGCCTGGAGCTGCCGTATGCTGTTGTTGATCTCGACGACGGCCATCGGCTCGATGAAAAGGGTCTGCCCGCTCGCCGAATGGTCGTGGATAAGCCCGGGCACCTGCGACCTGTATTCCTGCTTCACCGGCACGACGTAGCGGCCGCCGCGGATGGTGATGATCGCCTCCTGCAGGTATTTCTGGGCCCTGGCCGACTGCACGATATCGCTGAGCTTCTCGCGCACGCGCGCGTTCTCCCTGCGGATGTTCCTGCGTATCGCAAAGAGCGCGGGCGAGGCGTTGTCCGCCATCTCGTCCTCGCTCTGAATGCAGGCATGAATGCGCTTTTCCAGCGCATGGTCCTCGTAAAGCTGCGCCGCCTGCCGGCTCAGGACGTCCCCTTCAATGACGTTTCCGGCTGCGAGCGCGCGCCTGAGCACGCGCGA
>DCTV01000001.1:6120-6280 GCA_002329665.1 Christensenella sp. UBA1431
GGCCACGTCCAGCAGCTCGCGCATCGAGAGCATCGCGCCGACGCGGCTGCGATTCAGCGCGCCGCCCGCGTCGGAAAAGGCGGCGACCGGATGGGCCTCGAGGGCCGCGAGATAGCTTTCGGCTTCCTGCGTCTCGTCCTGCAGCAGGCGCACGCCTTCG
>DCTV01000001.1:6346-6543 GCA_002329665.1 Christensenella sp. UBA1431
TTGTCGAATTCCAGGAGTCTGAGCACTCTTTCCTGCATGTTGCTTCCCTGTCCGTTCAAAAACTGTATTCAAAAAGAGCAGCGAAACATCTTGCTGCTCTGGCGGTCATAGTCGCCCAGGTTGCGCTTCAGTCCCTGCGCGTGCCCCCGGTCGTCTTCTTGTCGGGCGGCGTCGGCTTGGGCGCGCTCTTGGCCATA
>DCTV01000001.1:6559-8735 GCA_002329665.1 Christensenella sp. UBA1431
CTCCTCCCCGAGCTTCTTCGCTTCGTTCCTGAGCCGCTCCGTCTCGTCGAGGAGCTTGAGATGTTCGTCCGCGATGTTGATGGCGGTGAGCATCGCGAGCATCGTGTCGCTCACGCTCACCATGTTTTCCATGATCTCCTTCATCGTGCGGTCCACGTAAATGGCGACGCGGTGTATGTATTCCGTGCTTTCCTCGCCCATCAGCGTGTACTCGTGATGCCCGATGTTCACGATGGTCTTATTCTTCGCCACACACCGCACCCCCATACGCATTTTTATACGTAACCGTTGTTACAATTATAATAGAACTCCTGTGAACATACAAGGGAGGCGGTGGGGATTTTTCCCAGCACCGCCTTTTCGCTTGGCCTGCTTGCGGCCGGACCGGTCAGCGAAGCTGCGCGCCGAATTCCTTCTTTGCGCGTTTTACGATCCTTTCGAGCACGGCCGAGGCTTCCTCGTCGGTGAGCGTGCGGTCGTGCGCGCGAAGGACCAGCGCGAACGCGACGCTCTTTTTGCCCTCTGTGACCTGCTCGCCCGTATACACGTCGAACGGCTCGACGCTTTCCACCAGCGCGCCGCCCGTCTCCTTCATCATCGCGGCGACCTTGCCCGCAGGCCGGTCACGGTCCATCACGAGGGCCAGGTCGCGCTCGACGGCCGGGTACCTGGGAAGCGGCGCGGCCGTGACGCCCTCCGACGCCGCGCCGGCCAGCACGTCGAAGTCGAGTTCGGCCACGTACACGCGCGGGACGCCGAAGTTCTCGCAGATATCCGGATGCAGGCATCCGATGTAGCCCGCCCGCGCGCCGCCGGCCGTGACATACGCCTTCTGCCCCGGGTGCAGGTAGCCGGGGCCGCCCTCAATAAAACCGGGCGCGCCGATGTTCAGGCAGGCCGCGAGGGACTCGACCGCGCCCTTTAGCGAGAAAAAGTCTTCGCCGCGGCCGCAGAGGGCCAGGCACAGCGCCTGTTTCTCCTCGGGCAGTTCCGCGAGCGGAAGGGCATTGGGAAGGAACACGGTTCCCAGCTCGAAGAGCCGAAGGCCGCTGTTCTTCCTCGAGAGGTTCAGCGCGACGGCGGCTAGCATGGCGGGGAGCATCGTGGTGCGCATCAGGCTCTGGTCCTCTCCGAACGGGTTTTTAAGCTTCACGCACGAGCGCAGCGGGTCGTCCTCTTCGAGGGCGAGCGCGTCGAGTTCCCGCGGGCCCATGAACGAGTAGGTCATCGTCTCGAAAAAGCCGAGGGCGCACAGCCGTTCCTTNNNGTCGTAGCCGTACATGCGCGCGACCTCCTCGGCGATGTCGCAGGCGCGCTGGATGTCCTGCCTGTGCGGCGGGACGGTGCAGATGAGCGTCTTCGCGTCCTGAACGATGCTGGGGATGAACGCCCTTTTGAGCAGCATCGCCATCTTCCGCGCCGTGAGCTCGAGCCCGAGCAGCGAATTGACGAAGGGCACGGAGACGACCTTCGTGCGCTCCCTGGGGATTGCGGCCGAGACGTCGACGGCCCCGCGCACCACGTCGCCGGCGCCGAGCACGTCGATGAGCTGCGCCGCCCGCTCGAGGGCGGCGGCGGTATTGCCGGGCTCCACGCCCTTGATGAAGCGCGCGGCCGATTCGGTGTTCAGGCCGAGCGCCCTGGACGTCGCGCGCACGCTCGCCGGCTGGAAGCAGGCGGACTCGAGCACGATGTCGCGCGTTTCCTTCGAGATCTCCGAATTCTGGCCGCCCATCACGCCCGCTATGCCGATGGGGCCACGGGGGTCGGTGATCAAAAGCATGCCTTCTGTAAGCTCGCGCAGTTTGCCGTCCAGCGTGGTGATGGTTTCCCCCGCTTCGGCCGGACGCACGATGATCGTGTTTTCGCGCACGCACGCGAGGTCAAAAGCGTGCATGGGCTGCCCCATTTCGAGCATGACATAGTTGGTCACGTCGACGATGTTGTTGATGGGGCGCACGNNCGGGCCGATGCGCACGTTTTTCACGACGCGCGCCATGTACCGCGGGCAGAGACCGGCGTCGGCCACCTCCACACAAAGCGGCATCTCTTCGTCCACCGTGCGATCGACGCAAACCTCGGGCAGGCGCAGGTCCGTTTCCAGCGCCGAAGCCGTCTCGCGCGCGATGCCGATGATGCTCTGGCGGTCCGGCGTGTTTGCGTTTACCTCGAAATC
>DCTV01000022.1 GCA_002329665.1 Christensenella sp. UBA1431
GCGGATCGTGCCGTTGGGGCTTTTGTACATCCGTTTCAGGCCGTATTCCTCCACGCGCCGGGCGTTGGGGGTGATCGTGGCGCATTTCACGCCGACGCCGTATTCCTTTATGGCGAGCGCCGCCTCCGTCGTGACCCTGTCGTCGGTCCTGTCCCTGTTCTTCAGGCCGAGGTCGAAGTAGACGGTGTTGAGCTCGACGTAGGGTTCCAGCAGGGATTGCTTTATCATCCGCCAGAGTATGCGGGTCATCTCGTCGCCGTCCATCTCGACGACGGGCACGGGCATGGCGATCCGGGTCATGCGCTGCCTCCCCTTCCATTATTTGCACAGACTACATTTTAAAACAGAATCCGCTTTTTCGCAAGCTCCGGGATCGAAGGCGCCCGGCCGAAAAAGGAGTGTTTTCCCCATAAAAAACCGAGGCAAACCATAGGTTCGCCCCGGGCCGCAGCCGACGTAAACCCAGGGTTTGCGACGCTGAAAAACAGACGGTGCGGTGGCCCACACCGTTGGACCGGTTGATATGCTGTTGCAGCCGTTACTTGTTGACTATGTTCGTTGCGATGTTGCCGATGACCGGCAGCTTGAACCAGGCGCCCTTGTAAGCCCTGATCATGCAGTAGATCGTGAGCGCGAGGAACGCGAGCCAGACGATGAGGCCCAGGATCGCGAGGAAGCCCCATCCGCCGTAGATATACGTCGTTATCGTATACGGCGTCCAGAAGATCGCATTGAGGATCATCAAAAGGATCCCCACGACCAACTCGACGACGTTCAGGAGGATGGACTGCATCGCATGATACCTAACGTAATTGTCCTCCTTCTCGACGATGAACAGGATAATTCCAACTATCGGGATATACGCCAGAGTTGCTTTTGTGAGATCGCCGTTTGCATTATAACTCATAAAAATGCCTCCTCAAATATCCTATATGGTGATTATATTATCCTGAAACACGCGTTTTGTAAAGGAAATCCGGGCAATATTTTCATCATTTGCCTGTTTTTGCACCATTCGTCATTTTTTTGAGGACGCCGGAATCGAACGCGTACGAATTAAGGTTTTTCTCCGCATGCGCCCGGCACGCGATCGCGTCCAGCCTTTCGACCAGTTCGGCAAACGGGACGCCCGCCGCCTCCCACAGGTAATAGGAAAACGAACCGGGTATCGTGTTTATTTCGTTCACGTACGTCCTGCCCGCCGCCTTATCCACGATAAAGTCTATGCGCACCACGCCCTTGCAATCCAACGTTTGGAAAACTTTTACGGCGAGGCCCTGTATCTCGTCGCGCAGGGAGTCGTCGATCGGGGCGGGTATGCGGCGCTCCATCGACTTCATGCCGGCGCTTTTCCCCGCCCGCAGGTATTTGTCCTCGAAGGTGAGGAACTCTTCCCAGTTGACCGGCTGTTCGCAGACCGACGCGCGCACGTCGTCGTCGAACCCGAGGCACGAGCAGTTGATCTCCATGATGTCCTGCACGCCGGTTTCGACCAGGACCCTCCGGTCGTAGTGCAGGGCCACTTCGACCGCCCCGATGAGCGCGTCCCTGTCCGCGGCCTTGCCGATGCCGATGCTCGAGCCGAGGTTGGCGGGCTTGACGAACACGGGGTACTCAAGCGCCGCCTCCACGCGCGCGACGACTTTTTCCCTGCCGGCCTTCCACTCGCTGCGGGAAAAGTGCACGTCGTCGAGCACCGGCAGGCCGCAGCCCCTGAACACGGCCTTCATCACGATCTTGTCCATGCCCACCGCCGAACCGAGCACGCCGGGGCTCGAATAGGGGATGTTGGCGAGTTCGAACAGGCCCTGCAGCGTGCCGTCCTCCCCGTGCATGCCGTGCATCGCCGGTATCGCCACGTCGATCCTGCATACCTCCTTTGGCCCCGAGAACCTGCCTCCGGCCGCTTCCATCAGCCTGTGCGCGCCGGCGGCCGGCGATATGTAAACCTCTTTGACGGTCTTATCCTTGGGATCGAAGTTCCGCATGAACTTCACGTCCCGGAGCCTTGGCCCCGTAAACCATTTCCCTTCGCGCGAGATGTAAACGGGCACGACGTTGTATTTTCCAGGGTCGGCGTTGTCCATCAGCTGCAGCCCCGTGATGATGGACACGTCGTGCTCCACGGACTTGCCGCCGAAGACGACGGCCAGGTTACGTTTCATGCTGTTGCCTCACTTTCCGTGCTACAATTCGGCCCGCGCCGTCAACCGTCGTAGTTGTCGGGCAGGTCGTTTTCGAAAAGGACCGTATCGCCCGTCCGGGCGAGGCGCGCTATCGCTTCGGTGGCCTCCTGAAGGCCGGAGACTTCGTGTATGTGCTCCCTGTCGAACCCTTCCTCGAGGAGGCCTTCCCTCAGCAGCGCGGTGCGCGCGGGAGCGCCCACCAGGATCGCCTCGTCGACGCTTGTGGCCATGGCCCGCCCGAACCCGCGGTTGAGCTCCGCCTCCTCTTTCCCAAGCTCGACCAGCCCCGGAGTGACAATGATGCGCCTGCCCCCCGTAAACGAGGCGAGGACTTCCAGCGCGACCTGCGCGCCCTCGGGATTCGCGTTGAACGCGTCGTCTATCACCGTTACGCCGTTCGCGCCCCTGATGAGCTGCAGCCGGTGCTCCACGGGCTCGATCTGCGCGATCCCCTCCGCGATCTCGTCGAGCGTGAGGCCCAGCTTCCGCGCGACGCAGGCCGCCCCCAGGATGTTCTGCACGTTGTGCCGCCCGAGAAGCGCGGTCGTGCACCGCACCGTCGAGCCCTCCCGGTCGATGAGCGTGAACGAGCTCCCGTTTGGGCCCGGGCGGTATTCGTCGACGGCGATGTCCAGCATCCTGCCCTGCCCGTCGAACCCGAAGAGCGCCTTGTCCGTCTCCGTCCTGTCGTAGAGGGCGAGGCAGATTTCGTTGTCCGCGGGGAAGAACGCGCAACCGTCCTCCGGCAGCGCCTCGACCAGCTCGAATTTCGTGGAAACCACGGCGTCCAGGGTGTTGAAGGTCTCCAGGTGCTGTTTGCCTATGGACGTGATGAGGCCGTACCGCGGCCGGACGAGGTCGCAGAGTTCGCGTATGTCGCCCCTGTAGCGCGCGCCCATCTCGCAGACGAAGACCTCCAGGCCTTCGAGGTCGTTTTCCAGGATCACGCGGGAAACGCCCATCGGCGTGTTATAGCTCTTGGGCGTGATGAGCGTCCTGTACCGCCTGGCGAGGATGGTTCCCAGCATGTGCTTGGCGCTGGTCTTGCCGTAGCTCCCGGTGATCCCTATGCGGATCAGGCCTTCGCGCGCGGCCAGCTTCGCTTTCGCCCCGAGGAAGTACCTGCGTTTGAAAAGCTGTTCGAACGGATAATTGACGAGCGCCGCCAGCAACACGAAGACGGGGACGAGCGCGATGCCCGCCGCCAGGACGAGTTCCATCGCCGCGACCGGCCTCGTCGCGCCGAAAAGCGCCCACGCCCCCCAGGCGTAGAGGATACACACCAGCGCGAGCGCGGCCGTCAGGCGCTTGACGCGCGCCGTGTACACGAGCGGCTTTTTCTGCCTGCGCCCGGACAGCATCAGCGCGACGGCGAACCCGATCCCCAGCGCGCACAGGGGCGCGGCCACCGCGGCGACGAAGGCGTCCTTCACCAGCAGCCAGACGGCGCTTTCGGCCGCAAGCGCGGCGGCGCCCGCCCAGAGGACGGGCAGCAGCGCCGTGCGGGGGTTGCGCGCGATCGCCCGCAGATACATCCTGTTCTGGTAGCTCTCCAGTTGCAACAGGTGCACGAACCTGGCCGAAAGCCAGATCCACATCGTCACGTGCAGCACGAGCATGACGGCCAGTACCACCGGCGGCATCAGACGCCTCCTCCCAGGAAACTGCGCAATATGAGCATGAAGCGGTCGAACCGGTCCAGATAGCTGAAATGCCCGGCCCCGTCCAGCACGACCAGGCCCGCGTCCGGTATCTCTTTTTCCATCAGCTCTCCCATGTACAGCGGCGTTTCCGTGTCGTCGCGCCCCCAGACCAGCAGCGTCGGCGACGAGATACGCCTGAGCACCGGCCGAAGGTCCTGGTTCACGACCTTAACGAACGTGCGCCGCATGACCCCGCTTAAGGCCCGGTAGTCCTTCGACCCCGCCGCCTCGACGCGCGCCTTCAGCCGTTTCCCGGCCGGCCCCAGCAGCCGCATGCAGGCCCGGCACCCGGCGATACGCCTGCCCAGCTTGAACGCCCTTACTTTCAGGTGGTATTTCAGGGTCCGCCGGGGCCGCACGCCCGCCGCATCCACCAGCACCAGCTTCGAGACGAGGTCCGGGTGCTCGGCGGCCAGCAGGATGGCCACGCGCGCGCCGAACGAATGGGCGACGACGTCGCATCCCGCGATGCCGAGGCGCTCGATGAACTCCCGCACGGCCTCCTTGTACTCGGTCACGGACCACGGCACGGGCGGCGGGGGCGTCTGCCCGAAACCCGGCAGGTCGACGGAAACGGCGCGCCTGTATCCGGAAAGGCCCGCGGCGACCGGCGCAAAGCTCCCGATGCACCCGCCCCATCCGTGGAGCAGGAGCACGGGGTCCCCTTCGCCCGATACCGCGTAGTGCAGGCGCATCCCGCCCGCGTCCATCATCATATGTTCATCCCACCCGCAAGAAAGGCTGCATGCTGATACCCATTATATAACAACGGCCGCCCGGTAGCAATTCGTCGTCGTGCGTTCACCGCGCTTCGCAGCCGCCCTGCAGCGCCGCGCTTATCCGCCTGTTCCACATGATGACGGCGTCTTCCCCGTTGTCCGAATAATACCTCTTGCGCAGGCCACACCATGTAAAGCCCAGGTCCCTGTAGAGCGACTGGGCGACGTGGTTGCTCTGGCGCACCTCCAGCGTCATCATCTCCGCGCCCGCCTCTACGGCGCGCCGCATCAGCTCGCACATCAGCAGCCGCCCGTATCCCCGGCGCCGGTGGCTTGGGCTCACCGCCACGTTGGTGACGTGCGCCTCGTCGATCACGATCCACATCCCGGCGTACCCGATGATGCCCGTATCGTTTTCGAGCACGACGTAATGCGCGCACGGATTGATGAGTTCCGCTTCAAACGCCGCGCGCGACCAGGGTAGGTCGAAGCATTCCCGCTCCAGCCTTTCGAGGGCGGCCGGGTCCTCCTGCCGCAACCCTCGGACGATCGGTTTGTTCATCCCCGCTCCTTCAGCCGCCGCCGGTACTCCCTTTCCGCTTGCGGCAGGCGCAGATAAAATGGTTCGAGGTCAAAAGGCCCGCCCGGCCGGACGCCGCCGGCCATGAGGGCCAGGGCGTACGCGCCCGCGGCCGCGGCGCGCTGCCTTACAAGGTGGGGCGGCGCGAAGACGGCGCGCCCTGAAGCGGCGGCTTCCCATTCCTTCCGGTAGGCCTGCGCCCCGTCGCCCACCAGCAGGACGTCCTCCCCGGCGGGCCAGGCGGCCGCGCATTCCTCCACCGGAAGGGCGGCGTATTCCCCGGCGCGCGTGAGCCTTTCCCCGTCCGAAACGTAGAGTGCGGCGTAGACCTGCGCGCGCCGCGCGTCCATCGCGGCGCAGATATGCCCTCTATGGGCCACTACATTGTATGCGAGCGCGTCCAGCGTGTTGATGCCCAGCGCGGATTTTCCGGCGGCGTACGCGAGCGCCTTTATTGTGCTCACGCCGATGCGCACGCCGGTAAAAGACCCCGGCCCGCGCGTGCACACGAAGCACCCGACATCGTCAAGCCCCATTTTCACGGCTTCGAGCCCCTGTTCGATCATCGGCATCAGGACCACGGAATGCGTCATCCCGTGGTCGACGCAGGCCTCGAAAACGAGGCGTCCGTCCCTAAATATCGCCACGCCGGCCGCCGCCCCCGACGTGTCTAAACAGAGTATGTTCACAGGCGGGCCTCCTTCAGCAGGCGTTCGGCCTGTTCCCCGCGCGGGGTCAGCCGTATGATCCGCCGGTTTTCGTCTTCGCCCTCCCGGATCGCGACGTCGAGCCGGTCCCCGGGGAGCAGCCCCATGACGCGCTGCGCCCATTCGATCACAACCACGCCCGGACCGAAAAAGCAGTCCTCGTACCCCAGCGCCTCGAGTTCGTCCTCCGAATCCAGCCGGTACGCGTCGAAATGATAAAACGGCAGGCGCCCCTCCCCGTAGACGTTGAGCAGCGTGAACGTGGGGCTCTGCACCGGCGCCAGGATGCCCAGTCCCCGGGCGACGCCGCGCGCGAAAACGCTCTTGCCCGCGCCCAGGCCGCCGCAGAGCGCGATAAAGCTCCCCGGGCCCGCAGCCTTCCCGATTGCGGCCCCGGCCCGCTGCGTATCGGCCTCGGACGCGCTCGCTATACTTTTCAATCGACCACCCCGGTTTCGGTTTCTTCAGCCCATATTATAGCGCATCCTCTCGTCGGAGCAAACTACGCTTCACTCGTAACCCCCTTTGCGCTGCGCGCGTCGGGGATTCCTCGCCCCGCTCCGTTGCCCCTCCTCTTCCCTGAAAAGCTTTGCTTTTCAGGGATTTGTTAGGGAAAGGCTTCGAAGAAAAATTCTTAGGAAAGGCTTCGCGGGCAGTTTTGGGGAGGGTGCGGCGGGCCTCTGCGCGCCTCGCCCTTACCCGCCGGCCGCGCCTCACGGCACGGCGCCTTCCCCGTTCGTGTTTATGCCTTTCAAAAAAAGATCGATCACGTTCCTGATGAGCTCCCACTGCTTCTTCTTTTCCCCGAGATGCTTGACGCCGGCCGGAAGGAGCCTGTAATACTTCCTCCGCCCGCTATAGTTCTCGCCGTCCCAGTAGGAGACGACCAGCCCGCCCCGCTCCAGCCGCTTGAGCGCGACGTACAGCGTGCCCTCCTTGAGTCCGAAGATGTTGCCTGTAAGCTCTTTAACGCGCTTGCCGAGTTCGTACCCGTAGTAGTCCCTGCCCATGAGCACGGAAAGGATGATGATGTCGATATAGCCCTTGAGCATCTCCCTTTCGATCTCCATCCGCCTCCACCCCTGTTTTCCTCATTACTTGTTTATATAATGTTATATATAACAATATACTTAACAGCGCAAGGATTTTCGAGGTATTTTCCCCACGACTGCGCTCATGACAGCATGCAGGGCCGGGCCGGCAAAAAGGGCCTCATGGCCACAGCGACAAAACCGGGCGCTCCCCAAAAGGGGAGCGCCCTAGGCCGTCGACAAACCTTCGGGATTTGTCGACGGTTTTCTGTGTGGTTAAAATGCCGCTTTTAGACGGCATTTTTTACACCAATCTGACGCACATGTCGTCAGATTGGATTGAAAGTGGGGGATTGCATCCCCACACCCCTGCTAGTAGGCTTTTTTGACAGTCTGAAGCGCTCCCCAAAAGGGGGGCGCCCGGCTGCATGCACATATTCTACGGATGTATTAATATACTCTGGAGAACTCCAGCCCTTCGATGATCGCCAGATAGCGCTCGAACCCCTCGGCGTAGAGCGGCGCCATCGCCGGGTCGGGCAGGTATTCCCTCGTGATGCTCACGAACTGTTCCGCCGCCTCGTAAACGTCCCTGTAGACACCGGCCCCCACGCCGGCGAGCATGGCCGCGCCCAGCGTCCCCGTATCCGAGATGCCGGTGACCTCCACGGGAATCTGGAGGATGTCGGCCACCGTCTGGCACCAGAGCGGAAAATTCGCGGCGAAGCCGGTAAGCCGTATCTTATGGAGCACGACGCCTGCGGCGCGTTCGCACTCGATGATGTCGTAAAGCTCATACGTGATGCCTTCCATGACCGCGCGGGCCATGTCGCCGCGGGTCGTCCCGGCCGTCATGCCCACGTAGGCGCCGCGGGCGTTGGTGTTGGGCTTGGCGCCGAAAGCGCCCTGCAGATATGGAATGAACGTGACCCCGTTCGCCCCCGGCGCGGAGAGCGCGACCTCGACGTTGATCGCATCGTACGCGTCCTCGCCTTTCCCGCTGTAGCCGAAGGCGTCGCGGAACCAGCGGTAGCTTCCTGCGGAACAGGACGTGAGGCCTTCCATCGACCAGCGCCCGAAGCCGGGGTTGGGCTTGACGGTCAGGGTGCGCCTCGGGTCCAGCAACGGCTGTTCGCAGACCACGGCGCAGGCGCCCATCGTGCTGATGAGCATGAAGTTGTCCCCCGGATAGAGCGCCCCCACGCCGATCTGGTAGCAGGACTGGTCGTGGGCGCCGACGCACAGCAGCGTCCCCTCTTTGAGCCCGCTCTTTCCGGCGGCCTCGCGGGAGACCCTGCCTATGGGCGCGCCCGAGGCGCTGATGGCGGGGAACCTCTCGACGTCGAAGCCGAGCCTGTCGAATATCAGGGGAGAAAATTCCCGCGCTTTCACGTCGACCATGTTCTGCCGCGCGAGCGAGGCGATGTCCGCACTGTGGCTTTCCACGCCGAAACGCTGCAGGAAATAATCCTGCTGCGTGGCGAACATGCGCGTCTTCTCGTATTTGTACGGCTCGTTCTTCCTGAGCCACAGGAGCTTGAGCAGGAAGCTGCTCGGCCCCGCGTCCGGCTTAAGCAGCGTGATGTCGTAGATTTCTTCGCGGTCCATGTACTCATCAAGGTCGATGCCGGTGGTGGAGCGCACGTCCTGCCACCCGATCATGTCCCCGATGACCTTTTCGTCCTTGTCGAGCAGGGTAAGGACGCAGGCCTGCGACGCGAACGCCGCGGCGACAACTTCCTTCGGGTCGATCCCGGACGTGCGGATCGCCTTCCTGCATGCCGTGAACACGCCGTCCAGCACATCCTTTTCCCGGCTGATGATGTGGCCCGGCTGCGGGTAGTGAAACACCGATTCCACGAATCCGGAGCCTATCTTTTTCCCTTCGATGTCGTAAACGCTCGCGGTCGTCCCCACCGTCGCGGGACATATGCCTACAAGATACCTGCCCATGCACGAATTCCTCCGGAAATCATTGGTTTTCTAACGCCGAAACGCTTTCCTCATCCTCCCTGAACTGCTGCACGATACTGCTGAGTTTTTCCAAAAACGGATCCAGCGTCGCCTCATAGTAGTTTTCACTGCCCACCGGCCTCATATGGACCAGGCTGGCCAGACGCAGTTCCTTCAGATGATGTGAAATAGCCGGCTGAGACAGGTAGGTGCGTTGCGTTATCTGGCTGACATTGAGCGGCCCTTCTTCCAGGAGCGTGATGAGGATCTGGCGCCGCGTGTTCTCCGAAAGGCACTTGAACTCCCAGTGACACGCCCGGAAAAGTTCCAGCATCAGGTTGAAACGATCTGAACCCATTAATTTCTCCAAGGATTTTAAGTTTTGTTGTTATGCTTAAAGTATATGAATTAACTGTAAATGTCAACATCCGGCAATATCGGCGCGATACGGCAAAAGAGCCGCCTGTGGCCAGACGGGCGGCTCTTTTTGCGAATTACGGCTTTCGCTTGCCGCCAAGCGGCATGATTACGGCCGGTACGGGGGAACGATACCCAGGTCGCGCATCTGGTCGAGCGCTTCGATGATCGCGGGCGCGGCGCGCGTCCCGATGAGTTCCGCCCCCGCCAGTATGAAGCAGTACGCGTTCTGCGGGCGCGGGAACTTCACGCCGGCCACCTTCAGCTTCACGCCGGTGCCCTTGAGCGTTTCGCGCATAATAAGAAACTGTTCCATCGAAGGGCCGTCGAACTGCCCCGAAGCCGTTTTGGCATAATCGAGGCCCGCTTCGGCTACGAGCTTGCAGCCGGTGGCGATCTCCTCGTCGGTCAAAAACCCCGTTTCGAGGATGCATTTGGTGAGGTTGCCCTGCGCCGCCGTTTTGAAGTCCTTGAGCTCCTGGAGCACCACGTCATGCTTGCCGTCCTTGAGGGCGCCTATGTTCATCACGATGTCGAGGGCCTTGCACCCGGCCTTGACGGCCATCTCCGCTTCAATGGCCTTGAGCCTCGCCGGGTTCGCGCCGAACGGGAAATCGATTCCCGTGGCTGGCAGTACGTCGGAACCTTCGAGTTCTTCCAGCACGACCGGCGTCCAGAAGATTGTCGCGCTGTAAAAAGAAGCGCAGTTATACTTCACCGCCTCGCGGCAGCCCTCGCGGATGTCCTTCTCCTGCGTGTTCTTGGGCAGGACCGAGTGGTCGAAACACTTGCCCAGGGATTTTTTATCCATTTTCGACAGATCCACAGCCATTTGATGGTTCCTCCTTTATAATTTCGCCAATATGTTGTATTGACCAGTCTTTACCTGTAGTCTATCCCAAGACGCGTCCCCCGTCAATATATGAGCCTATAAATCAATTTAAATATACTAATTATACCGACCGGATCGCATCCGACGCGCCTCCGGGTGCTCGGGGAGCCCGCCTTCCTATCCCGGGCCGATCGCGGCGGCATGCGCTTCGTAGGCGAAATGCCGCTTTAATATTAAAGCGGCATTTTATCCGGCAAAGCGTTTTGCACTCATCCCCTGAACATCCTTGCGTGGCGCGCGGCACGGATGCACCCGTCCGCCGCCATCACCAATAAGGCCGCGAGCGCCAGGGTCCAGAACCCGGCAAAGCCCGCCGACAGTACGATCGCGTCGGCGATAATAAGCGTGAGCATGTTCACGAACACGCTGGCCAGCCCGAAGGTCAGCAGGTTGAACGGCAGCGCCGCGACGGTGAGCAGCGGCCTTATCAGCAGGTTCGCGACGGCCAGCAGCGCGGCGAGCAGCGCGAAGCCGGGGACGTCTCCGGCCACGCCGTGAACGAAGGTCGACAGCGCCACGAATATCAGAAAATACACCAAAAACCTGATTATCAATTTCACCATGGCAATCACCTTAAACAAACCTTTACCTTCACCCGTTCGCCCTCGCGCCCCGCGTCGACATCGATGAGGTCGAACCGTCCCAGTTTCGCGAGCGCGTGCACCGTCCCCGACGCAAACCGCACCGCGCCGGCCGGATCGACTTTGGCCCTGGTCCTCCCGCACAGCGAGGTCAGGTCCTCCAGGGCGTCGAGCAGTTCCCACAGGATGCGAAGCGGAATCAGCAACGGTAGCCTGAACCGTTTCAACTTCACATATGCGTACACGAAATGGCTTCTCTTAGTCGACATAGACTCTCACACTGGCGCCTTTCCCGTTATTCCCCGTCTCGATGTCCACGAGGTTTTCGTCGATCTCGCCGTTGACGAACATTTCGATGAGGCCCTCGAGGTCGATCGCGTCGATGTCGATGCCCTTGTCCTGCATTTCCTTCTTCGCGTCCTTGGGAACGAGGGCCGTGAACTTGGCCATCTTCCTCGCGACGTCCAGAGGGATGTTCACCCTGACTTTCGCGTCGTCCTCTCCCTGGCCCCGCGTGTCCACCACGACGCGCAGGATGCGGTTCTTCTTCTCGGGGGCCGCGCTGGTCCGCGCCGGCTCCGCGGGCTCTTCCTCCATGGCATCCATCAGCTTTTTCCCTTCCTCGGCCGTAATCTTCCCTTCTTCGATCATCTTGAGGACCTTGAGGGCTTCTTCGTTCATGGGTCTTCTTCCTTTCTTCATTTCACTTGAGGCTCCTGAGGGCCTCCGCGGCCTCGTCCGCGGTGATCTCCCCGTCTTCGAGCCGTTTAATAATGATTTTCCTCTCCTCGGTGACCTGCGCCACCCGCCGGTTCTCGTAGCCCAGCCTGGAAATGATGTTGTCCAGCCTGTTCCTGACCGTGGGGTACGAGATCCCCAGTTCCTTTTCCACTTCCCTGATGTTTCCCCTGCATTTGATGAACGTCGACAGAAAGCTCTTTTCGCTCTCGTCCAGCGCGCAGTACTCGCAGCCCTCGAACCGGCCATTGAGTTCGCTCTTGCAGCTTTTGCACGTGAGCGAGGTAATCTCGTATTCTCCGCCGCACACCGGACATATCGACGGCGCCTTGTACTTTTCCGTTTCCGCCACCTCCTTCACGCATTATAATACGCCCGACCTTTTACATTGTCAATACAATAATTAAAAAATTTAATACTAATATTAAAATATTTAATGTTACGGCCTTAATTATTGATTTTTTTGCGTGACGAGCAGCCGAAACAGCTCCCGGAGGGCGCGAAGAAACGGCGCTGTTAGCGCGCCGTTTCTTACGATAAGGGTAAAGCCGGGGCAAACTGCGGCCTGCCCCGTAAGGTTTTTGCTGTAGATCAACCCATGACTTCCGCCCGGCTCTTCCCGCTGCCCAGGAGGACGAGGCCGCCGGTTTCGTCCACGACGGACACCGGTATCCGGGCGCACTGGGCGCGAATGCCGGAGATGAAAGCGCTGCCGGCCGGGTCCGGGACACCGCCGAGCACGATATGCGCGATCCGGTTCGCGTGGATGAACGTGACGGCCGCCCGGACAGGGTCGTCGCGGTAATACACGATCATCTCCGCCCCCGCCCTGCGCGATACGGCGAACAGGTATTCGATCTCGGCCAGATAACTGCCGCTCGCGTATTCCGGGGGCTGGACGCACAGCACCTTGAGTTCAAGCCCCTCGCTCAGCGCGAGGTTTTTCCCCGCAAGGATCAGCCTCTCGCAGCTGTACTGGTTGGTGACGCACACCAGCGCCGCCTGCCTCTGGTTCCTTCTCACGGTACATGCTCCTTTCTAAAGAAAGAAATTCCCGGGCCGGGCGCGGGCCCGGAGAAACGGCTGTGGTTGCCGCCTGTGTTCATTCCTATGCGCCGCGCCGCGCCCATGATTCCTACGGTTTCGGCCCACCCGTTTCCCTGCCCGGCGCGTCCTCCCGCCGCAGGGTGAACGTGAACTTCGAGCCCTTGCCTTCCTCGCTCTCGGCCCTGATCGTCTCGCCCATCATCCCGAGGACCTCCCGCGCGATCGAAAGGCCCAGGCCCGTTCCGGCGCCCGCGCGCGCCTTGTCCCGCTTATAGAACCTGTCGAACAGGCGGGGGAGGTCCTCTTTGGCGATCCCGGCGCCCTCGTCCTCCACGGCGACGTAGAGCCTTTCTTCGTCCCAGGTCACGCGGATGCCGACGCGCCCGTTCTCCGGCGTGTACTTCACCGCGTTGTCCAGCAGGATAACGAGCACCTGCTCGACCCGGTCGGCGTTGGTCCAGGCCCGCGGGCAGTCGCCTCCGGCGATGGTCAGCGAGTATTCGAGCCCGACCTCCTCGATCAGGTTGCGCGTGCGTTCGCCCACTTCCCTGATAAGGCGCACGACGTCCACCGGCGCGCACCTCACCGACACCGTCCCCGACTGGAGCCTGGAGAGTTCGAGCAGGTCGTCGATCAGCCTTGACAGGCGCATGGTCTCGCGCAGGATATAGCCGTAATACCGCTGCTTGTCGTTTTCGGACTTCACCACGCCGTCGTGCAGGGCCTCGGCCAGACCGCGCACGCCCGAGAGCGGCGTGCGCAGCTCGTGGGACACGTTGGCCACGTAATCGCGCTGCATCTGCTCGAGCCGCTCGGATTCGGTGACGTCCCTGAACAGGCCGACGGCGCCGACAGTCTTCCCCGCCTCGTCCTCGAGGGGCGTAATCGATACGCGCAGCACTGCGCCCTCCGTGTCCAGCGTGCGCAGGAGGGGACATCTTTCCCTGAGCACGTGGTCGAAGTCGTCCCATATGAGAGGGTCGGGGATGAGGGCGCCGCGCTGTTCGAAGCGCGCGCCGGCCCCGTGCCCGAACATCCTGAGGACGGCCGGGTTCGTGTGGGTGATCGCGCCCTTTGCGTCTACGGCGACGAGCCCTTCCCCGAGCCCGTCGAGCGTGTGCCGGAGCCTGTTGCGCTCGATCACCAGCGACGATATCGTGGCCGAGAGCTGCCGGGCGAGATAGTTGAACGCCTGGCCGAGCTGCCCGAGTTCGCCCTTCGCGCTTTCGTCGGCGCGCGCCGAATAATCCCCCTCGGCCATGTTCAGGGCCACGTCGCGCATCCGGTTGATGGGGCGGACCATATGCCGCGCGGCGAAATAGGACGGCACGAGCATGATGAGAAAAGCGATGAGCGTGCTGAAATAAAGCGAATTGTACAGCGCGCTCAGCGATTCGTTGAGTTCGACCAGCGGCTTGGTGAGCAGCACGGCGCCGGCGACCCCGTCTTTGTGACGGACCGGTATGCCCACGACGATGTAGTCCCTCCCCGTGGTTAAAGAATGCGCCTGCAAAACGGCCTGCTCCCCCGACGCCACCTCGTGCACGGTGGACGAAAGGAGCTGTTTGAAGTCCTCGGTTGTCCCGTCTTCGAAATCCCCCGGCTGCAGTTCGCTGAAGGTCCCGCCCTGCACGTCGTAGACGTGCACGCTCGCGCCCAGCGTGGACGAGTTGGAGATCATGGCCTGCACGACGCGCGCAGGGACGAACCCGTCGAGGTACTGCGACATCAGGTCCGCGAAATACTGGGCGCGCGGGACGAGGTCCGAAGCCGTCATCTTCGCGACCACGGAGCGCGCCGAAATGACGTAGATGATCGTGGTGAACGCGGCGGACAACAGGATCGTCGCCGCGATGAGAAGGAGTATCCGCCGTAAGAATACGCTCTTAATCAAGGGTTTACCTCAAACTTGTAGCCGACGCCGTAAATCGTCCTGATCGCGAAGGGCGCGCCCTCCTGCGGGAGTTTCTGGCGGATGCGCTTGATCTGGGTGTCCACGGCGCGCGTGTCCCCGAAATAGTCGTAGCCCCACACCTTCGAGAGGATCTGCTCCCGGTCGAACACCTGCCCGGGGTGCGACGCGAGGAGGTGCAGTATCTCGACTTCCTTGGGCGTGCAGGGGAGCACGGCCTGGTCCATGCGCACCTCGTAATGGTTCAGGTTGATCTCCAGCCCGCCGTAACGGATCACCGGCACGTCCTCCCGCCTGGGCTCGCCCGTGCGCCTCAGCACGGCCTTGATGCGCGCGACGACCTCCCGCGGGCTGAACGGCTTGACGATATAGTCGTCCGCCCCCAGCTCGAGGCCCAGTATCCTGTCGATCTCCTCGCCCCTTGCCGTGAGCATGATGATGGGCACGCTGCTTTTTTTCCTGATCTGCTTGCAGACGTCCGTGCCGGTGACGCCGGGCATCATCAGGTCCAGCACGATCAGGTCCGGCTGTTCCGTCTGCGCGAGCGTTACGGCCTGCTCGCCGTCGTACGCGGAGACGTGCGTGAAGCCCTCCGCCTCCAGGTACATGCGCAGGGTCTCGTGGATAATCGACTGGTCGTCGCAGATCAATACGTGGTGCGTTTTGGACATACGGGGGCCCCCGGTTCGTTCGGTCTTACCTTATTATAATCGGCGGGCNNGGGCGGCGCGCCGGGCAACGGGCAAGCGCCGGATGTCAAAATTGTTCACGTTCTTGTCATAGTTCCGCCCTTTTGAGTGCACAAACCGCGTATATATTCTGTTTAAGGATCACCGGCGGCGGCCGGACGCGCCGCCTAAAAGGAAACAGGGCCCGCACCCAAAAAATCCTCTCTCAATTAACCTTTCCCGCAAAATGCCAAAACAATATCCTCTACAATAGTACTCCCTCCGGTGCGGGCCAAAAATAATCGGGCTTCTGGCCGGCAATATAACGCCGGCAGAAGCCCGATTTTTACCCGAACCCCCACGGAGCCCTTCCCAAACAAACCCACGGAGCCCTTCCCAAACAATCCCCACAAAGCCCTTCCCGGAAAATTCCACAGAAATCCGCCCGAACAAACCTCCGGAGCCTTACCCGAACAATCCCGCAAAGCCCCTCCCGGGCAGTCCCCACAAAGCCCTTCCCAAGCAACTCCCCGTAAAGCACAGCTTTGCGGGGAAGAGGAGGAGAAACGGAGCGTGTCGAAGAATCCCTGATTTGAGAAACAATTCAGGGGTTCTGAGAAGAGCGGCGTTTGCTCCGGCGAACTACGACGACGCAAACGCCTCCAGGGCGAGCAGGTACCCGAGGGCGCCGAAACCGCAGATTTGCCCGGCGCACACGGGCGCCGTCACCGATTGGCGGCGGAATTCCTCGCGGGCGTGGATGTTGGACAGGTGCACCTCGATGGCCGGCACCCCCGCGGCGGCGATCGCGTCGCGGATCGCGTAGCTGTAGTGCGTGTAGGCGCCCGGGTTGATGATGACGCCCTGCGCCGCGTCGGCCGCCTCGTGCAGCTTGTCGATGATCCCGCCTTCGCCGTTGAACTGGAAACACCGCGCCTTAAGGCCCAGCGCCTCCGCCCTGGCCGCGATCATGCCCTCGATCTCTTCGAGGGTCTGCGTGCCGTACACGCCCGGCTCCCGCCTGCCCAGCATGTTCAAATTGGGCCCGTTTATGATCCAGATCGTCTTCATCGGTATCCCTCCGTACATGTATTTGATAACGCCCCCCGCGCATGGTAAACTGGGAACCAGAACAGCAGGGGAGGGACGCGCATGCGCATACGCTTCGACCACGAGACGCGGCGCCTGGCCGTTATCGGCGACCCGATCGCCCACAGCCTCTCGCCGGTGATCCACAACGCGCTCTACGCCGCGCTGGGCATCAACGCCTTCTACCAGCCGCTGTACGTCCCCAAAGGCCGGATCGAATGCATGCGCGACGCCGTCCCCATGCTCGGCCTCAGGGGCTTCAACGTCACGATGCCCCATAAGCAGGCCGTCTTCCCCCTGCTCGACGGGGTAGACGAGCAGGCGCTGTTTTACCGCTCGGTGAACACGGTCTGCGTGGACGACGGGCGGCTCACCGGCCACTCGACCGACGCGCAGGGGTTCGCGCTGGCTTTAAGCGGCCGCGGCCTGAGCGTCGAGGGGCAGGACGTGTTGATTCTGGGCGCGGGCGGGGCTTCGGCCACGCTGGCGCTGTACGCCGCCACGCACGAGGCCCGCAGCGTGGCGGTCCTCAACCGCACGGAATCGCGGGCTGCGGAACTGGCCGCCCGCGTGTACGAACAGACCGGGAAAAAGGCCGCCGCGGGGGGGCTAACCGAAACGGACCTCGTGTCGTTCGCCTCGCGCGCGACGCTGCTGATAAACGCCACGCCGCTGGGGATGCACGGCTCCGGCCGGCAGTTCAAGGACCCCGGTTTCCTCCGGGCGCTCCCGAAGGGCGCCGCCGTCTGCGACCTTATCTACAGCCCGGCCGCGACGCTCCTGCTCAGGGAGGCGCGCGCGCTGGGGCATGCGGCGTTCAACGGCCTGGACATGCTGATATACCAGGCGTTCGCGGCGTTCGAGCATTTCTTCGGCATCATGCCCGGCGAACAGGAGATGGCGGCGGTCCGGCTCAGCCTGAAGCAGGAGCGCAAAATCGGGGAGGAATGATAACCGTCAGGCCCGGCTGAAACCCAGCGCCCTGAGTTCGGCCACGACGGCGCGCGCCGTGTCCTCGCAGTCCCCGGACGCGTCGGCGCGCGCATCGCACCGCGCGCGGTAGAGCGCGATCCGTTTTTCGTAGAGCCCGGCGAGCGCCTGCGCGCCGCCCCTTAAAAGGGGCCTGTGCCCGGTTTCGATGTCCGAAAGGATGGCTTCAAGCGGCCTGTCGATGAATACGACAAAGCCGCTTTTTTGCATCGCGGCGTGGTTCGCTTCGCGAAGGACGCATCCTCCCCCCGTGGCGACGACGAGCCCGTCCATATGCGCGGCGCTTTCGAGCGCGCGGCTCTCCATGTCGCGGAACGCCTCTTCCCCCTCGTCGTCAAAGACTTCGGGGATCGTGCGGCCCGCGCTTTTTTCGATCTCAGCGTCGAGGTCGAGGAACCCGAGGCCGAGTTCTTTTGCCGCCAGTTTCCCGACGGTGCTCTTTCCCGCGCCGGGCATCCCGGTCAGATACACGTTCATTTCGCGCCCTCCGCGCTCTTATAGCGTCCAAGCACCCTCACCGACCGGCTGCGTTTTTCGAGTTCCACCAGCACCGGCGCGATGCGCGGGTCGTCTTCCTCTCCCCTAAAATCGATGAAGAACAGGTACTCCCAGTTCGTGTCCCTCGCCGGCCGCGCCTCGATGCGCAGCATGTTGATCCCCGCTTCCGCCAGCGGCCCGAGGGCGTTGTAGAGTGTGCCGCTCGTGTTGTCGAGCCGAATAAGGATGCTCACCTTGTCGCTCCCGGCGGCGTCGGGCTCCCCGGCGATCACGATGAAGCGGGTGTGGTTGTCGGGCGCGTCCTGGATATTGTCGCTGAGCACGTCCAGGCCGTAGATGGCGGCGGCGTGCCGGGAGGCGACGGCCGCCAGGGCCCTGTCCCCCTTTTCGGCGACGAACCGCGCGCTGACCGCCGTGTTGTAGTAGGGTATCCGTTCCCAGTCCGGGTGCGCGTCCAGGAACCGCGCGCACTGCGAGAGCCCCTGCGGGTGCGAATATACTTTCAAAACGTCCGCGACGTTTGCACCCGGCACGCCCAGCAGGCAGTGGTCTATCCGGATGACGGCCTCCCCGACGATGTGGCAGGGATAGCGCTCGAGCAGCTCGTGCACCTCTATTACGGCGCCCGTCGTCGTGTTCTCGTTGGGCACAACGCCGTGCGCGGCTTCCCCGCCCGCCACCGCGGCGAACACGTCCTCGAAGCGCTGCACCGGCTTCCTCGGGCTGCCTTGCCCGAAAAAGGCGATCAGCGCCTCCTCGGCGTACGCGCCGGGCACGCCCTGGTACGCGGCGCCGGCGGTCCGGGCGGCGGGCGCGGCGGGCCCCCCGGCCGCTCCCCTCACGCGCCGCTGTTCCTCCTTGCTCATGTCCATCAGAAAGCGGAAAAACGACCGCGCGGCCCCCTCGAGGCGCTCGTCCTTCACCCTTGACGCGCGCTCGTCAAGCAGCGCGCGCTCGCGCCCGGCGTCGGTCACGGGCAGGCCGTTGTCCTCCTTGTAGCGCGCGATCTCCCGCGCTATTTCCATGCGCCGCTCGAACAGGCCGAGGAGCTTCGCGTCCACTTCGTCGATGCGCGCGCGCAGCGTGTCAATATCCATATCAAACCCCGCTTTCCAGCGCCGCGTCGGCGAGCGCCAGGAGCACCGCCGCCTCGATCACGGGGACCGCGCGCGGCACGATGCACGGGTCGTGCCTGCCTTTTATTTCGATCCCGGCCGGCGCCCCCGTCTTCATGTCGACGGTCCGCTGCCTCTTCCCGATGGAGGGCGTGGGCTTCACGGCCGCGCGCACGATGAGGGGCATGCCGGTGCTGATGCCGCCGAGCACGCCGCCGTTGTGGTTGGTCTTTGTGACGATGTTTCCGTCCTCGGTTGCGAACGCGTCGTTGGCCTGGGAGCCGCGCATGTCGGCGATCGCGAACCCGGCCCCGAACTCCACGCCCTTCACGGCGGGCACTGAGAACAACAGCGACGCGATGCGGCTCTCGAGCGAATCGAAGAACGGGTCGCCCCACCCCGCTTTCAGGCCTGCGGCCACGCACTCGACGACGCCGCCCACCGAGTCCGCGTCCGCCTGCGCCTCGCGGACGCGCTCCTGCATGGCCTCGGCGCGCCGGGCGTCGCAGGCGGGGAAACCGCTATTCATCCAGCCGCTCAGCAGCGCTTCGTCGACCCTTTCGACGGGCGCGTCGT
>DCTV01000050.1 GCA_002329665.1 Christensenella sp. UBA1431
TGCGTGTATTACGGCGACGAGGCGGGGATGCAGGGCATGCGCGACCCGTTCAACCGGGGGACGTATCCGTGGGGAAGGGAAGACGGCGGCCTGCTCGCCTTCTTCCGGCGGACCATCGCGCGGCGAAACGCCTCCCCCGCATTGAGGGAGGGCGAATTTTCCGCCGCCGCCCTCTGTGCGGACGTGATTGCCGTCTTCCGGCAGTTCGGCGCCGGAGGCGAACGCGAAGGCTGCGTCGCCCTCGTGAACCGCGGCGCAACCCCGCAAACCGTCACCCTCGACTTTCGCGCGCCGCTGGAAGGCGAGGCCGATTTCACGCGGATGGGGGACGCGGTCCGATTCGAAGACGCGGAAAAGGGGAAATACTATCTGTGCCGGAACAGGCGGGTAACCGTCACGCTCGGGCCGCTGGGCCGCGCGCTGTTGCGGGCGGAGCATCAGGCGGGGCGCAGGCGGAATGCATAAACACGAATCAAACCGGAAGGAGAACGGAATATGGAAAAGATTACCAAGGATATGCTGGTTGGCGAGGTGCTGGCAATGGACGAATCGGTCGCGCCCCTGTTTCTGGAGATGGGCATGCATTGCCTGGGTTGCCCGGGCGCGCAGATGGAAAGCCTGGAAATGGCCTGCAAGGTACATGAGGCGAACGTGGACGATCTCGTCGAAAAACTGAACGCGCATTTTGAGGGGAAATAGCCGAAAACTGTGGATAAACCTGTGGATAACCACGGGTGCCGGCGTCGAAACAGGGGATAACTGCCTTATCAGGTGTCCGGGATCGGTTGACGGATGCGGGTACAAATCCCAATAAAAAACGGCGGTTTTGCTTCTTTCGCCGTTTTTTGTTTGAGAAACGCGGGGGCGGGCCGGTTTTACTTATCCCCGGGACTATACTATAATATAAGGTAGACTGAGGGACCACGTTTGCTGCTCAGGAGGTGGAAGGTCCTATGGAAGCGATGGACAAATACAGGCTATGGATGTCACAGCCTGGACTGGACGCGGAGCTCAAGGCCGAACTCGAGGCCATGGCCGGCGACGGGGCGCGGATTATGGACTGTTTTTCCCGCGATCTCACGTTCGGCACGGCGGGCCTGCGGGCGATGATGGGCGCGGGGACCAACCGCATGAACGTTCACGTCGTGCAGCGGGCCACCCAGGGGCTGGCCCGGGTGCTGCTCGAAGCCGGGGAAGAGGTCCGGGAACAGGGTATCGCCATCGCGTACGATCCGCGGCACCATTCCGGGGAGTTTGCGCTGCAGGCGGCGCTGGTGCTCTGCGGCAACGGTATCAGGACGTATCTGTACGACGGTGTCCGCACCGTCCCGCAGCTTTCTTTTACGGTGCGCGAACTGGGCTGTGCGGGCGGCATCATGATCACGGCCAGCCACAACCCGCCCGAATACAACGGCTACAAGGTGTATGACCGGACGGGCTGCCAGCTTGGCGTGGAAGAAAGCGGCCGCGTGATGCGAGCGATCGAAGGCCTGGACGCCTTCGCCGACGTGCGCGTGACGGACGAGGAGTCCGCAAGGGCAGGGGGCCTTCTGCTCACTCTTGGAGGAGAGATGGACGAGCGCTTCTACGCATCGGTGGAAAGCCTCTGCGTGCTGCCGGAAAACCTGGCCGGGGCCGGCGGGGTCAGCGTGGTCTATACGCCGCTGCACGGCGCGGGGGTTGGGGCCGTAGTACGTGTGCTCGGCGACATGGGGCTTGAGTCCCTGCACGTCGTAGAGGAACAGAGCGCGCCCGACGGGGGTTTTCCCACGGTGGAATGTCCGAACCCCGAGGACCCGCAGGCGTTTGCCCTGGCGGAGAAGCTGGGCGCCGAAGTCGGGGCGGACCTGCTCATCGCGACGGACCCCGACGGCGACCGCCTGGGCGTCTCGGTGCGCTCCGGAGACGGGTCGTACACCCTGCTGACCGGTAACCAGATCGGCTGCGTCATGCTCGAGTACAAGCTCTCCACGCTCCGGCGGACGAACAGGCTTCCCGGGGACGGGCGCGTCGTGCGCTCCGTCGTCTCAACGACGATGGCGGACGTGATATGCCGGGCGTACGGCGTCCAATGCGAACAGGTCCTGACCGGTTTCAGGTTCATCGGCGAAAAGATCAACGGCTACGAAACGGGCGAAGGCACCTTCCTGTTCGGCTTCGAAGAAAGCTACGGCTATCTCGCGGGCACGCACGTGAGGGACAAGGACGCGGTGAGCGCCGCGCTGCTGGTGGTTGAGGCCGCGGCGTATTACAAACGGGAAATGGGTTTTTCATTGCTCGATGTCTTGCAGGACATGTACGAACGCTACGGCTATTTTCTTGAAAAGGTGGGTTCCCATACTGCGCCGGGCACGGACGGCATGGTACGGATCGCGCAGACCATGCATGCCCTGCGCACTTCGCCCCCGCATTCCTTCGGCGGCTTCCCGCTGTTAGCTGCGCGCGATTACCTGACGGGAACGCGCACCGACCTGGAGACGGGCACGCAGACGCCGCTCGAACTCGGGCGGTCCGACATGCTCTATTTCGAACTCGATATGGACATGTGTACCTGCATCCGCCCTTCGGGAACGGAGCCCAAGCTCAAGTTCTACATCTACGCGCGCGGTAAGGACACGGACCAGGCCTGCCTGCGCTGCGAAACGCTTTATATCGGTGTAAAATCGGCTCTGGAAACGCTCCTTGGCCTGAAATGAGCATAAGGATGCCAGGGCTATGTGATTTGCGGGATTGGTAGAATTTCTTTGGTTGACAAAGGACAAAGTAATTGGTAAGATAATAAAGCCGCCTGAGAGGCGGGTTTCGCCTTAAAGAGGCGGGAAGGCAGCAGCTTGAAAACTATACAGTACACCTAAGCAAGGTAAGAGACAGACAAAGAAGAAGCCAGAGAGACTTTGAGTTAAAGAGAAACCCGTCCGGTGTTTTGAGAGAAGAAGCGCGGGGCGGGACAAAGGATTTAAACAGAAGAGTTTGATCCTGGCTC
>DCTV01000074.1 GCA_002329665.1 Christensenella sp. UBA1431
TTAATCAAAAGATCGACGTTAATACCCAACACCTCCGGTTAAAAAATAAGAGTGGATGGCATCCGCCATCCACTCGCCCAATCCGATATCACGTTCGCCGCGTTCCCGGACCGACCTTTTTGGCTCTGGCGCCGCAAGGTGAGAAGTGAACAGCTTCTGCTTGTTTACTATCATACCAGCAATTCGGGCCGGCATCAAGGATTTTTTTCGGGAAACGGCTTTTTTTCTCGCTTTCCGGCCTCTTTTAAAGCTTTTTCGTCTGAATTTCTTCGCAAAGCTTCCCGGCGAAGTCCTCCGCCGCCATGGCGCCCAGGTCGCCTTCGCTGCGCGACCGTACGGACACCGTGCCGTTTTCGACTTCCTTGTCCCCGATCACCAGCATGTACGGGATGCGCTGGCCCTGCGCCTCCCTGATCTTGAACCCGATCTTCTCGTTGCGCAGGTCGGTCTCGGAGCGAAGGCCCGCCTCTTTGAGCCTTTCATCGATCTCCATGGCGCGCGCGTCGCAGCGGTCGGTGATGGTGAGCACGCGCACCTGCACCGGGGCGAGCCAGGCCGGGAACGCGCCCGCGAAATGCTCGGTGAGTATGCCGATGAACCGTTCGATGGAACCGAATATCACGCGGTGGATCATCACCGGGCGGTGTTTCTCGCCGTCGGCACCCACGTAGGTCAGTTCGAACCGCTCGGGCATCTGGAAGTCTAGCTGGATCGTGCCGCACTGCCAGGTCCTGCCGATGGAGTCCTCGAGGTGGAAGTCGATCTTCGGGCCGTAGAACGCGCCGTCCCCCGGGTTGACCTTGTAGGGCAGGCCGCTTTTCTCGAGCGCTTCCCGAAGGGCGTTCGTCGCCGTCTCCCAGCCCTCGTCGCTTCCCATCGACTTTTCGGGGCGCGTGGAAAGCTCGACGTGGAACCTGAACCCGAAGATGCCGTACACGTAGCGCGTCAGGTCGATCACGCCCATTATCTCGTCTATCATCTGCTCCCTGGTCATGAAGATGTGCGCGTCGTCCTGCGTGAAACAGCGCACGCGCATCAGCCCGTGCAGCGCGCCCGAAAGCTCGTGCCGGTGGACCAGCCCCAGTTCGCCCATACGGATAGGCAGGTCCCTGTACGAATGGATCCTGCGTTCATACACGAGCATCCCGCCCGCGCAGTTCATCGGTTTGATGGCAAAATCCTGCTCGTCGATGCGCGTGGTGTACATGTTCTGACCGTAAAACCCCCAGTGCCCCGAACGCTCCCACAGGTCCCGGCTCAGGATGACAGGGGTCTGGATCTCCTCGTACCCGCGCCTGACGTGTTCTTCCCGCCAGAAGTCGATGAGCGTGTTCTTGATGATCATCCCTTTGGGATAGAAGAACGGGAACCCCGGGCCCTCGTCCATCAGGTTGAACAGGTCCAGCTCGCGCCCGAGCTTGCGGTGGTCGCGCTTCTTCGCCTCTTCGAGCCGATGGAGGTAGTCGTCGAGGTCCGACTTCCTCTCGAAAGCCGTGCCGTATATGCGCTGGAGCATCTTGTTCTTCTCGTCGCCGCGCCAGTACGCCCCGGCCACGCTCAATAGCTTGATCTTCCTCACCTTCCCCGTGGACGGCACGTGCGGCCCGGCGCAGAGGTCGACGAATTCGCCCTGCCGGTAAAACGAGATCGCGGCTTCCTCGGGCAGGTCCTCTATGAGTTCGACCTTGTACGTTTCTCCCCGGCCGCGCACGAATTCCAGCGCCTCGGCGCGCGGCATCTCAAACCGTTCGAGCGGGAGGTTCGCCTTGACTATCCTGTCCATCTCGGCTTCTATCGCGGCAAAATCCTCCTCCGACAGGCGTTTATCCGTATCGAAATCGTAGTAAAATCCGTTTTCTATCGCGGGGCCGATCGCCAAAACCGTGCCGGGGAACAGGCGTTTCACGGCCTGCGCCATGATATGCGACGCGGTATGGCGCAGCGCGTGGCGCCCCTCGTCGTCCGCGAACGTATGAAACCGTACGCTCGCGTCCTCTTCAAGCGGGGTGCCAAGGTCCGCCGTCTTTCCGTTCACGCTGGCGGACAACGCGTTTTTGTAGAGTTTCTGGCCCAGGCTTTTCGCGACGTCGATGAGCCTCGTCCCTTTTTCGTATTCGCGGCTGGTGCCGTCCGGGAAAGTAACGATCACGTTGTTTTCCTCCTTTAATCTAAAAATTCAAATCTTCTCTGCCGGCAAACCTCCCGGCTTGCCGGCAGCGGTGTGCCGGTCAAAGGATGCTGCCCGGTCCCCGGGGTCTGTCCTGCATTCCGAAAAATAAAAAAGGTTTCCACTTCCATAGGGACGGGAAACTGTTTCCCGCGGTCCCACCCTGGTTGTCGAAACCGCTCGATTCTGCTCTACGGGGCTACCCCTCGCCGTTTTTTCACGTAAGCCGGTAAGCGCGTGTGCGCTTGTCCGGGCGCGCTCGCAGCCCCTTTCCCTTATCAGGGGCGCGCCCTCTCTTAGGTGCGCTTCACACGCCGTTTGTGCTCCGTATCGCGGCGCTATTCATTATTTTTTGTTCATTTTACTGCATCGCCGCGTTCTTGTCAATACGGCGGCCGGCCAAGCGACTCCCACGTTTCCTAGCATTTGCCACGTGATAAATCCACGCCAAAATCCATACTACGTCCAGAAGGGTCAATTATTTTCAGCGTAAGGAGCGGTTTGCTTGTTAGAATTCGTCGTCACGTCCGAACAGAGATTCCGCAACAGCTGGGGGATGCTCGTCAAGGAAATGAACGGACTGGGCAACGTATGCGCCGGGGGCGTCGAGAGCCGGGACGAGCCGTGCAAACTGCGTTTCTCGCTTAAAGACCAAAGCGGGCTTAACGAGGCGTGCACCCCGGTCGCCGCCTTCGCCCTCTCGGTCGTCGCGCCGTCGATCATCGCCTCGGACGTTCGCGCTTCCTCGACAAACGGCCTGGCGGCCGGCCTCGAACCGGCCACCGTCGAAGCGATCGCGAAAGCGGGCGCCCTGCGCCACACGCGCTGGCTGGAAATAGCCTCCGGGCGCATAGCCCAGAGCCTGATGGAGAACCCGGCGCTGAGCATCGAAGGCTTTCTCCGGTTCCGCATGCGCGACCTGCTGGACACGCTCCAGAACGAACTCGTCAGCCTGCTCGGGGCCCTCAACATAGAGGAGGAATACCGCCATTTCGTCCGGTTGCTCAAACGCTACGCGGCCGTCAACCGGAAGGAGACCGAAACGCTCACGATCCGTTTCTGCCGCGACGGCGCCTACACACTGCTCACGGCGGGCGGACGCCGCCTGCTGTCCGTGCCGCGGCTCCTGGACGAGCACGAGTCGGGCAACATGCTCATCACGCTTTTGGACTCGATCTCTCCGGGCAGGGTCGTGGTCCTGGGCAGCGCCCAGCTTCCCGAAAGCGTGCGCGAAACGATCAGCGACATGTTCGGCGACCGCGCGCGCTTCGAATCATGAAAGCGCGCCGTCTGCCCATCGCTTAAACGCCGCGTACAGGTACAGCGACCCGCACACGACGGTGTCCGAACCCTCGGCAAGGGCCATCCCCTCTTCCACCGTTTCGGCCGAAACCGCCTCGCATCCCGCGCCGAGCATATGGGAAAGCAGTTCTTCGGCTTCCATCGCGCGCGGGTTGCCGGGCACCCTGAGCGCGACGAAACGCCGCGCGACATCCCTGAGCGCCCCTACCATCCCGATAGCGTCCTTGTCACGCATCAGCGCCATCACGACCGTCATCTTCCTCCCCGGACGATACCGCTCCAGGCTGAAAGCCAGCGCCCGCGCGCCCTCCACGTTATGCGCCCCGTCGAACAGCAAAAGCGGGTCCTTTCGGAATACTTCCATGCGCCCCCTGTGGCGCGCCTTCCCGATGCCCTGCACCAAGGCTCCGTCCGGGACGGGGATGCCGGAGTCCCGCTGCAGGACTGCGAGCGCGTCCAGCGCCGCCGCCGCGTTCACGGCCTGGTGCCAGCCGGAGAGCCCCGCTAAGACGCCTTTCCAGTTCCTGTATTCAAATTTCTCGTTAAACCCCTCGTACCCGCGCGACATTATGGCCTTTTCGTCGGTGAGCGTCAGGCGGCACCGCTTTTCTTCGCAGACGGACTCAACGACCTCGAGCGCCTCGCGCGGCTGCGGCGCGCAGACCACCGGCACGCCGTCCTTGATGATCCCCGCTTTTTCGGCCGCGATCCGCTTTATCGAATGCCCCAGATGCTCCTGGTGGTCCGTCGCGACGGGCATGATAACCGTCAAAAGCGGCTTCTTGCAGATGTTGGTGGCGTCGAGCCGCCCGCCCAGCCCCGTTTCCAGCAGGACGACGTCGCAGCCGGATGCCTGAAAATGCAGCAGCGCGGCGGCGGCGGAGACCTCGAAACGGCTGGGCGCCTCCCCGAGCTTCAGGCGCACCGCCTCCGCCGCGGGCGCGATCCTTTCCGCGAGCGCGTTGAGTTCCCCCGTCCCGATCTCCCGGCCCGAGACGGCGATGCGCTCGTTCACCCGCAGCAGTTCGGGCGAAACGAATTTCCCCACCCTGTACCCGGCTTCACCAAGGACGGCGTCGAGATACGCGCAGAGCGAACCCTTCCCGTTGGTCCCCGCGACGTGGACGACTCGCAGGCCGTCCTGCGGGTCCCCCAGGAGCCGCGCGAGGGCCCGCATGCGCTCAAGCCCCAGCCGGGGAAAGCGCTGGAACTCGCCGAGGTAAGCAGCAAAATCCATCGTTGTCCTCATATGACCTCGTTTTTGGCGATAAAGCCGTCCATGTACTTAAACAGCAGGAACAGCAAAACGGTCTGTATGGCGAAGGCGATGGTGTAGGGCACGATGTTCGCGCCGAAGAACCCCCAGTACGTGCCCGGCAGGATCACCGTATACCACATCGGGATCGTGGTGCTGTTTAGAATGTAGATGATGAACGAGCACAGGGCCGTTTTCGAAAGCGTCTTCAGCGCGGCGGCACGTTTCGCCTTCAAGGTGATCGCGCCCGTCGCGTCGGGCTCCGGCGCGAACACGCGCGTTTTTTTATAGAAGAACAGGCCGTAGAGCGCCGCGCGCGCGGCCCCGGTCAGCGCGAACCCGACGAAATAGGTCATCCCCTGCGGGAAAAGGACGAACCCCGCCAAGTCCGAAAGCATCGCCGTAACGCCCGCGAGCACCGGCCCGAGCATGCTCGCGGCCAACGACATGGCCAGGAATCCGAACGTAATAGGCGTCCCCATCATGCGAAACGGCCGGCTGAGGAGGATGTCCAGCGCGATGAACACCCCGATGTACACGATTATCTTCGTATACGAGATTTTTTTCATGAAAATATCCGCCTCCTCCCAATAATCAGCACTGGCTACACTGGCGGGCGGACTCAAAAAAACGGTGTACTTCTCCAGCACACCGCACTTTTGCATCGGGCCTCTCGCCGTCGAAAGCGATGGACCCTTGCCGCGGCAGCGGAATGCGGCATACGCATCGCAAACCCCCAACGGGTTTTTCGTACGGCGAGCAACTTCCCGTCCCGCCGTCACTTAACGCGCATACGCCTACTCTGCCATTATGCTTTAGCCATTATACAACATGCGCACCGCCTGCGCAATTCAAAGGCAAAGAAAATATATCATACGGCGGAATCATGTTATTTCCCGTACGATCCTGGTTATATATACGATGAGGGACGCCGTTTGGCGACGGACGCCGCCTCGAATTCGATTCTATGTCCCCCCATAGAACGAAGGCATCAACCCCCATATTGATGCAGCGCAGAGGGACGAAGCGTTTTTAGCTTCGTCCCTCTGCGTCATGGCCGCGACGACGCGGATTCGTTTGCGCCGGTTCGCCGGCCGGTTCAATCCGCGTGTTTCGGCGTTTTTTACACGCGCGCGAAAAACCCGTCGCCCCGCCGTGTCCGTTATGGTAAAATAAGGTACCATATAGCCCGTGATAGCCCGTGCGCCGGGGGCAGGCCGCAGGCGATACGGACCCGCGACCTATTTTCGCGCCGAAGCGACAGCACACGGCGCAACAAGTAAGGAAAAGGAAGTGTGTTCATGAAAAGACGGTGGATACTCTGTATGTGTGGTCTTGTCCTGCTTTTCGCGCTGGCCTCGTGCGCGCCGCCCGCCTGGCCGACGGCCTCGGGCGAGACCGAGGCGCCGGCGCCCTCCCCCGGNNACCCCCGCCACTCAGGCGCCGGCGACGCCCGCCGCGACCGAATCCGGATACGGCATCGATACCGAGTACTACGACTACGCCGACAGCCGTTTCGACATGAAGGCGTCCTACCCCAAGCTTGAGGGCGCCGGGCTTGGCGACGTCAACGCCCTGATAAAAACCGCCGCGCTCGAAACGATCAACGAATGGCTGGCCTCCGAGGACGACGGTTCCCAGACGACCATCGAAACGACCGGCGCCGTGACCTACAGCGACCCGGGCTTCATCAGCATCACGTTCACCGAGTATTACAACAACACGATGGCCGTCCATCCGAGCAGCGTGTTCCGCACGCTCAACATCGACCTCGAAAAAAAGGCCGCCGTGCCGGGCGGCAGCCTGCTCGCGGCCGGCGCCGATCTGTACCGGGCGCTGCACGACGCGGCCGGCAGGCAGCTGAGCGCCGCATTCGCCGACGAGATCACCCTGGAAACGATCGAAACGGGCTACGACGCGAACGCGATTTATTTCACCCCGGACAGGGTGGGCTTTAGCATATGGGTCAGCCACGTGCTGGGGGACCACGTGGAACTCACGCTTCCCTACGCCGAAGCGGAGCCTTTCATGACCTCCAGCCCGATATGGGACCGGTTCAAATAGGCCAAACCGTTCACAAATACTCAGACCCCGCGTTTCAAACGAAACCCGGGGTCCTGTTTTTAAACGCCTTGCCGCGTCTGTTCATTCCTTCACTTGCTTATTAAAAACATCCCGGCCAGGCACAGCGCGATGCCGGCAAATTTCGTCGGCGTGAGCGCTTCTTTGTACATCAGCGTCCCTACGAAGACCAGTACGATCGCAAGGCCCATGTTGGCGACCAGGGACCCGCTGTTCACGTTCCACCCGGCGCGGTAGGCCTCTATATAACCGAATTCGAGGGCGACGATGGCGAGCCCCAGCGTTATGCTCGTCCAGTTGACGCCTTTTATCTCCCCGATCAGGCCCCTGCCGCCGGCGGTCATATAGAAGAGCAGCACCGAAACGAAAGCGGCCGTCAGATAGGTTACCGTCAGCGTCGCGAACGGGTTGATGCCCTGCGGCGTGGACTTCGTCGCGATGTTGTAGAACGTGTTCGCGGCGATCACGAGGAGGATCGGCCAGGCGTAGCCCCACATGGCGCTCACCGCCACCCTTTGCACACGTCGACCCAACCGCGGCAATCCGAATACTTCTCCAGTTCCCCGACGGTCAGTTCGACGGCGCTGGAACTGCTCCCGCAGGCCGGAAACACCGTTTCGAACCTTTTCAGGGACTCGTCGAGCCAGACAGAGACGCCGTCGCCGGCGGCAAAGGGGCAGACCCCGCCGACATCGTATCCCGTCAGCCGGGTCACCTCGTCGGGCGCGAGCATCTTCGCCTTCGTCCCGAACCGCGCCTTGTATTTCGGGTTATCGATTTTCGCGTCGCCCGCGGCGACAATCAAAACGGCCTTCCCGTCCACCATGAAGGACAGCGTTTTGGCGATCCGCTGCGGCTCGCAGCCGATCGCCCGTGCGGCCAGTTCGACCGTCGCGCTCGAAACGTCGAATTCGAGTATCCTCTCCGCGATGCCCCACCGCTCAAAACACGCCCTGACCTTCGCTATCGACATGATTATACCTCCCAGCATGAAACATAGCTTATATGAGTATAATGCATGTCCCGCGACGTTTCAAGGAACCAAAAGCGCCGGACACCGGCCGGAAGGATACCCGAAACCTTATACGTTTCGACAGGATTCCCGCGTTGACACGGGCCGGCGTTTGCGGTAGAATATATTCGTACGGTATCACTGCACCGTACTAAAGTACGACAGGAGGGGAAACCGTGACCCAGTTGAGCATGCAGGCGCCGGAAGGCGTACAGGACTATTTGCCTCTCGAATGCCACAACAAGATCCGGATCGAACGGAAGATGGCGCAGTGCTTCCACCTGAGCGGCTACGAACAGGTGGACCTCCCGACGTTCGAGTATCTGGACGTGTTCGCCACCGGCGTCGGTTCGGTCCGCGCCGAGCAGATGATAAAGTTCGTGGACAGCGGGGGCCACATCCTGGTGCTCCGGCCCGACCTTACCGTCCCCATCGCGCGGATGACGTCAACGCGCATGAAGGACCAGCAACCGCCCATCCGCCTGTATTACGTCGCCAACGCGTTCATGTCCCGCGATTCCTCGCCCAACGAGCAGAAGGAATTCACGCAGGCGGGCGTCGAGCTCCGCGGCGTGCCCGGGCCGGAGGGCGACGCGGAGGTGATCGCCCTCGCGATAGAGGCGCTCAGGTCCGCCGGGCTCGAAGGTTTCTCCATCGACGTCGGCCAGGTCGATTTCTTCAGGGGCGTGATGGAGGAAGCCGGGCTGACGGGTCCGAAGGCCGACGAACTGAGGGGCTACGTCGACCGGAAGAACATGCTGGCCATCGAGCTGTTCATGAACGAGAACGGCGTAAGCCCCGGGCTTAGGGAACGCATCATGCGCCTCCCGGTCCTCTACGGCGGCGAGGAGGTCCTGGGCGCAGCGTCGGACCTGACGCAAAACGCCCGCGCGCTCTCGGCGATAGACACGCTGCGCGAGGTCTATGAACACATCGCGGCGTTCGGCCTTTCAAAGTACGTCACTTTCGACCTCGGGATGCTCCACAGCTCCGACTATTATACGGGCCTGATATTCAGGGGCATCACCGACTACTTCGGCTCGCCCATCCTCTCGGGCGGCCGGTACGACACGCTGACCGCCGATTTCGGGTGCTCACGTGAAGCGACGGGCTTTGCCATCGGCGTCAAACGCGTGCTCATCGCGCTCGAGCGCCAGGGCTGCATGGAGCCGCTGCCGAGGATCGACGCGGTCGTCTCCGCCGCCCCGGAAAAAAGGGGCGAGGCGTACGCCTACGCCAACGCCCTCAGGTCGAACGGGAGCCGCGTGGCCGTGGCCTGGAAACTGGACGCGGATGGGCTCGAGGCGTACGCGCGGGAGGTCGACGCGCAGGCCATCTACTTTGAATGAGGGGTGACGAAGATGAAGCCCATCACGTTCGCACTGGCGAAGGGGCGCCTGGCCGACCGTACGGCGGACCTGCTCGAAAGCTGCGGGGTCGGCTGCGGCGACCTTCGCGCAAACAGCCGCAGGCTCATCATAGACGACGAGAAAAACGGGTGCCGGTTCCTGCTGGTCAAGCCCGCCGACGTGCCGACATACGTGGAATACGGCGCGGCCGACCTCGGCGTGGCGGGCAAAGACACGATCATGGAAGCGAACTACCCGCTCTACGAAATGCTTGACTTGGGTTTCGGAAAGTGTAAACTGTGCGTAGCGGGGTTCCCGGGCGTGCGCGAGAAACAGGTCACGTCCGCGGTCAAGCGCGTGGCCACGAAATACCCGAACATCGCGCGGCGCTATTACCGCTCGCTCGGGGAAACGATCGAGGTCATCAAGCTCAGCGGCTCGGTGGAACTCGGGCCGCTCCTAAACCTGTCCGACGAGATCCTCGACATCGTCGAGAGCGGACGGACGCTGAAGGAAAACGGCCTGGTCGTGCTCCGCGAAGTCTTCGAGATCTCGGCGCGCGTGGTGGTGAACCGGGTGAGCCTCAAGACGAAGGGCGAGCGGATCAACGCCATCATCGAGGCGATGCGCGCAAAAGTGGAGGGAAGATCATGATACGGGTGCAGGACGTCCGAAACAAGCCGCTCCCGTCCTTTTTCAGCCGATCCCGGCTGGAAGACGGAGGCCGCCCCGAAGCCGTCAGGCGCATCGTCGAAGACGTGCGCACGCGGGGCGACGAGGCGCTTTTCGAGTACACCGAGAAGTTCGACGGCGTGCGCCTGGACGAAACGACCGTTTGCGCCTCCCAAAACGAGCTCGAGGCCGCGTATGCCGCCGTCCCCGACGACCTCCTCGCGGCGCTGAGGCGGGCGAAGGCCAACATCCTCGACTACCATCTCAAGCAACTGCGCAAGACGTGGCTGGACGTTCGGCCGGGGCGCTCGCTCGGGCAGCTCGTGCGGCCGCTTGGGCGCGTGGGCGTGTACGTGCCGGGCGGCACGGCCGCCTACCCTTCCACCGTCCTTATGAACGCCGTCCCGGCCAGGGCAGCGGGGGTTGGCGAGGTATATATGGTCACGCCGCCCGGTCCCGGCGGAAGCCTGCCGCCGCTCACCCTCGTGGCGGCCGCCGAGGCGGGCGTGGATGCCGTTTACAAGGCAGGCGGGGCGCAGGCCGTGGCGGCGCTCGCTTTCGGCACGCGATCCGTCCCGCGCGTGGACAAGATCACGGGGCCGGGCAACGTCTGGGTCGCGCTCGCCAAACGCGAGGTGTTCGGGTACGTGGGCATCGACATGATCGCC
>DCTV01000055.1:0-257 GCA_002329665.1 Christensenella sp. UBA1431
GGAGTCAAAGTCCCGTGCCTTACCCGCTTGGCTACACCCCATTGTTTCCACGCGCAAACAGTATCATAACATATAGCATATACCCTGTCAACGCGGGAACATGCATTGAAAACTGCGTACGCCAACGACCCGCATGTTTCGTTAAAACAGCCCGGGGTGTGCTCGCTCAGGCCCGCCTGCCAGGCAGGGCAAAAGGCTTGGTCCCGCCGAAATAATGGGGTGAGTAGTGGGAGTCGAACCCACGACCTCCAGAGCCA
>DCTV01000055.1:334-21755 GCA_002329665.1 Christensenella sp. UBA1431
CTCTATCCAGCTGAGCTACAGGCGCACATGCAAATCCGCGATTCCGGCCGGCTTTCAAAGGCGCTGAAACAAAGGCGGCAAGGGCCCGGCGAACGTCTGCCGACAGTATTGAATTTTAACACAACTGCCGGTTACTGTCAATATTAATCCGTTGTGCAAAAGCGCCCTCAAGACCCTCTTGCAGCCCCGTCGCGAGTCCTTCGGGAAAAGCCCCAACCCGGCACGCAGAGTATTCAAATAACCGTTCCCGTCGGCCGCCCGCGCAGCCCGCAACGACGGTTATTTCCGGGCGTCCAGCCTCAGAAGGCTCGGGAAAATCTCCCCGCCTCGCAGTTCGATCAGGCCGCAGGTGGGATGCCTTTGCGGTCCGCGCGGCTCGGACGTGCTGCCGGGGTTCAGGAAAACGTGTCGGCCGCTGGCGAACAGCTCGGGCACGTGCGTATGCCCGTAGAGTGTGATGTCGTAGCCGTGCTTGACGGCGTTCCTGATGAGCGGGCGCGTGCCGAATTTGCGTATGCCGAAATGGTGGCCGTGGGTCAGGAAGAGCTTCCGCCCGCCGAGTTCGACCGTCAGTTCGGCGGGATAATTGCCGAAATCGCAGTTCCCGCCCACGGCGTATACAGGGATGTCGTAAACGGTCTCGACGAACTGGACGTCCCTGACGCCGTCGCCCAGGTGCATCAGGCAGTCGAGCTTCCCCAGCACGCCCAGCGCGCGCCGGATGGAAGCCAGGTCCCTGTGCGTGTCGGCGATCACGCCGACTCTGATGAGGCTTTCCTTCTCATCTTTCATCTGACCTGCTCCATGGCCAGCTTTTCCGCCAGGGTTCTGAGCGCACGGGCGCGGTGGCTGACCGTGTTCTTCTGCGCAGCGGACGCCTGCGCGAAGGTGCAGCCGAAAGGCTCGTACCAGAATAGGGGATCATAACCGAATCCGTTTTCGCCCTGCGGCGCGCGCAATATCCTGCCCTCGCAGCGCCCCTCGGCGGTAAACGTCTTCCCGTCCGCCCTGCAAAGGGCCACGCAGCATACGAACGAAGCGGCGCGATATGGCTCGTCCACATGTTCGAGCGCCCGAAGCAGCTTATCGTTATTCGCCGCGTCGCCTGCGCGCTCCCCGGCATACCGCGCCGAATGCACGCCGGGCGCGCCGCCGAGCGCGTCCACGCACAGGCCGGAATCGTCGGCCAGAGCGTCCATTTTAGAGATGCGCACGGCCTCTTTCGCCTTCTTCAGCGCGTTCTCCGCAAACGTCGCGCCGTCCTCAACTACGGTGAGTTCCAGCCCCGCCTGTGCGAGCGTGAGTACGCGCGGGTAGAACCCGGCAAAGATCGCCCGTATCTCTTCCAGCTTTCCTTCGTTGTTGGTCGCCAGCAGCAACGTATTCATACAGACCACCTCACACCCTTTGCATGTTGTCGCCCTAGTGAAAATGGGAGCCTACCGGCCGGGGTCCTCGCCCAACGCCCGCTTCTGCGCCCTGATCAGTTCCCGGATGCCTTTGTTGCCGAGGGCCAACAGCTCGTCCAGCTGCCTGCGCGAAAAAGGGCCGCCCTCGGCAGTGCCCTGCACTTCCACGACACCGCCTTTGCCCGTCATCACCAGGTTCAGATCCGCCTGCGCCCCGGAATCCTCCGTATAGCAAAGATCCAGCAGCGCCTTATTTTGCACCAGCCCGACGCTCACCGCCGCCAAATGGTCCAGGAGCGGAGAATCGCTGAGGTCCCCCTCTTTTCGATGGCGACGGACTGCCAGCGCCAGCGCCACGAACCCGCCAGTGACCGACGCCGTACGCGTCCCGCCGTCGGCCTCGATCACGTCGCAGTCGACGGTGATGGTGCGTTCGCCCAGCAGCGCCATGTCTACCACGCTTCGCAGGCTTCTCCCGATCAGCCGCTGGATCTCCGCCGCGCGGCCGTCCTGCCTGAGAATGGGGCGCGGCTTGCGCTTCCTGCCGGTCGAACCGGGGAGCATGCCATACTCGGCGTGCACCCAGCCGAGCCCCGTCTCCAGCCTGAAAGGCGGTACCTTGTCCTCCAGCGTCGCGGTGCAGATGACGCGCGTGCGGCCGCACTCCATCAGCACCGACCCGTCGGCCGACGGGATGAAGCCGGGCGTGATGGTGACCGGCCTCAATTCGTCCGCTTTTCGGTTGTCAATACGGATCATATTCCTCTCCCAACGTGTTGAACGCCGCAACCGTTTCCGCGTCCGGCCAGAAATTCATCACGGGACGGTAATCGGCGCCCTCGACGGTGACCAGCATCGCGTTGGTATGCGCCAGTTCGTGGCACACGCAGCTGAGCGCCAACAGCACGCGGCTCTCGAGTCCGGGGTGTTCCGCCAGGCAGTCGAACTCCCTGGAAAAATCCAGCCTCACTACGCCCTCCTCCACGCGCGCGTCGATAAGCCTGCAACCGGCCGGGAACATCGACGTCAGGCCGTATTCGGCCTTCGGCGTTATCATCGCGTTCACGGCCTGCTTCAGTGTGGGGAGACCGGTAAAATGCATCGTCACAGGCGCGAGCAGCCCGCTTTTCCCGCTGACGTAGTACAGGGTGCAGGTCACGCCGGCCTTCGTTTTCCCGCCCGCAAATATCTCGTTCACCGGTCTCGGTAGCAACACGCCCGCGACGTTGGTGCCCTTGGCGAGCGTGGTGACCGGCCGCCCGTCCACCGACAGGGACACCCCGTTTACCCCCTCGACGGAGCAGAGCGAATTGACGATGCAGTTGACCATCTCGCTTTCTTCGCGCGCGTTTTTGGGCTTCAACGTGCCGCTGACGATGTCGACTTTGGCGACGTTGTTCTGGACTTCGGCGCTAAACGTGAGTCTACGCGGCAGTACGGGGGTCAGTCCCAGCGGGTCTACGACGCAGCAGTTCTCGGCGTTGGCGAGCTGTGCGTAGAGCACCTCCGACACTATGTCGCCCATCGAACGTATCCTTCGCGCCGCCGGCACGATATACCCGTTCGCGCCACGGTAATAAAGCGTAACCTCCGCCCGCCGATCAGCCGGGTGCAGGGCCTTCGGCGTCGTTTCGTCCGCGTCGCCGCCGGAAGGGCCGCACCCCGAAACCAGGCATATGAGCAGCAGGACCGCGCCCGCCGCCCGAAAAGCGCTCCCTTTCATCAGATGTACCCCCCAAAGCCTGTTTTATACTCATGCGTATGCTTGGCTTTGGGAGAGTATGAACGCTATATGCCTATTCTATCACATGTACGCCAATGGACAAGTGTTTCGGCCGGCATTATAATGGACAGGAAAACGGGAAAGGGGGCAATCGCTCTTGATCATGGACGGCATCGCCATGCGGGCTGTTTTATGTGAGCTCAGGGATGCGCTTTCGGGCGGCCGCGTGGACAGGATTCACCAGCCCGAACCGGACCTGTTGGTCCTGCACATCCGAAACGGCGGGATCAGCCACCGCCTGCTGCTCTCGGCCAGCGCGAACAACTGCCGGCTGCACCTCACGCAGGCCGAATGGAAGAACCCTTTACAGGCGCCCAATCTTTGCATGCTGCTTCGCAAACGCCTCATTGGCGCGCGCTTGGCGGGCGTGGAGCAGGACGGCCTCGAGCGTATCGCCCGCATCCGGTTCGAGGGGACGGACGAACTCGGGCGGCCCGTTTCCCATACGCTCGTTACCGAGATCATGGGCCGGCATTCCAACGTCATACTCGTCGGGAGCGACGGGAGGATCGTCGATAGCGTCAAGCGCGTGCCGCCGGGCATGAGCCGCGTCAGGCAGGTCCTGCCCGGCCTGGCGTACGCGCCCCCGCCTGCGCAGGACAAGCTCGACCCGCTATCCATGGACGCGCGCGACTTCACCCTGCTGCTCGCTTCGCGCGCCGGCGGCGCGCTGGACAGGTACCTGTCGTCGCGGCTGACGGGGGTCTCGCGGCAAACAGCGGCGGACATCGTTCAGCCCGCGCTGCCTTCCCCCGCCGCTGTTACGTCCCTTTCCTCCGACCAGATCCGCGCCCTCGCCGCCGCCCTGGCGGGTTTCTTCCAAAAGGTGCGCTCCTGCGACTTCTCCCCCACGCTGATATCGGACGCAGGCGGCGTGCCCGCCGGATTCGCCCCCTACCGCCCCGCGGGGCTGCCGGACGAGCTGCTCTCCACGCAGCCGTGCATGAGCCGGGCGCTGGAACTCTATTACCTTGGCCGAGAGCGCAAAGCGCGCATCGGGCAGAAGGCCCAGGCGCTGGTTTCTGCGGTGAACGTACGGCTCGAACGCAGCCGCAGCCGCCTCGCGCTGCACGAAGAACTCCTCGCACAGCCGAATAAGGGGGAACGCTACCGGCGCTACGGCGAACTGCTCACGGCCAACCTGCACACGATTAAAAAGGGCGAGCGTATCGCAAGGGTCACCGACTATCACTCCCCGGAGCAGGAGAAGGTGGACATCGAACTGGACGAGCGGCTCTCCCCCGCCCGAAACGCGCAACGGTATTTCAGGCTCTACGCGAAGCACAAGTCCGCGCTGGACAACGCAATAAAGCAGGCCGCCGCCGCAAAGGACGAGATCGCGTATTACGAAGGGCTGCTCTTCCAGATCGGCGAATGCACCGAAACCGAAGAACTCGAAGAGATTCGCTCGGAACTCGAGAACGCGGGGATCCTCCGGGCGCCGGCGTCCGGGAAGAAAAAGAAGGCGGCGGCAAAGTCAAAACCGCTCAGGTTCACATCGTCCGACGGGTTCGAGATGCGCGCCGGCAGGAACAACGCGCAGAACGACGAGCTCACGCTCCGTTGGGCGCGGCCGGGCGACGTCTGGCTGCACGCGAAGGACATCCCCGGTTCGCACGTCGTGATCCGCACCGGCGGGCTCGATGTGCCCGAGAGTACGCTCCTCGAGGCGGCGACCCTCGCCGCGCTGCACAGCGCGGCCAAAAACGCGGCCGCCGTCCCCGTCGACCATACGCTGAAAAAATACGTGAAAAAGCCGGGCAAGGCCGCGCCCGGCATGGTCATCTACACGCACCAGAAAACTTTTATCGTCAGGCCCGACCCGAAGGCCCTGAAAGGCGTGACGCCTATCGAATAAAGGCGCGGCTCCCGGGTTTGATAAGCGGCGCGCCGGCCCTGCACACCGGGCATTCATCCGGCGGATACGAAACGATCTCCATCGAGACGAGGCTTTCGAGCCTGCACCCGAACTCGACTGCCCCGGCCGTCCTGTCCACCATCACGCCCACGCCCGCGGCGCGCGCGCCCCTATCCTCGAGGAGGCGCAGCACTTCCCTCACCGACCCGCCGGTGGTCACCACGTCCTCGACGACCAGCACGCGCTGGCCTTCGCGCACATCGAACCCCCGGCGCAGCGTCATCACGCCGTCTAACCGCTCCGCGAACACGTTGCGCGTTTTGAGCGCCCGCGACACCTCGTAGGCCATGATGATGCCGCCCAGCGCGGGGCCGATCACCAGGTCGACCGCTTCGCCCCCGAACCTCTTTGCCAGCTCGGCGCAGAGCATCTCGCTGTATTCCGGGTACTCGAAGAGGCGCGCGCACTGCATGTACGTAGCGCTGTGCCTGCCCGACGTGAGCAGGAAATGCCCTTTCTGAACCACGCCCGTCTTTTCGAAAACCGCAAGAATCTCGTTTTCCGTCATATCTTCCTCCAAATAGCGTCTTCATGCTTTCAGCGCGCCGACCAGCGCGTTCACGTCGCCGATGCCCTGTTCTTTTAGATAGCGTTCCAGTTCCGCGACGATGTGCACGCAGGCCGTCGGCGAAACGACGGTCGCCGTTCCTACCATGAACGCCCGCGCGCCGCAGAGCAGGAACGCGGCCGCGTCCTCGCCGCTCATGATCCCGCCCATGCCGATGACCGGGATAGTAACGGCCCGGGCCGCCTCGTAGACCATGCGCAGCGCGACGGGCCGTATCGCTGGGCCCGACAGCCCGCCTGTGACGTTTGCGAGGACCGGGCGCATGTTTTTTACGTCGACCGCCATGCCGGTGATGGTGTTGATGAGCGATATGGCGTCCGCGCCGCCTTCCCGGGCCGCCAGCGCCGTCTCCCCGATGTCGGACGTGTTGGGCGAAAGCTTCACGGCCAGCGGCTTGCCGCCCGACTCCGTCTTCACCCGCCGCGTGATTTCGAGCACGGATTCCGGGCGCGTGCCGAACGCCACGCCGCCCTCCTTCACGTTGGGGCAGGAGATGTTGAGTTCGAGCATGTCGACCCGGCTCTTCGAGAGCATCGCGGCGATTTTACAGTATTCTTCGGCCGTGTTCCCCGCGATGTTGGCGATAACCGCCGTGCCCGAATCCGCCAGCCTGGGCAGGTGGTCGCGAAGGAACGCCCGCACGCCCGGGTTCTGCAGCCCGACGCTGTTGAGCATCCCCGACGGCGTCTCCGCGATCCTGGGCGGCGGGTTGCCCTGTCGCGGCTCGAGCGTAAGCCCTTTTACGCAGATGGCGCCGAGCTTATGGAGCGGGAAATACCTTTGATACTCCTCGCCGAAGCCGAACGTGCCCGACGCAGCGATGCACGGATTCTTCATCGGCACCCCGCAGACCTCGACAGCGAGCGACGGCCTATCCACCAAAGACCACCTCCCCGAGCGGGAACACCGGACCGTCCGCGCAAACGCGCCTGTATTCCCAGCCTTCCCCCGCGCGGACCCTGCAGCTGCAGGTCAGACAGGCCCCCACCCCGCAGCCCATGCGCTCCTCGAGCGATACCTGGCATACAAGGTTTCGGAAGCAGCCGAGTCCCTGCATCGCGCGGTACATCCCCTCCGGCCCGCAGGCCCAGACCGCGTCGGGGCGCTCTGTTTCGATAAGGCGCGCGGCCGCGTCGCAGGCGCTGCACTTTACCCCGAGCGAGCCGTCGTCGGTCACGGCGCGAAGGCTCCGGCAGCACGCCTCGAACCGGTCAAGGGCGAAGGCGTACGAAGCGGAGGCAAACCCCAGCACGGCGTCGCAGTCTGCCCGGCCCTTCAAAAACTGCGCCGCATGCAGGAGCGGCGCGGCGCCCATGCCCCCGCCGACGAGCAGGACGCGCCGCGCGCCTTCGGGGAGGCTGTATCCGCTGCCCAGCGGACCCAGGACGTCGAGGACGGTATCCGGTTTTGTTTGGCTTAGAACCCGCGTCCCTTCGCCGCGCACGGCGTACGCCACGGCGGCCGTCCCGTCCTGAGGGTCCGTGCGGTGGATCGAAAAAGGACGGCGCAAAAAAACGCCGCCGCCCACGGCGACGTGCAAAAAAGTCCCCGGCGCCGCCCCGAGCACCTCCGGCGGAGCCGACAGTTCCAGTTCGAACACGCCGTCTGAAAGCGGCCTGTTCCGGACAACGCGCATCAGGCCCATCCGTACCCTCCTATTTCCATCTGCCCCTGCCCGCTTCGTTGAGCGCGGTGCAGATATCGCGCTTCATCGCGATCGCAACATGCCGCGTGGCCTTCGCGAAGTCGTTTTCGCCGGGCATGCGTTTCCAGGCGCACTGGAGCGAACGCGAAGCGTTGACGACGGCGCCCAGGCCCTCTTCGTCGAAGCACCCCGCGAGGCCCTCGGCCGTCGCGCCCTGCGCGCCGTATCCCGGCAGCAAAAAGCACACGGTCGGCAGGCGCTTCCGAAGCGCCGCGCCCTCTTCGGGGCAGGTCGCGCCCACGACGGCGCCCACGCTGCTGTACCCCCTGCTGCCGATCAGGCCAGCGCCCCAGCCGGCTACGAGGTCGCCGACACGCTCGTAGAGCGTGCAGCCGCCTGTGTCGAGGTCCTGAATCTCCCGGCCGGAGGGGTTCGAGGTCTTCACCAGTACGAAGACGCCTTTCTTGTACGTCGCGCAGTCCCTGACGAACGGCTCGATCCCGTCCGTCCCGAGGTACGGGTTCACCGTGACGAAATCCGCGGGGAACGCCTGCGCCTCTGCGCCCGAGAGGGCCGTGCGCCCGAGGTACGCCGCGGAGTACGCGGTCGCGGTCGACCCGATGTCGTTGCGCTTCACGTCGGCGATCACGGCCATGCCCTTGCGCTTCGCGTAGTCGAGCGTGTCGAAGAACGCCTCCATCCCCGCCACGCCGTACATCTCGTAGTACGCGGCCTGCACCTTCACGGCCGGGACGATGTCGCAGACGGCGTCGATGAGGATCTGGTTGAAATCCGCGATCGCTTCCGCGGCCCCGTCCAGGGTCGTGAGGTCGTACGCCTCGGCGAACCTTTCGGGGAAATACTCGATGCGCGTGTCCAGCCCCAGCACCGACGGGTTCTGCGCCGCGACGACGGCGTCGAGCAGCCTGTCCATCATAACGCCCAAAGCTACCTCCTAAATGACAACCCTTCCCGCCTCCACCGCCAGCCTGCCGCCGGCGATCGTGTGGACCACGCGCCCGGTCACTTCCGTCCCGTCAAACGGCGAGTTCTTCCCCTTGGATACGAAGCCGGAGGCGTCTATCGCGTAGTTCTCGTTCTCGTTTACGAGGACGATGTCCGCTCTGCCGCCCTCCATCAGGACGCCGCCGTCGATCCCCAGCACGGCGGCCGGGTTGCAGGCCATGCGCGTCACGAGTTGGTCCAGCGTCAACACGCCTGTTTTGACCAGGTTGGTGTACGCGAGGGAGAACGCCGTCTCGAAGCCGGAGATGCCGTTCGCGGCGACGTCGAACTCCACCGCCTTCTGGTCGATGTGGTGCGGCGCGTGGTCCGTCGCGATGCAGTCGAGCGTGCCGTCTTTGAGCGCGGCCTTGACCGCCGCGACGTCGGCGTCCGTGCGCAGCGGCGGGTTCACCTTCGCGTTGGTGTCGAACCCGTCGACGAACGCGTCGGTCGCCGAGAAATAATGCGGGCAGGTCTCGGCCGTGACCTTAACGCCCCGCGCCTTGGCGCTCCTTATGACGGCGCACGCGCCCTCGGTGGAGACGTGCGCGATGTGCACGCGGGTGTCCAGCGCCTGTGCAAGGAGCGTCTCGCGCGCTACCATGACCTCCTCCGCCGCCCGCGTGATAGGTTTGAGGCCGAGAAGGGTCGACCAGTAGCCCTCGTTCATCACGCCGCCGTTGACTAGCCCCGGGTCCTCGCAGTGGCTGATGAGCAGTATGCCGAAGCTCCTGGCGTATCTGAGCGCCATGTGCATGACATGGCTGTCGGCCACCGGCATGCCGTCATCCGAAAGGGCGACGGCCCCCGCCGCCCTTAGCGCGCCCATCTCGGCGAGTTCCTTCCCCTTCTGCTCCCTCGTGATGCAGCCTACGGGAAGCACGCGCACCGCGCCCTCCTCCGCCGCTTTCTTCCGGATGAACGTGATCACCGAGGGCGTGTCGGCCGGCGGATCGGTGTTGGGCATGCATGCGACGGTCGTGAACCCGCCGCGGGCCGCCGCGCGCGTGCCGGTTGCGATGGTCTCCTTGTACTCGAACCCCGGCTCCCTCAGGTGGCAGTGCATGTCCACCAGCCCCGGAAGGGCCGTCAGCCCGGAAGCGTCTATAACCGTTTCCCCGTTACTCTCTATCGACGGCGCAATCCTCGCGATAACGCCGCCGCGCACGAGTATGTCGCCTGCGCCCTTATATTTCCCCTTTGGATTGACGATCAATGCGTTCTTAATCAGCAGCCCGTTCATATTTCCTCCTGGTCAAGAGGTATAGAAGCGCCATGCGCACGGCCACGCCGCCCGTCACCTGCTCGTTGATCACCGACCGCTCCTCGTCCGCCGCGGCGGACGTGATCTCCACCCCGCGATTCAGCGGCCCCGGGTGCATGATGAGCGCGTCCTTTTTCGCAAGCCTGAGCACGCGCTCGTCGATGGCGAAGAAGTTCGCGTATTCGTAGAGGGACGGCAACAGGCCGGCCTGCTGCCGTTCGAGTTGGAGCCTCAGGCCCATCACGACGTCCACGCCCTCCACCGCTTCCTCGACCGACGCCGTAACATGAACGCCCAGCTTCTCCATTTCGTCCGGAATCAGCGTCGAAGGCCCGCAGACGCGCACTTCGGCGCCCATCGTCCTGAGCCCCCAGATGTTGCTGCGCGCCACCCGGCTGTGGGCCACGTCCCCGACGATCGCGACGGTGAGGCCCCTGAGCCCGCCCTTGTGTTCACGCATCGTGAACATGTCCAGCAGCGCCTGCGTCGGGTGCTCGTTCATCCCGTCCCCGGCGTTGATGACCGAGGCGCGCACGTGTTTGGCGAGCAGGTGCGGCGCGCCCGACATCGGATGCCGGATGACGATCAGGTCGGTGCCCATCCTGTCCAGCGTCCTGCCCGTGTCGATGAGCGTCTCGCCCTTGGCGACGCTCGAAACCGCGGAGGAGATGTTGGCCGACGCCGCGCTCATGTACTTGGACGCGAGCTCGAACGACATCCGCGTGCGCGTGCTGTTTTCGTAAAACAGCGTGACGATGGACGTGCCCTGAAGGTGCGGCGTCTTCTTGGTATTCTGTTCGAGGATGCCCCTGAGGGTCTTCGCGGCGTCGAGGATCTCTTCGATCTCCCTGGCGCTCACGTCTCTCAGACCGAGCAGGTCTTTTCTTTCAAGTGCCACGTTCAGCCCTCCGCCGGAACGATTCGACGTCCCTTTTTCCCGTTCGGGTTCTCGACGATCACGACCTGGTCCACTCCGTCCACTTCGGTGAGGCGCACGTGCACCGTCTCGCTCCGCGACGTCGGGACGGTCTTGCCGACGAAGTCCGCCGCAAAAGGCAGCTCGCGGTGCCCGCGGTCTATCATGACGGCGAGCTGTATGCACTGCGCGCGTCCCATGTCCATCAGCGCTTCGATCGCTGCGCGAACCGTGCGCCCGGTGTAGAGCACGTCGTCCACCAGCACGACCCTGCTGCCCTGGATGACGAACGGCACATCGGTCCCTTTCACGACGGGATGGTCGTTTAGAAGGGACAGGTCGTCTCGGTAGAATGTGATGTCGAGCACGCCCACCGGGACCTCGTGGCCCTCGGCGATAGCGATGTGCGCCGCGATGCGCTTCGCCAGGGGCACCCCCCGGCGCTGGATCCCGATGAGAACCAGGTCCTTCGTGCCTTTGTTGCGTTCGAGTATCTCGTGCGCTATGCGCACCAGCGCGCGCTCGATGCCCTGAGCGTCCATTATCTCCTTTTTATGGAACACGGCCAGCTCCTCCATGAAAAAAGTCCTGCCCCACGCGGCAAGACCAGCATACACGAGTGATACGAATCATGTGTACCTCTTTAAACCCTACCAGCCTCTGGGGACCGATTGAAGGTTATTATACTCTCAAAATGTTAACATACGGTTATTTCGGTGTCAACCTTTCGTCGGAGCAAACTCCGCTTCGCTCATACCCCTCTGCGCTTCTCACTCCGGGGATTCCTCGCGCCGGTGTGCCCGCCCTATGCGGCAAGCCGCGAGGGGGCCCCGGAAGCCGGCTTACACTCTCCGCGCGCGCAGCCAGTCGATGAGCTTCACAAAATCCTCGGGCAGAGGCGCGTTGAACTCCATCCGCGCTCCCGTACGCGGGTGGTCGAAGGCGATCTTCCCCGCGTGCAGCGCCTGGCCCCTGATCGGGTAACGCGCGCGCCTGGGCCCGTACACCGGATCCCCCAGCACGCCGTGGCCGATGTGCGCGAGGTGGACGCGGATCTGGTGCGTGCGCCCGGTCACCAGCGAGAGTTCGATAAGCGTCGCTTCCGAAAAACGCTCGAGCACGCGGTATCGGGTGACAGCGGGCCTGCCGCCGGTAACGACAGCCATGCGCTTGCGTTCTGTCGGATGCCGCGCGATCGGCGCGTCGATCGCGCCCTCGTCCTCTTTTATGTTTCCCAGCGCGAGCGCATAATAGACCCGCGACGCGGTACGGTCCTTGATCTGCTTGGCGAGGCTCAGGTGGGCCTCATCGTTCTTCGCGACCAGCAAAAGCCCGCTCGTGTCCTTGTCCAGCCGGTGCACGATCCCGGGGCGCAGCACGGAGTTGATGCCAGAAAGGTCTTCGATGTGGTATAGGAGCGCGTTGACAAGCGTGCCCGTGCGGTTTCCCGCCGCCGGGTGCACCACCATCCCCTTGGGCTTGTTTACGACGGCGACGTCCGCGTCCTGGTATACGATGTCGAGGGCGAGGGGCTCCGGCGAAACGCCGAGCTGCTCGGGTTCGGGGACGCTTACTTCGACGGCGTCGCCCGGCGCCACCCCCGCGGACGGTTTGGCCTGCGCGCCGTTAAGCCGCACGCGCCCGTTCCTGATCAATCCCTGCGCGCGCGAGCGCGTGACCCCCAGCGCGCCGGCGACATACACGTCCAACCGCCCGCAGGGCTTTTCGCACCGCAGCCGGTGCAGGCCGGGCACGGGACCGGTCATACCTTTTCCCCCGCACGTTTCGGTTGTTTGTAGAAGAAGACGAGGTATACGGCGATCAGGATCATCCCGATGACCATCAGCGCGTCGGCCACGTTGAAAACGGCGAAATCGATGAGCTTGAAATAGAAAAAGTCGATGACGTGTCCGTGTGCGAACCTGTCGATCATGTTCCCCACTGTCCCTGCGACAACCGCGGCCATGGAACAGCGCACCCAAAGCGGGAACCTGGCGCGTCTGCGCAGCAGGAGGTAGAGTATCACGGCGCTTACCACGACGCCGATGGCGATGAAGACGGGCCCGCCATTTTTGAGGATGCCGAACGAAGCGCCGGTGTTTTCCACATACGTTATGTGGAAGACGCCGGGCCAGAGCGCGTAGTCGCCGCCCGGGAGCGGTTTCACCATCGAAACGGCCAGCCATTTCGCCAGCCTGTCAAGCGCGACGCCCAGTATGATGATGACGGTCTCAAGCATGACGGTCCTCCATATCGCCGGTTCAATGCAGCTTCGTCTCGACGATGCGGATGATCTGCGCGATGAAGTCGCCGATGACGGGGATGTTGTTCGCGGCTATTTCCCTCAGCAAAAGCATGAGGATCGCTCCCAGTATCGTAAACCCGACGGCTATCCCCAGGCCGCGCGCAATGCCGCCCAACAGGTTCGTCCAGATCATGCGCTTCGGGTTGCTCAGCGTGGGCACGATCTCTTCAAGCCGCATGCGTATCAGCGCGCGCTCGAGGCGTTTTAACCGGCGGTCAATCCTGAGGAGTTGTTTCAGGCTCGTTCGCAAGACCGTTCCTCCGTATTCCGTCAAAGGAGTATTTGGTCTTACTCTTTGCCCAAAACCGCTTTTCCATTCCCTACGCCGGCAACGCCCAAACGCGGATGTCCGCTTCCATGATATAGGAAAACGGGCGGCATCTCAACCCCTTGGAAGGACACGCAGGCAGCCGCCCGGGGTTTATAAGTCCGCCGGGAAGACCGAATGGCGCCGTAAGCGCCATTATTTCGTACACTGAACCAGGCGGCTCTCTTCCCGCCGCCGCTGGTTCTGCCGGTTATATGAAAACGTTGATAGGGCTTCAGCCCTGGAAGTCGAGTTTTGGCAACTCGTCCGGGGCGTTTGCGCCGGGTATGTCGTTGGGCGAATAGGGGGCAAAGCCCACACCGGGCTCCTTTTTTGATTCCGCGGGGGCTTTGGGCCGGGTTTCCGCCTGGGGCCCGGGCTCCGGTTCCCGCGCCTTTTCCTCGGGCGCCTCTGCTTCCTGCGCCTTTTCCTCGGGCGCCTCCGCCTCCCGCTCCTCAGCCTCCTGGGGCTCTTCGGCCGTGGCCTCTACGCTTTGTTCCGATCCGGGGAGGGATTGCAGGCGCGCGCTCAAAACCGCGATGTTTTCTTTAAGCAGCGTTTCGATCTCGCTGCGAATCGCCGCCCGCGCAGACACCAGTTCCCCGATCTCCCTCTCGAGCGCCTCCTTCTCGCGGGCGTGTTGGTCCCGCAGCGCCCTGGTCTGTGTTTCGATCTCTTCGTTCGCCTGTTTCTTCTGCGATTCGTACTCTTCGCGCGCCTTCGCCTTCAGCTCGTCGATCTCCTGAAGCGCCTGTTGCTTCAGAAACTCGGACTGCCCGCGCTGTTTTTCGATGTCTTCCTCGATCGTCATTAGAGAAGCCTTCGCTTCTTCCAGAAGCGCTTTTTCCTTGTTCCGCGCTTCCTCCACGATGTCCCGCGCGGCTTTCTGCGCCGCCAGGAGCGCTCCGCGCATCTCCCTGTCCATGCCCTCGTATTCGGCCAACCTCGTCCTGAGCGCGTCCGCCTGCTCCCTGCTTAGTTTGATCTGTTCCTCGAGCTTCTCAAAGGCGGCCCCGACCTGAGCCATGAACAGGTCGACCTCGGTATCCGAATAGCCCTTGAAGGCGCGGGGGAATTTCTTTTCACGGATTTCTTGAAGCGTCATGAAATCTCTCCTCAAATCTTATACGCGGGGCGCCGCGAGCCCAGGCGCTGCGGCTTTGCCGTCGTTTCAGCGGTCCTGCCCCGTTTCCAGATCGATGAAGCTGTTGCTGCTGGCTTCGGACGCGATGTTCCCCACGACATCCACGTTGTTGGGAGCAAGCACGAAGATGCAGCGGGAGACTTTCTGGATCGTTCCGTTGACGGCATAGACCGCGCCGCTCATGAAATCCAGTACGCGCTGGGCGACGTCCAGATCGAGGGCCTCGAGGTTGACGACAACCGGCTTCCTGTTCTTGAGATTGTCGATGACGCTCTGGGTGTCTTCATAGCTCATCGGCTGGAAAACGATCATCTTCATGTTATTGGAAGACGGCATGTTCACGATTTTTCCCTTCCTCGAGCGCACCGGCGCCGGGGGTTCCTGCATCTCCTGCACGGGCTCCTCCACGACATCCTCGATCTGCTGGTCCTGTGCTTCTTCATCTAGCGGGGTTTCCTCAAGACCTATGTAGTCGAGGATCTTGTTGAATATTTTCGCCATGCTTGTACCTCCTTGTTTATTATATTGATATATTACCGGGATTGTTTTCTTTCCCCGAATATGGCGCTTCCCAGGCGGACCATCGTCGCGCCCTCCGCCACGGCCGCATCGTAATCCGCGGACATCCCCATCGAAAGGCAGCGCATCCGCACGCGCTGAGCGCGCAGCCCGCCCGCCTCCTCGAAAAGCCGCCGCATCGCCGCGAAGTAGGGCCGCGACCTTTCTCCCCCGACGTCGGGCGCGATCGCCATCAGCCCTTCGATCCTCAGGCTATCGTAATCCCTGTCGACCGTTTCGATGAACGAAAGCGCTTCTTCGGGAGCCACGCCGCCCTTTTGCGGCTCTTTCCCGATATTGACCTGCACCAGCACGTCCACGGTCCGCCCGAGCTTCTTCGCCTGGCGGTCCAGCTCCTTAGCGAGGGAAGGCCGGTCGAGCGATTGAATCAACGAAACGGTATTAATTACATACTTTACCTTATTTTTCTGAAGTTGTCCAATCATGTGCCATTTTACCGGGAAACGGACGGCCTCCATCTTCCTGACGAGTTCCTGGACCCTGTTCTCCCCGAAGAGCCGGATGCCCAGTTCCCAGGCCTGTTGGATCCGCGGCGGCTCCACCTGCTTGGTCACCGCCAAAATCTCGACTTCGCCAGGATCCCGGCCCGCCCCGGCGCACGCTTTGGCGATCCTTTCACGCACCGTATCTATGTTCCTTCGGATATCGTCTGCCAATGTCATCCCCCTATTTACCGGTGCAGGCGCACCTGGAGGCCGGGCGCAAGCGTCCCTATGTTGTCGGCCGGTTCTACAATCGCGTAGCCGCCGGCCCTGTAAACCACGGTCACGGGGACGAAAGCGTCGTTCCCGTCCAAGACGGCCGTCACGCCCTCCCTGCCGTCACGGGACGAAATCGCGTTCTCCGGTACCTTCATTCCCTCGTAGGTTTTTCCCAGCTTGGCGTTCGCCTTGCGCACGCTCAACAGCGGCCCGATGTCGTCGTCGATCTCGAGCACGTACAGCACCCCCGAGTCCAGCTCCCGCTGCGATAGCAGGCGCCCCGTGTAGGGCTGGTCGAAAAAACCTTCGAACGCGATATCGTACACCATGCCCGTTTTCAGGTTGTCGTCCTTGTCGCCCGCGATCAGGCAGTACCATTTGTTGCTGTTGACCAGGCGGTACAGGGGCTTGGTCCCCTCCGAAACGTCGATCTTCTGCACGGCCGCGTTGTCGATGATGTTGTCGATGTCGCTTCGCTTGAGCTTGTCGATCTGGGCAGGAGTCATGAGCTGCTCGAACCCGTCGAAATAGAAGCTGATCGTGCCGGCCTCCTCGGTGACGACGTCGCTGATCCAGGCATCGAGGCGGCCCTTGAGTTCCGCTTCCCTGTCGTAGAGCCTTTGAAGCATATCGTCGGGCGTGGACACGTTTTTTAGCATGTTTTTCTGCTGCCGCATCAGCGCCTTGAGATCGCTTTCGATCTCGATGAGGTCGAGGTTGCCCGCGTCCCCGCCGCAGAGCGTCGTCGCCAGCTCATCGATCTGGTCCTTGACGTTTTGCAGGTCCTTTTGGAACACCTGCTTGAGTATGTCGTTCTCCTGGTACGCCTTGATCTCGCTCTGTACGGAGATGAGGTCCTGAAGCACCTTGTCGTTGTATCCCCAGGCGTATACTTCGGCGACCTTGGTGCCCGCGCTCACCTTTTCGCCCTCGGCCGCTACGAAGGAAATCTTCCCGTAGTTCTCCTTCGTGACGGTCTTCTCGTCGCGGACGATAACGGTCCGCACCTGTTTTTCGTAGACCATCGTGCCCTGTTCGACCGTAGCATTCCCGGCGGGCACCAAAAAATACCACACCGCACCCGCGGCCAGCATTACGGTGAGCGCGATCAGGACATAAAACCGGAGCCTCACGACTCTTTTTTTCGCCATGTGATGAAAACCAACCTTCGTGTTTTGCGTATGGGTATATAGAGTTCCTGTTTGGGCGCATGAAATCCTGTTGCGGCGCACGAAATCCCGCTGTCCAACAAAAAAAGCGCACATACATCACGGTCTGCGCGCTTCTCTCCCGCTTCGACCTTATGCGGTGGCGACGACCGCTGTCAGCCGCCCGTCCTTGACGTCGAACACGAGTTCGTCCGCCATCGCCCGCACAAGCGTCAGCCGGGAACCGTTTTCCTCAAAAGCGCTTCCGCAAACCGGCGTCCGGTCCCAAAACCGGATGAACTGCCCCGCGTAGACTGCCGCGTCACAGATCTCAATCCGCACGTTGTCCAGGTGACACCATACCAGAATGCGGATGCGTTCCCTGCCAAACCGGGGATCCAGCGCAATCCGCAGTAGTTCGCTCAGGACCAGCCTGACCCTGAACGCTTCTTCCTCTCCGGCCCCGTCCATGTGCCCGACCACCCGTCGCACACAGTACTTCAGCGCGTCCGTCCCTTCTATCTCAAAGCGCATCGCACAACCGTTTCCGTTCATATTGCACCTCGCTGGCGGATTTTTTATCGGGCCGGGCGCTTTGCCCGGACCTCATTAATTATAGTACCCGCCAGCCGGCTGAGAGAAACCGGCTTTTTCAGCCTATCCCCTGCGCGCTATCAACGGAAGAGAACGCGTTCTTGAAGCGCACGAGTATCTTGCGTTCGGTACGGGATATGTACATCTGGGAAACCCCGAGTTCCTTGGCCACCTGTCTCTGGCTCTTCTCTCGGAAATAACGTTCGTTGATGATGAAGCGCTCCGTCTCGCTCAATGACCGCATCATTTTTTTTAGCAACATACGCATCTCAACGCGCTCGAAGCCGAGTTCTTCACCGCCGAGGATCTCGAGCAGGTCCGCGGATTCGTCGACGCCCGTTTTGGAGTCGAGCGAGGAAACGGAATACGCGCGCTGCGTTTCCATCAACTCGAGGACGGTTTCTACAGGGACGCCCAGAAACTCCGCGATGTCCCTGGGGCGCGGAATGCGGCCCAGCGTCTGCGTGAGTTCCAGTTTCGCGTCCTCCATCGCCTTGATGAGTTCAACGTCCCTGCGGGAAACGCGGATGAGCCGCGTCCTGTCCCTGAAATAGTTTTTCACCTCGCCCACGATAGCCGGCATGCCGAAGACGGGGAACTTGACGCCCCGGTGCACGTCGAAGCGGTCGAACGCTTTGAGCATGGCCAGGGAAGCGACCTGGAACAGGTCGGCGTACTCCACGCCCCTGCCGGAAAATTTTCGCGCGACGATCTGGGCGATGTGCACGAACCGCGCAAAGAGTTCGTCCCGCGCGCGCATATCGCCGTGCTTCAGATAACGTTCGAAAAGCGCCGTCTCTTCCGGGTCGATATTATGCGTTTTCGGACGTTCCTCAGCCATGTTAACCTCCGCCTTCATTGGGATGCCCTTTTTCGCATGGTTATGCTGTTGATGAACCCACCCTCGCTCCTGACGGCGGCATCGTCCATGAGCGCCTGTAGCAGATAACGGCTCAGCTCGTTTTCGTTCTGCTGGCTTTCGGCCTTGTTGTCGGCGTTTCCCTTCCCCCGAACGGCGGCGTGAAACACATCCGTGGTCAGCCTGAAATCGAGCGTGATGTCGTCGAGGTTCCACGGCTGGTTCATCAGCATGATGCACGCCTCGGCGACCGCCGCTTTCACATCCTCGATCTCTTCGACGTTGAATCCCATCCGGTTGGCGAGGCCGGCGGCCGTCAATCGCACGACGAGAAGATACTCGGGCTGGGCCGGGATACACAACCTTACGCCGTCTCTGCTCATTTCGCCTCTCCCTCCATGGAGAAGATCTTTTCCAGCCCGGTTATCGTAAACAGCTTGCGGATATACGGCTTGGTGTTTATTATCCTGATCCCCTTGTCGTAATCCTTTGCCTTTTTGAGCAGCGCGACGAGCGCGCCCAGGCCCGTGCTGTCGATATAATTCAAGTCACTGCAGTCTATGACGATGTCCGACTTGTGCTCTTCGATCATGAGCGCCAGCTTCTCTTTAAGCTCGGGTGCTGCATAAATATCGATGTCCCCTTTGAGGCGCGCCGTTAATTCATCCGTCATAGGATCATATTTTGCCTCTACCATGCATAACGCCCTTTCAAATCATATTGTTTTAGCCGGGCTCTCTCTCTTTGCTCGTTCCGACCCGAATCCTCCGATTACCGATACACACCAATTATAACGTTTATTTTAACATTTTGCTACATATTATTGCAAATTCTGCGATTATTTGGTATAAAAGGACGGTGCATCCACTGAAAAAATGCAACGCACAGCCCATTTCGTAAGTTTTCGCTTCGTTAATATTCATCGGGTTTTTTATGCGCGCGCAACACTGATTTGCATATATTCACAAACGGTCCATATATTCGGTGTCACCGTCCCCTTTTTGCCTTTCACCGGCCATTATTCCATCGCATCGTATTCATCGAGAAGGCGCCGGTAGGCCGCGAGCGTCCCCGGATCGAAACAGACGAACACGACGCTGTCGGGCGCGCCGTCCTTTGCGAGCGCGTCCAGTACGGTATTTACGGCCACCGGCGCGGCCAGCTCCACCGGGTACCCGTATACGCCGGTGCTGACGGACGGGAAGGCGACGGACTTCAGGCCGTGGTCTTTCGCGATGCGCATGCATTCCCTGTAACAGGACGCGAGTAGTTCAGGCTCGCCCTTCGTCCCGCCGGCCCAGACCGGTCCGACCGTGTGGATTACGTAACGGGCCTTCAGGCCGTGGCCTCCGGTCACCTTCGCTTCTCCGGTCGCGCAGCCGCCCAGCCCTGCGCGTTCCTGCCGCAGCCCGGGCCCCGCTGCCCTGTGTATCGCGCCGTCAACGCCTCCGCCTCCCAACAGCGTCCGGTTCGCCGCGTTCACGATGGCGTCCACGGAGTATTCCGTGATGTCCCCCAACTCGGCTCTCACCCTGCGCGATATGTCCTTCATATGCCATGCCCCCTGTTCTTTAATAAAGATAGCCCTTTGATCCACCGGTCCGCCGCGCCGGTTTATGGCTCCAGCAATGCGAATACCAGCAATGCGGCAAGCACCAGGAATAATTCGACGATGACGGGTATCAGATGGCGCCTGAACCCTCTTTGGGGCGATCCGCCGTCCCGGGACACGCCTTCATCCCTCAAATAGATGTAAGCCTGTCCATTCAACGCGATGCCGCTTTTCGCGCGTCTAATGAGACCGGCCTTTTCCAGTTCCGCTATCGCGGCGCGAACGGCTTCTTCGTCCCGGTCATTGAAATGACCGCACAGGATTTCCCTGCTGACGAAGCCCGTATCGGAAACGCCGATGGCGCTGAACAAAAAGACGAGCATTTCCTCGGCAAACCGAGACAGCGTCGCGCCGTTTTCCATGTTCCCACCTCTGCTATCGCCGGGCGAACAGCCGTCCCCGGCCCGGTTGCGCACAACCCCGTCGCCATACTATAATGATGCCGTAGCGTCGTTGTCAGGCGCGAAATCACGCATGCAACGCGCGGTCAGAAAGCGGGGTGATGCAGCGTTGAAAGCCGCCGTACTGATACCAGCTTATAACCCCGGCATGGATTTGGCAAGGCTCGCCAAGGGATTGGCGGCGGAAGGCGTAACGCGTGTCATTATCGCAAACGCCGGGGGCGAAAACGCGGCACCGCACGTTTTCGAAGCCCTGCGTGCGATAAACGGGTGCCACGTCCTGCATGCCGGCGAAGATATGAGCCGCGGCCGGGCGCTGAAACAGGGCTTTGCCTATATCCGCGAACACTTCCCCGACGCCTCGGGCATCGTGACCGTAGAAAGCGGCCGGGGTTTTCGCGCCGCGGACATCGTTTTAGCCGTTCGGGCCATCGAAGCCGGCTCAGACGGCATCCTACTGGGGCGCCCCGGCGGCGCGAAAGGAACGGCAACGGCCGCGGGGCGCATCGTGCGCTTTTCTTTTGGCCTGCTGGCCGGCATAAGGGTCGCTGACCCGTTCGCCGGCCTCCGGGGCTACCCCGCGCCCACACTCGGCTGGCTTCATCAAACCCGCCGGGAAAACGAGGCGTGCGAGCCCGGCGTCCTTCTCGCGGCAGCGCGCGACGGCATCCCGGTGACGGAAATCGCGCTCGAACCCTCTTGCCGGGCACAAACGCGCGTATCCTTTTTGTCCTTCCTTCGCGTCTACCTCCTGCTGGTCCTGTTTGCGTCTTCTTCCCTCGTGTCCTACCTGGTCGACATCGGGCTCTATGCGCTGCTCATCGTTACGGTCTTCGAATCCGCCGCCGACCCCATACTTTACTCCACCGTCGTCGCGCGCGTGTTTTCGTCGCTCCTCAACTTCGCGTTAAACAAAAGGGTCGTTTTCCGTGACATGCGCAGCGACCACTCCGTCCTCGTGCGCTACATCGTGTTGACGCTGCTGCGCATGCTCGCTTCTTACGCGGGCGTGTTCGCCCTTACCGCAGCCCTTTTCATCGACTCGCGGATCGTCAAGATCGGCGTGGACCTCGTCCTGTTCTTCGTCGGTTTCCGCGTCCAGCAAAGCTGGGTGTTCTCTCAGCCGGCAAAGCGTTGACTTAGTTCCTGCTGGAACCTGTTCCCGCACCCGGACCCGTTGCATTCTCTGTTTTCAAGTGGTAAAATGGTTTAGTCCGCGCCGAAGTGGTGGAATTGGCAGACGCGCTGGACTCAAAATCCAGT
>DCTV01000055.1:21767-22392 GCA_002329665.1 Christensenella sp. UBA1431
GGGGGACCCCCGAGCAAAGCCCGGGGGTCCCCCTTTGTCGAGGGTACGGGCGAAGAACCCACAACAAAAAGCCCGAATACAGATAGAGGCCTGTCGCAGAAAATACCTCAGTATGAATCGACCGTCTTTTATCCTGTACGCGCCAGTCGGGCTCCGACTTCGAGTCCCACCTTCGGCACCACGTCGGAGCAAACTCCGCTCCTCTCGTAATCCCTGAATTGTTTCTCAATTCAGGGTCTTCGTCCCGCTCCGTTGCTCCTCCTTTCCCCGCAAAGCTGCGCTTTGCGGGGCCCCTTTTTCACTTTATAGGAGGTGCGGGCTAAGAACCAACATCATTAATCCCGAATACATATAATAAATCATTGAAGATGTTATTGTATACGGCATATACTCTTGTAACTGAACGAGCCTATCTAGCTCCGAGCGCGGTTATCGCCAATAGATCCGGACATACCCCGCCCGAACTACCTCTTCGGAGCCCCGCCCAAGCAAACCATGCAAAGCCTTGGCTTTGCATGGAAGAGGGAGGAACGGAGCGTTGCGAAAAATCCCCCAACCGCAAAGCGGTTGGGGGATTGTGAGCGGAGCGCAGTCCGCTCCTACGTGGCTCCTCAGGTAGGATTTG
>DCTV01000014.1:0-4472 GCA_002329665.1 Christensenella sp. UBA1431
TGGTGCGGTATTTCAGGCGGCCGATGAGTTTGACCAGGTCGGGATGCAGGCTGTGGATGCCCAGATCCATGACGGCCTTGTCGCCCTCCCGCTTCATCTGGATCTCCAGTTCCCGGCGGCACTTCTCCACCGTCTCCTCGATGCGGGCCGGATGGATGCGACCGTCGGCGATCAGGCGCTCCAAGGCCATGCGGGCCACCTCGCGGCGGGTCTGGTCAAAGCTGGAAAGGGTGATGGCTTCCGGCGTGTCGTCGATGATGAGGTCGATGCCCGTCGCCGTTTCCAGCGTCCTGATGTTGCGTCCTTCGCGCCCAATGATGCGTCCTTTCATCTCATCGTTGGGCAGCGGCACTACGGAGACCGTCGTTTCGGCAACGTGGTCCGCCGCACATTTCTGAATGGCGATCGAGGTTATGTATCTCGCCTTTTTCTCCGCCTCTTCCCGCGCTTTCGCTTCGATTTCCTTCACCAGAACGGCCGCGTCGCGGCGCGTATCGTTTTCAACATTTGATAAGATGATTTCACGCGCTTCTTCTCTTGTGAGCCTGGAGATCTTCTCCAGGTCCTGGAGCTGCTGCTGGTAAATCGACTGAATATCCGCTTCCAATTTGTCGATGTCTTTTTGCTTCCTGGAAATCGATTCCTCTCTGGCTTCGATCGCCGTCAGTTTCTTTTCGAGGTTCTCTTCCCGCTGTTGCAGTCTTCTTTCCGTTCGCTGGAGCTCGTTCCGCCTTTCGCGGCTTTCTCGCTCAAATTCATTTCGCAGTCTATGGACTTCTTCCTTCGCTTCCAGTAAGGTTTCCTTATGCAGCGCGTCGGCTTTTTGTTTGGCCTCCGACATCAGGCGTTCGACCGTCTCTTCCGCTTTGCCGATCTTGGCCTCCGTGATTTTCCTGTTGAACAGATACCCTAAAAGGACGCCGATGCATAAACTCACTAGCCCGATGAGAATAGTCAATAGACTGTCCATCGGTGTGTAAACACCTCCCCAATCCAATTCAATTTTTCGGTATACTCGTATTCGCAGTACGAAAAACCTTGTACATTTTCGTTGGTTCAAGGGCATTGCAGCCCGATTTCATTTTATAGTGCAGGGTATTAAATGTCAAGCTGCGGCTCCGCCGCCTGGCCGTCCCGGCCTTCCAGGCCTTTTTCCTTTTGCTGGCCCTTGGCGCCGCCCTGCACGAGGTCCTCCCGAAGCTTTGTCTCGACTTCCTGATAGAACTCGGGGTTCTCTTTGAGATACACGCGCACGTTGTCTCTGCCCTGGGCGATGCGCATGTCGCCGTAGGAATACCACGACCCGGAACGCGTAATGATGTTGCGCGCGATGGCCAGATCGAGGATCGAGCCTTCCCTGGAGATGCCCTCGCCGTAGAGGATATCGAATTCGGCGGTCTTGAACGGCGGCGCGAGCTTGTTCTTGACGACCCTGACGCGCGTGCGGTTGCCAATGATCTCCGAGCCGGACTTGATGGCTTCCCCGCGCCTCACGTCCAGGCGCACCGAGGCGTAGAACTTGAGCGCCTTCCCCCCTGTCGTGACCTCGGGGTTGCCGTACGGGTTGCCGACCTTCTCGCGCAGCTGGTTGATGAAGACCGTCGACGTGTTGGACTTGCTCACCACGCCGGCCAGCTTCCTGAGGGCCTGCGACATAAGGCGGGCCTGCAGGGCGACGTGCGGTTCCCCCATCTCCCCGTCAATCTCGGCCTTGGGCACGAGGGCCGCCACCGAGTCGATCGCGATAATGTCGATCGCGCCGCTTCGCACCAGCGCCTCCGTGATGTCGAGCGCCTGTTCTCCCGTGTCCGGCTGCGCGACGTAGAGGTTGTCCGTGTCCACGCCGAGGTTTGCGGCGTATACGGGATCGAGCGCGTGCTCGGCGTCTATAAAGGCCGCGGTGCCGCCCTTCTTCTGCGCCTCGGCGATCACGTGCAGCGCCAGCGTCGTCTTGCCCGAGGACTCCGGCCCGAATATCTCCACGACGCGGCCACGCGGTATCCCGCCTATGCCCAGCGCGTGGTCCAGCGCGAAACAGCCCGTCGGGATGACGTCGATGCTGACCCTGGCCGAGTCGCCCAGCTTCATCACGGCGCCTTTTCCGAACTGTCTTTCGATGTGCGATAAGGCCATCTCCAGGGCCTTTTCCTTTTCCATCATATATCCCTCCCGAATAACGGGATCCACCTCTTTCATCCGTATTGTCCGACGACGTATAAAGTATACCAGCATGCGCCCCGCAGATAAAGGATTATCTTAGGAATTCGGATAAACCCTGCTCTGGGGGTATGTAATGTCGAATATGAAATGGTTTAAGAATCCGGAAAAACCCTTTGGAATGCGCTAAGGGGATATTAGAGATATGACCATCATTTTTGGAAATATTGAAGGCCATGGGGCCTTCAAGGGCCAGGCCGTTTTGTGATTATAAACGAGTGTTACAGACCCCAGCCATGCAAGCGGATGCGTTTGGTTACGGCGCACGAACAGAGCACATTGTCTTAAGGATGCTCCCGACAATATGTTATGTTGGCCCGGTCGGAATCATATCCCCATTGTCAGCCGCAGCAAAGCATCGTGTTTCGCGGCCTCCGCGATCAATTCCCCGGTCAACACAGTGCCCTTCGTGATGAAAAACTCTCCGTCCTCGCTGGTAATATCCGTGTTGACCGTCTTGCCCACGAGATAGGCAATGCTCTCTTCGTCTAATCCCACTTCGGCTTCCGTATCCATAGTGTCGCCGTCCGTCTCCCCGTCGATGTCAGCCAAAACAAATTTTGCAGACAGCGTAAGGAGCTTGTTGCCGTCGATCTCCTGATCGTCGTCGAGCAGCAGTTTTTCGATTTCCCCGGACTTTTCGTCTATCACATAATCCGTTATGGTGCCGACGATGTTGCCTGCAGAGGAGAGCATCCGGATACCCGTGAGCAAAAGACAGTCTTTCGCACCCGGCACGAGGCTCCTGTCGTCATCGATAACTTTGATGTCGTCTGCGGATTTTATTATGATATAATCCTTGCCGATGCCCATAATATCCTTGAAAGACAGCAACGCAGGCAAGGCATCCGAGCCGCTGTGCACAACGCTTAGATATTCAACTTTTTTGGATTTACGGTTCACCAGAAGATTTTGAACAACGGCAACCTGTTCGCCTTCGTTTATGCTCACGATGGACAGTTTTGCGACGGTGCTTGCAGAGTTCATAAAAATGTTCCCCCTCCAATTATTATATATAAATTCTCTGCCCATACGCCGCTTCCCTTTGCACCGTTAAGCAGCGTAGTGTTTTGCTTGTTCCACCAACCTGATTCAATCCGTACAACCGGCGCCCCGGCTATCCTGAGGCCTTGGCAGTCAATCCCGCCGCCGCCATAAACGTTTCGTTTTCGGCTATGCTGCCTTTCGTATTCACACGGCGCGGAGTTCCCCCATATCCTTATTTCATCTCCCGATTTTCTGTATGGATACCCCTGTCTGCATAGATACCTCGATATATCTCGTAGTAGGCCGCAACCCTTTGCACATAGGTCTTCGTCTTGGGATAGGGGATAATATCAAGGTTCTTCCCGTCTTTTGAATATTCTTTGTTTGCCAGCCATTCCTCCACCTTGGCCGGACCTGCGTAATATGCGGCAGATACGGTTTCCTCGTTGCCGCCAAACTTTTCCATCAGATACGACAGATACCAACAACCCATATCGATGTTAACGTCGGGATCCATTAACATTTCGACATTATAATCTTTAATGCCAATTTTACCTGCTATCCACATACCCGTCAATGGCGTGATCTGCATCAGGCCCATTGCCCCGGCGGACGACTCGGCAGATTCCTCAAAAGAACTCTCCACAAAAACCGTTGCCGTTACGAATGCAGGGTCCAGATCATATGTGGCCGCACTTTTTCCGATCTTGTCCTGATACTGGACCAGTGTGACATCGAGATCTTTTGCCGGCGTTTCCAGCGGAAACACCCGCTTGGTTATCAATATGTTGCCTGCCATACAAAGACAGATTAACAGTGTTATTGCCGTCAAACAGGTTACGACCAACAAATTCGCAAACAGCTTGTCCTTACCCTCAGCGCTGTTTCCGTTCCGTACGTATCGCTTAACACATCCGCCTTTTTTGCCGGCCCAATAATCATGCATCATAAACTGTGAAATCCTCGCGTCAGTGTAACAGTTTTAAGATGATATTCATCTTTTGTACGCCTATTTCGTCCAAACGCTCAGACAATTGCTCCGCCAGTATCCTTGCGTCCGCGGTGCGCCCGAGCGATATATAACACTCGAGTAAGACCCTGAGCGCTTCGGTCTCTGATTGCTCATCCGCCGGGCTTGTAATATACTTTTCCAGTAATAACGCCGCCAACGCGATGCCGCCGTTCGCTTTTGCTTCGATTGCCTTATCGAATACCCGCAGCTTTGCCGCAGCCGTTTTGTCCTCCTCGGCAAGGCGCGCTTCCTCGGC
>DCTV01000014.1:4537-4734 GCA_002329665.1 Christensenella sp. UBA1431
GCGCGCTTCCTCGGCAAGGCGTTCTTCTTCGGCAAGGCGCGCTTCTTCGGCAAGGCGTTCTTCTTCGGCGAGGCGCGCTTCTTCGGCAAGGCGTTCTTCTTCGGCGAGGCGCGCTTCCTCGGCGAGGCGTTCTTCTTCGGCAAGGCGCGCTTCTTCGGCAAGGCGTTCTTCTTCGGCGAGGCGCGCTTCTTCGGCAA
>DCTV01000012.1 GCA_002329665.1 Christensenella sp. UBA1431
TCAGATTGGCGGGAAAAAAGTCATTTTAACCACACAGAAAACCTTCGACAAATCCCGAAGGGTTTGTCGAAGGCTTAAAACGCCATGAGCATGGCGGTTTTCGCGGCTGATGAGCGTGAATACAAATGGGCTGTCACATCCGTGAGCGTTACTGCAGGCTATGGGACCCGTAACCGTCCCGTCGTGTCAGTCGATGTGTTGTGATTCTGCAATAGGCTGTCGAACCTTATATCCTGCGCGGCCCTGACACCAGGCCGCGGCCTCAGGACCTACAGGCGCCGGTTACCGCCCTTATCAACCGAGGCCACCCGTAAACGGAGCCTTCGGTTACCGGGACGCCAAAGCGGCGCAGGAAGCTTTTCCCTTCATGAGAGCCGAACATTGCGATCATCTCCCATTCGCCATCAAAACCTTTCAGCGTCCTTTTTCGTTTAACCCTTGCTTGTATCTGTTTCTGCCTGCCTTATGCGCTCACGGATGTGGCAGCCCAACTATGTTTGGCGGCGGCCTTACGGCGCCGTCGTCCTGATCTCTTCTTTACGGGCTTTCTCCTTCTTCTTGCCGGCTTTCTTGCTGTTACGGTTCTTGGCCACGGCGGCTCTCTCCTTCATCCTTTTTCTTTCCCCGGACCTCGGGTACGGGCCGCACGTCGTTTTCCGGCCGGTGGCGGTCGGGTCCGGGCCTTCGCATTCCGGCTTTTGCCATAGCTAATGCTTTCCCATCCGTTTTTCTTATTTTGCCCAAAAAATAATAAACATGCGCCGGGTTTGCAGCGGATGCATTGGCAATTTTTTGGTTTTATCCTTAAAACAGGGGCGCCGAAAGAGCGGCCCATGGTTTGCCTGAAAAAACGGCGCAAGCCGAAGGCTTTAGCCGCCCCGATTCAGAAGATGTCCCTGAGCTCCGCGACGTTTGTGATGATCCGGTCCGCGCTGTCGAGCTCCCCCGGCCGGGCAAAGCCGTAGGCGCAGCCGATCGTGAGGATGCCGTTTTTCCTGCCCGCTTCCATGTCGTGGCGCCTGTCGCCCACGATCGCCATTTCCCCGGGATACCGGCCCTTGATGTGCCTGAGCATCTCGGATTTCGGCGCGTTGCCGTAGTCCTCCGAGCAGGCGAGTTCTTCGAAATACCGGTCCAGGCCGAACGCCGCCGCGTGGCCGTCGCGGTAGTATTTCCTGCAGTTGCTGATGAACACGAGGCGGTAGCCTTTTTCCCTGAGGTAGGCGAGCGTTTCCAGGGCGCCGGGATACAGCGCCGCCCCGCCCGCCTCGATCAGGTCCTTCTGCGCCTGTTTTATGATGCGCATGCACTCGTCGCGGGTGGACTGCTCCAGCCCGGGCTGGAAGGTCTCCCACATTTCGTGGCAGTTCAGGCCGAGCCAGCGGGTGACCTCTTCTTCCTCCCATTCGCGGGGCTCGGCCAGCCCGCGTTCCACGAGGTAGGCGTAGGCCTTTTTAAAGGCGGGCAGATACAGCCGTACGCTGTCGTGCAGGCATCCGTCGTAATCGAAGAATATGGTCTTAACGCCGCCGAACCTATAGTCCATCGCTAGATTTGCCTGAGCAGGTTCGCCATCTCGATCGCGGTGGCCGCTGCGTCGTAGCCCTTGTTGCCCGCTTTTGTCCCGGCCCTCTCGATCGCCTGTTCGATCGTGTCGGTGGTCAGGACCCCGAACACGACCGGCATCTTCGCGTCCAGCCCGACCTTCGCGATCCCCTTGGACATCTCGTTGGCGACGTAGTCGTAGTGGGACGTCGAACCGCGTATCACGGCGCCGAGGCAGACCACGGCGTCGTACCTGCCGCTCTGCGCCATGCTCTGTGCCACGATCGGTATTTCGAAGGCGCCCGGGACCCACGCGACCTCGATGTCGGCTTCCTGCGCGCCGTGGCGCAGGAGCCCGTCGATGGCCCCGTTAAGCAGTTTGCTTCCGATGAACTCGTTGAAACGGCCCACGACGATCCCGAATTTCAGTCCCTTCGCGAGCAGGTTCCCCTCATAGGTTTTGATTGACATACTTTTCACCGTCCTGATGCGTAATAGTGTTGAGTTCCTTGTCGAACTCGCCGAGCAGGTGGCCCATCTTCTCTTTTTTGGTTTTCATGTAAAATGCGTTGGCCTCGGTGGGGGGCATCTGTATGGGCACGCGCTCCACGACCTCGAGGCCGTAGCCGCTCAGGCCCACCACCTTTTTCGGATTGTTGGTCATAAGGCGCATCTTGCGCACGCCCAGGTCGTAGAGGATCTGCGCGCCGGCGCCGTATTCGCGCAGGTCGGGCGCGAATCCCAGTTCCACGTTCGCTTCCACGGTGTCGAGCCCCCGGTCCTGCAGCGCGTAGGCTTTGATCTTGTTTACCAGCCCGATCCCGCGGCCTTCCTGCCGCATGTACAGCAGCACGCCCTTTCCCGCGGCGCTAATCTGCTGCATGGCCGCGTGGAGCTGTTCGCCGCAGTCGCAGCGCAGGGAATGGAACGTGTCGCCGGTGAGGCACTCCGAATGCACGCGCACCAGGACCGGCTCCCCGGGGTCGCCGAGTTCGCCCATCACCAGCGCTACGTGGTGCTCCCCGGTCAGATCGTCCACGTAGGCGACGATCTCGAAGTCCCCGTAATCGGTGGGCAGCGGGGAGCGGGCAACCGCCGTGACCAGCATGTCGTATTTGCGCCGGTACTGGATGAGGTCGGCCACGGAGACGATCTTCATCCTCTTTTCCCGCGCGAACTCCATAAGCTGCGGTCCCCTGGCCATCGTCCCGTCTTTATTGAGTATCTCGCAGATGACGCCCGCGGGGTACAACCCCGACAGCCTGGCGAGGTCCACGGCAGCCTCCGTGTGCCCCGCGCGCTTGAGGACGCCGCCGTCTTTCGCGATGAGCGGGAAGATGTGCCCGGGGCTCACGAAATCGTCTTTCTTTGCGTCCGGGTTCGCGAGCTCCCGAAGGGTTTTCGCCCTCTCGGACGCCGCGACGCCCGACGTCGAGTCCCTGTGATCCACCGTGACGGTGAAAGCGGGCATCTTCGTGTTCGAACATGTCTCGACCATCAGGTCCAGTCCCAGCGCGGCAGCGCGCTCCGCCGACAGGGGAGCGCAGACGATCCCCCTGCCGAACGCGGTCATGAAGTTCACGCTTTCGGGCGTCGCCTTTTCGGCGGCGATCATGAGGTCTCCTTCGTTTTCGCGGTCCTCGTCGTCCACGATCACGATCATGTTTCCCTGCCGGATCTCTTCCAGCGCTTTTTCGATAGGGTCGAATTTCACTTTCACGTCTCCTTTTTGATGCGGTGGGCAGTCGTTATCCCTGTCATACGGTCACATTGATTTCACGGTCATACGAAACCGTTGTTTTCAAGCATCTCCATCGTGACGCCGCCTTTTGCTCCATCGTGACGCCTGTCTAGGAGCTTTTCGACATATTTGCCGATCACGTCGCACTCGATGTTGACCATGTCGCCTGTTCGCCGTTCGCCCAGCGTCGTTTTCCCGGTCGTCGTCGGAACGAGGGATACGGCGAAACTCCGGCTGTCGACCCGGGCGACCGTGAGGCTCGTACCGTCCAGCGCGACGGAACCCTTATGAACGATGTACCTTAGTACCTCGTCCGGGGCCGTGATCGTGAGCCAGACGGCGTCGTCCTCCCTGGACCTTCCGGTTACGGTGCCCGTGCCGTCGATGTGGCCGGACACGATATGCCCGCCCAGCCTGTCCGACGGGCGAAGGGCGCGTTCCAGGTTCACCCTGTCGTTGGCGGCGAGCGCGGCAAGGCCGGTCCTGCGAACGGTCTCGGGCATCACGTCGGCCGCGAACCAGCCCTGGCCCATGCCGGAAACCGTGAAGCAAATCCCGTTCACGCAGATGCTGTCCCCGGGCTTCGTGCCGTCCAAGACCTTCGAGCACGCGACCGACAGGCGCACGGACGCGCCCCTTCGCGCTATTTCCCGTATGGTGCCGATCTCTTCAACGATCCCTGTAAACATCCCTTACGTACCCTTCCACAAGAATGTCGTCGCCAAACCTTCTCACGGCGACGTCCCGCAGCCGCAGGGCGTCGTCCATGCGCGTAACGCCCGGGCCTTCCACGGGCGTTTTCGCGCCGGCGCCGCCCACGAGCTTGGGGGCGACGAACACCATCGCCTTGTCGACGATGCCGGCCTTTAGGGCGCTCGCGTTCAAAGCGCCGCCTCCTTCGAGAAGAACGCTGTCGATCTCGAGCGCGTGCAGCGCGTCCATGAGCGCGACAAGGTCCACGCGCCCGTCCGCCCCCTCCGCCCTGACGATGTTCACGCCCTTTTCGACAAGTCGCGCCTCCCTACCGGGGTCGATCGCCGGCGTGGTGGCCAGTATCAGGCCCGCCTCCGAAGCGGACGCTATCGCCCTGGACCCAAGGGGTATTCTGCCCCTGCTGTCCACGACGATGCGCACGGGATCGCGCCCCTTTTTCGGCCCGAGCCTGGTGGTGAGCGACGGGTCGTCGGCAAGCACGGTGCCGATCCCTACCATGATAGCCGAGACCCTGTCACGAATCCGGTGCACGTGCCGGCGCGCCTTTTCTCCCGTAATCCACTTCGAATCCCCTGCAGCCGTGGCGATCTTGCCGCACAGCGTCATCGCTGCCTTCATGATGACGAACGGGCGCTTCTTCGTGATGTGCTTGACGAATATCTCGTTGAGTTGCTTAGCTTCGTCCCCGAGCAGGCCCACCGTCACGTCGATCCCTGCTTCCCTGAGCATCCGTATGCCGCGGCCCGCGACCAGCGGGTTTGGGTCCTCCATTGCGACGACGACCCTGCGGATGCCTCTTTTGATCACGGCCTGGGCGCAGGGGGGCGTCCTGCCGTGGTGTGAACACGGTTCGAGGTTAACATAGAGCGTCCCGCCGCCAACGTCCTCCTTCGCGTTTTGAAACGCCGCCGCTTCCGCGTGGGGGGCGCCGAGCCGCGCGTGGTACCCTTCCGCGACGATGCGGCCGTCCCTGACCACGACCGCGCCGACCAGAGGGTTGGGGTTCGTTTTGCCCCAGCCCCGCTTGGCGAGTGCGAGCACCCTTTTCATGTAACCGCGTTCATCCATGCACCGTGCTCCTGTTTTGCGCCCATACAAAAAGCCCCGAAGTGTACCTTCAGGGCGCGCCGATATGCTCTCAATACACTTCTTCTCCCATCCAGACTGTGACTGTCGGCTCCGGAATCTGACCGGATCTGCCATTGAAGGCTCGCGGGCTGTACCGCCGGTAAGGAATTTCACCTGTCCCTGAAGAACGATATATGATTTTTCCCTGAATCATTCTAGCGCCCTTTCGCCGGAAAGTCAAGGGCAGGCGCCAGACAGGGGCGGCTGAGGGCCGAACCATCTGTTCCCGGCCGCATATCATAGGGCGAAGGAGGGATTTTCGTGTCGCCGTCACCCGCCGTGTACGAATACGATCCGGAGAACGGCTCGCGCTACGCGCAGGCCTACGCGCTCTATTTCCGCGTCCCCGCGGACAGGCGAATCTTCTTCTACGACGCAGCGGGCAGCGACTGCGCCAATTTCGCGAGCCAGTGCATCTGGGCGGCGTACGGAGGCTGGCTGCCCGGCACGGACCAGCCAACCGTCGCGCTGAACAGTCAGCGCGTGAAGCAAAACGTGCGACAGACGTCCCTCTGGTACGGCTCCGCCTCCTTTTCGGGCACGACCCGCTGGTGCAGGGTGGAGGAACTGTTCTCCTACCTTACGGCGGCCAAGGCCTCGGGCCCTCAGGGAGAACTGGTCGCCGAGGGGACCTGGGACAGCGTGCGCCCCGAACTCATCCGCAGGGGGGACCTCATCCAGCTGGTCGTGACCGGCTACGCGCCCCACCGCTACGGCCACAGCCTCTACGTCACCAGACAGGGGCCGGCCTTTGGTGACATCCTGATCTGCTGCCACAGCTACGACCGGCTCAACGCGCCGCTGACGTCGTTCTCAAGCCTTCCTGGCGCATATCCGAAGCTTCGGGTCGTCCGCCTCCGGCGCGCAAGTTTCCCCAAATAGGCGCGTCAGCGCTATAGGGGGAAGCCTTCTTCGCAAAAGCTAACGCAGCGCCCTTCCGGCGTCGGCCATCATCTTCCCGGCCATTTCCGCCATGTATTCGGGGGACTCGGGCATGCCCAGCGAAAACCAGCGCCGAAGCAGCGCGACGCACCCATTGGTGATGAAGGCGTAATAGTATTCGAAGAACTCCTCGGTCCCGGCGCCGAAAACCAATTCCCAGTCCTTCCTGTCCCGCGGGCGGCTCATTTCGATGACCTTGGTGAGGAAGGTGGTCTCCCGGGTGCGCAGCAGCGCCATGAAGACGTCCGCGTTGGCCGCGATGAACTTGAACGCGTCGAGCAGCACGGGCATCAGGATCACTCCTCTTTGCTGCTGTCTGTGCCGCGCGATGATGCCGCAAAAATCCTCGAGTATCTCCTTTTCGATCTGCTCGAACAGGTCGTAGATGTCTTTGTAATGCAGATAGAACGTTCCCCGGTTGACGTCGGCGCGGGCAGTGAGCTCGCTTACGGTAATGTCTTTCAAATCCTTTTCCATCAGCAGACGCGTCAGCGTACGCCTGAGCAGGTCCCTCGTCCTGCGCACGCGCCGGTCGGTATCGGCTTTTTTCATTTTTTATGATCCTTTCTGTTCAAAACCGGATCGCTATGTCGAAAACTCAACAAGTACGGTCGAAATGAGCATTGAACCCTCCCGCGCCCCTTATTATAATTGACAAGTGATTATAAATCAACATTATGTTCAATTCGGGGGGACGGGTTTTGAAGCGCATAGCGGACACGATCCTCAGGCACCGCAGGATCGTACTCTTCGTGTTCCTGGGGGCCGCGTTGGCCGGGCTCGTGTTGATGCCTCTGGTCGGAATCAATTACAGGCTATCGGACTACCTTCCGGAAGACGCGCCTTCCACCGCCGCGCTAAACGAACTTGAAGGCAGCTTCAACGAAGACATACCCAACGCTGACGTCTATTTAAGGAACGTGACGATCCCGGAGGCGCTCGAATACAAGGAGCGAATCGCGGCTGTGCCGGGCGTGGAGCGGGTGATCTGGCTCGACGACGTCGTCGATGTCTACCGCCCGCTGGCCATGGCGGATACGGAGATAGTCGAGGCCTGGTACAAGGACGGCGGGGCGCTTTTGTCGGTCGGCATCGACACCGGAGAGGGCGTAAAGACCGCCGTTTCTCAAATCAGGCGCATCGTGGGGGACAGGGGCGTGCTGTCGGGACAGGCCGTGAACCTGGCCGCCGCGCAGGATACGGTGGCGGGCGAAATCCCTAAAATCATGATGTTCGTGGTGCCGCTGGTGCTCATAATACTGGTCTTTTCCACCAGCTCCTGGTTCGAGCCGGTCCTCTTCCTCATCACGATCGGCATCGCGATCCTGGTCAACGAGGGAACGAACATCATCCTGGGGCAGATTTCTTTCGTGACGCGCGCGACGAGCGCCGTCTTGCAGCTTGCCGTATCGATGGACTACGCCGTGTTCCTGCTGCACGCCTTTGCCCGGTTCCGCAACGGAGGGCTCGACCTTCGCGAGGCGATGTCCAAGGCCATGGCGCAGTCCTTTTCGGCCATCGCCGCCAGCGCCGCGACCACGGTTTTAGGGTTCCTCGTGCTGGCGCTGATGCGGTTTAAGATCGGGCCGGACATGGGCTTCGTGCTGGCAAAGGGCGTTTTAATCAGCTTCATCAGCGTGGTCGTTTTCCTGCCCGTGCTCGCTATGAGCACCGCGCGCCTGATGGACAGGACCCGCCACCGGCCGCTGCTGCCGTCCTTCGAACGGTTCGGCCGTTTCGTCGTACGCGTCTGCGTGCCGCTGGGCGTCGTGGTGGCGCTGCTGCTTGTCCCTGCTTTCCTCGCGCAGAAGAGCAACCGTTTCATCTACGGGTCCTCGGGCATGCAAAGCGAGAACTCGCAAATCAAAAAGGACGCGCAGGAGATAGACGCGGCGTTCGGCGAGTCGGTGCAGATGGTGCTGCTCGTGCCCGAGGGGGACGAGGCAAAGGAAGCGGCCCTCGGCGACGCGCTCACTGAGCGGGAGGGCGTGAGGTCGGTCGTTTCCTACGCGAACACGGTCGGCGTGCAGATACCGTCGGGCTTCCTCCCCGAGGAGCAGGCCGAGCAGTTCCGCTCTGGCGGGTACAGCCGGCTGGTGCTCTACGTGGGCACGCCGGACGAGGGGGACAGGGCGTTTGCGGCGGTGGAGGCGGTGCGCGATACCGCCCGCGAATACTACGGGGACGGGTACTACCTCACCGGGGAGAGCGTCGTCAACTACGACCTGAAACAGACCATAACGGGCGACAACCAGGTCGTTTCGGCCGCGGCCGTGATCGCGATCGGCGTCGTGCTGATGCTCACCTTCCGGTCGATTTCCATACCGCTGATCCTGCTGCTGACCATCGAGGGCGCGATCTGGCTCAACCTCGGGCTGCCCTATTTCACCGGCGACAGCCTCAACTACATCGGCTACCAGATCATCAGCGCGGTGCAGCTGGGCGCGACCGTGGACTACGGCATCCTGTTCGCGCAGAATTATTTGCGAAACCGCGAGCTTTACGGCAGGCGGGAAGCCGCGCAGAAGACCGTGTCCGGCACCGCCGCCTCGATCCTCACGCCCGCGGGCATACTCACCATCGCCGGCCTCACGCTGGGCTTCGTCTCCAGCAACGGCATCATCAGCCAGCTCGGCCTCATACTCGGGCGCGGCGCGGCGATCTCGGCGGCCATGGTGCTGCTGTTCCTCCCGTCGCTGCTCACCGTCTTCGACGGGGTCATATGGAAGACGACGCTGAAGACTTTCAGAAAACCCAAGGAGTTGTTGAAACCATGAAACACCGGGCAAAAAGGATTGCCGCCGCCATACTGGCCTGCCTCGCGGCGGGGCTGCTGCCTTCGAATACGCTGGCGGAGCAAAGCGAGAACACCCCCAAGGAGGAGGTCGTGTACGTCAGCCTGGAAGCCGACGGGAGCTTCGGCCGCGCCTACGTCGTAAACGCCTTCGACTTGTCAAAGCCGGGGACCATCGTGGACTACGGCGATTATACGACCGTGGCCAACCTCTCGACGACGGACCCTCTGGACTTTGAGGACGGGAGGGTGCGCGCAAACGCGCCGGCGGGGAGGTTCTATTACCAGGGCGACCTAGACTCGGCCCGGTTGCCGTGGCTGATATCGGTCACGTACCTGCTAAACGGGAAGCCCGTGGAGGCCGCCAGCCTCGCGGGGGCGAAGGGGCGCCTTCAGATACGCCTCGCCATACGGGACAACCCCAAGGCCGAAAAAACGTTCGCCGGGCATTACGCGCTGCAGGTGTCGGTCGCGCTGGATACGCAGCGCTGCGCCGGTATCTTGGCCGGGGGCGCGACCATCGCGAACTCCGGCAAGCACAAGGTCGTCTCCTTCATAAAAATGCCGGACACGGACGCGGACTACAGCATCACGGCCGACGTCGAGGCCTTTGAAATGGAAGGCATACAGATTGCCGGCATCCCCCTCACGGTGGACATGTCCCTGCCGGACACGGGGCAGCTCACCGGCGGGGTCGCGCAGCTTCGAAACGGAATACGCGACCTTCACGGGGGCGCAGGGGAACTGAACGAGGGGGCGGCCGGGCTCGCGGAAGGGGCGGGGCAGCTTTGCGACGGACTNNGCGGTCTATGCAGACCGGCCTGGGCGACGTCGAGGGCGGTTTGTCCGAGCTGGTCGGGGGAAACGGCGGCCTTCTGGACGGGTCGAAGCAGATAAAAGACGCCCTTAACGAGATACGGACGCAGCTAAACGGCTTTTCCGTCACGACGTCGGACCTTAGTCGTCTGGCCGAGGGGTCCGCGCAGATCACGCGGGGGATAGGCGAACTCAGCGGGGGACTCGACGCGCTCGGGGCCGGCTTTTCCCGGGCGGACGGTGGCGTGAGCGCGCTTACGGGCGGCGCCTTTTCCGGCCTTCATGAGGCCAACGAAGCGACCGTCGCGGCGCTGAACGATCGGATTGCGGTGCTGATGGCCGATGGGCACGCCGACCCCGCCGAGGTCGCGCTGCTCACGCAGGCCGCCGGGTTGCTCACGGCCAACGACGAACTGGTATCGGGCCTGAAAACGGGGATCGCGGGCGACGGGACGGGGGAAAACCCCGGCCTTGCGGCCGGGGCGNNCCTCGACGCGCAGTATGCGCAGTTCGACGCCGGGGTACAGGAGCTGCCCTCGAGACTCGGCGATATGGCCGCGGGCATCACGCGACTCAAGGAAGGCATCGACGCGCTGGCCGGCAACTACGGGGAGTTCCATTCGGGGCTGACGGACTACGCCCGCGGCGCCGCCTCGATACACGGCGGGCTGAAGGAACTCTGCAAGGGGTTTAACGAACTCGCAAAAGGCGGCGCGGACCTAAGCGCGGGGCTTAAGACGCTGCTGGAGGGGACGCTCAGGCTCAAGGACGGGACCGGCGAACTCAGGAGCCGCACACAAAACATGGACGCCGAGATGCAGGCCCGGATCGAAGAGATGCTCGAAACGTATACCCAAACGGATTTCGACATGGTCTCCTTCGTCTCGCCCCTCAACACGAACGTGGAGTCCGTACAGTTCGTGATGGTGACCGACGGCATCGCGGTGGCACAGGACGCGGAGGAGCCGGCCCAAAAGGAAAGCGACGGTCCCAAGGATTTCTGGGGCCGCCTGCTGGCCCTCTTCGGCCTGTAGGCCCGGCTGAACGGAGCCGCCCGTTCCGGGTTATTAGTAAGGTGATCCGTGAGGCATCCGGCCGGGACCGGCGAGAATAATGCATGACCCGGCGGAAAAATCCATGCTATAATGCACAGTAACGGGAGGACATGCCTATAGGTTCATGCGCCCGCTGCTGGAGGAATGGATTTGGATTTCACGAGTATATCGCTGGCTGCCCGGGAACAGATAAGGACTTTTGCGGAAGCGTGGCAGCTCGAACTGTCGGACCTGTCTTTCGCGAACATGTTCATCTGGCGCTACAGCCACAACATCGAGTACTGCATCGAGGACGACGTGCTCTACGTAAAGCTTTGCCACAGGAGGTTCCCTTGTTTTTTCTTTGTCCCGCTGCCGCTAAGCAAAGAGCGGTCATTAAGGGGGCCGCTGATGCGGCTCAGGGAATACAGCGCGTCTTTGGACGAGCCGCTGCGCGTCAAGTCCGCTACCGAGGAGCAGAAGGCGAAGATCGAACGCGACTGTCCTGACATGTTCGATTTCACTTACGACGAAGGGCGTTTCGACTATGTCTACAACACCCGCGACCTCATCGAACTCAGGGGGAAGAAGTACCACGGGAAGCGCAACCACATCAACCGCTTCCTCTCGCTCTACGACCATACGTACGCCCCGCTAACAAAGGAGCATGTGGAGGGGTGCATAAAGGTCTTTACGGACTGGGTGGAGAAAAAGGGCATCGTGGGGCCGGACGTCGAGGACGAATGGCGCTCGGTCACCGAGGCGCTGTTCCATTTCGAGGAACTTGGCCTCAAAGGCGGCGTCATAGAGATAGACGGGGCGGTGCAGGCCTTTACGCTGGGCGAACAGCTCACCGCCGATACCGCGCTGATCCATATCGAGAAGGGGAACACCGCCTACGACGGCATCTTCGCGGTGATAAACCAGAAGTTCATCGAGACGGAGTTTGCCCATACGCGCTTCGTCAACCGCGAGGAGGACCTCGGGATCGAAGGCCTGCGCAAGGCCAAGCGCTCCTACCGCCCGGTGAGGATGGTCAATAAATACGACCTGAAGCTGAGGGGGGAGACCCGCGAATGAGGGAATACGAAACGACCGAAAAGGACGCAAAGCGCATCCGGGAAATCTGGGAGGCCTGCTTCGACGATACGAAGGCCTTCGGCGACTGGTTTTTCACGCATCGCTATACCCCGGCGCAGACGTTGGCGTTCCGTGAAAACGGCGAGATCCTCTCCAACCTTCAGATGATCCCCTATCGCGTGCGCCTGAGGGGCCGCGAACTGGCCTCCTGGTTCATCGTCGGGGCCGCCACGCTTCCTGAAGCGCGCAACAGGGGCCATATGGCGGCGCTGTTGAAGGCGTCCTTTGCGCGGATGCGGGAAGCGGGCGTGACCCTGTCCCACCTCTACCCGTTCCAGTACGATTTCTACCGCAGATTCGGGTACGAAGTATGCTCCGAGCGGCTGCTCGCGCGACTGTCCCCGTCCGACATCCTCGGGAGCAGGGTTATGCGGGAAGCGGCAGGCTGGCCCGTGCATGTGACCGAAATCGAAGCACAGGCGGACCTTGATGCCCTGAAAGGCTGTTACGACGCTTTCGTCAGTGATCTGGATGGTTGGGTCGTACGCGACGGGCGCAGTTTCGAACTCAGGCTCATGGAACACGCGCTCGAAAACGGCGGGGGACTTGCGGTGCGGCGGAACGGCGAGATACGCGCGTACGCGCTCTACGCCCTGCAGGATAAGAAGGTGGTCTGCCCCGAGACCGTTTATGTGCACTCTCTGGACCTGTACGCGCTGATCTGGCACCTCGCGCGCCGTTTTTCACAGATGGAAACGATAGAGTTCGCCACGCCGGTGTCCGATACGCTGCGCGATCGATTAAAGGACGGCCGGGCGCGTTTCTTCATCGAACCGTTCGACATGATGCGCATCGTCGATCTGAAAGCCTTGCTCGAGGCGCTGTGTTTTCCCCAAAGCGTGAAGGGGGCGTGGGTCTTGGAGATACGGGACCCGCACGCGCCCTGGAACGACGGCCGGTTCCTGGTCCGGGTGGACGAAGGGCGCGCCAGCGTGGAAAGCACCGCTTCCCCGGCCTGCTTTACCCTCAGTATCGACGCGATGGCGCAGATCGTCTGCGGGCTGGTTCCGCCTTTGTCGATGGCGCGGTGCCGGAGGCTGCGTTACGGGGAGTATTCCCGATTGCTGCAATTTGAAGAAGCTTTTCCTGCATCGGTTCCCTATATATTCGAGATGTACTGAGCAGAATGCAAGCTTTGATTAGATGGCATGCCCAGATTGCCAATTATGGCATATTAAGAACGTTAAAGGGATTATTTTATGTATAACACGTTTGCATTTGCGTTTATGCCCGTGTAAAGTAAGAAAATAGGGAAAAACTAAGCGGCAAAGACGCCGTTTGGGTCGTGTGGTTTATGGGATTGTTCATAGGCGTCGCGACAGCGATTTTGCAGTACGGATTATTGCACAAACTCGTCGGCCGGATAACTAATAATCGGAGTAACGGACACAAGGCCGCAAGACTTCTGTTGTACGGGAAGTTGGTAATATGGGCTGCTGTCCTCGCGGGAGTGGCCCTTATTTCTTTGGAGCAATTGCTGTGGGCGGCCGGGGCCATGATGGCGACGACGTTCGGGTTGTCGGTATGGAAGCATATTCGGATCAAAAAAGCGTAGGCGGGTGAGGGTATGGAATCGCTGGAAAGGGTCATAGCTCCGGGGACTGTCTCTATCCCCGTCCTCAATATCGAGGTCGGAGAATCGATGCTGGTCGCCTGGGCCGCGATGGTGTTTCTGATACTGGGCGCCGCCGCGCTTCGCATCTTCGTGATCCCGAAGTTCAGGGACGTGCCCGGCCGGTTCCAGATGCTGATCGAAACGATGGTCGACGGCGTGAGCAGGTACACGCACGCGAACCTGAATAAAGGGGCCGAAGGGCTCGTGCCCTACGTGCTCACCGTGGCGATGTACATCATCCTGATGGGCCTGTTCCAGCTCTTCGGCGTCAGGGCGCCGATGGCCGACCTGTCCATGACGGCCGGCCTGGCGCTGATATCCTTTTTCCTCATACTGGCGTATGCGGTCCGCTACAAGGGGTTCTGGGGCACGATCAAGGGCTTCGGCCACCCCAAGCCGTTCATGGCGCCGGTCACGATCATCACCGACCTGGCCAAGCCGCTTTCGCTCGCATGCCGGCTCTTTGGCAACATGCTCGGCGGCCTCATCGTGATGGAACTGCTCTACGCAGTGTGCGCGCCCATTATCCCGGCGTTTTTTGCGATATACTTCGACCTGTTCCACATGCTGATACAATCGTATATTTTCCTGACGCTGACCATGGTTTTCATCCGGGAAAGCGTGGAACGGTAAAAAGATATTGATACTTTTAAAAGGAGGAACATACATGGATGCAAGCGGATTGATCGCGATTGCCGCAGGTATCGCGGTCCTCACGGGCCTGGGCGCCGCGCTGGGTATGGGCATTGCGGCCGGGAAGGCGGTCGAAGCCATCGGCAGGCAGCCGGAGGCTTCGGGAAAGATCAGTTCCACACTGCTGCTTGCCCTTGCGATCATAGAATCGACGGCGATCTACGGCTTCGTTATCGCGCTGATCCTGATTTTCACGAAGGCATGACATCCTACAAGAATGGTTCCCGTGTAAAGGGGTGACGGTATGGAGATATTTTTAAGACCGCTCGATCTGTTGTTGCACATCGTCAACGTGATCATATTGTTTTTCTTCCTGCGCTGGCTGCTGTACAAACCAGTTAAGAAGTTTCTCAGGCAGCGGGACGAACGCGCGGAAGCGGCGCGCGAAGAGATCCGCCGGGGGCAGGAGGAAGTCGAAAGCCGGTTGCGGCATTACAACGAGCTGATAGAAAACGCCCGCGAAGAGTCCGCGCGCATCGTGAAGCAGAGCAACGACCTTGCGCGCGATCACGCAAAGGAGATCGTAGAGAGCGCCAAGGCCGAGGCCGCCGAGATCGTTGCGCGCGCGGAACGCGAAGCGCAGTATACGCGCGCGCACGCAAAAGACGTCCTTCGCGACGAAATAGCGGAGATGGCGGTGGACATAGCATCCAAGATCGTCAAACGCGAGATCAGTGCGGAGGACAACCGGGCGATCATCGAGGATTTCTTCAAGAAGGTGGGTTAGGCAGATGATCGAAGGCGAACTGGTGACATCCATGCCGCTCGACGAAGACGCGATGAAGTTTATAGAGGAAGAATTTGAAAAGATGCTCGGCGGGAAGGTGCGCTTTAAAACCAGTATCGACGAATCGATCATCGGCGGGTTCGTTGCGAGGATCAACGGACGGGTGTACGACGGGAGCCTGCTTTCAAGACTCAGTACGATGAGGGAATACATCACGGACTTTTGACATATACGGCTGATTACGGCTGAAGGTGATAGAAGATGAACGACAACGAGTTTAACGCGATTAAGGGAGAAAAACCGGCCCAGTTCTTTTCGACGCTCAAGGGCCGGATCAACGCGTTCGAGCCCACGGCCGACGTATATCAGCAGGGGGAAGTCGCGATGTCGGGGGACGGCATCGTGGAAGTGAAGGGGCTCAAATGCTGTAAATACGACGAGTTGCTCGAGTTCGAGAGCGGCGCTTTCGGCATCGCGCTCAACCTCGTGGGTTCGGATACCGTGGGCGCCGTCGTCCTTGCCGACGCCGACTCGGTGTCGGAGGGCATGAAGGTGCGCAGTACCGAACAGGTGGTGACCGTGCCGGTCGGAGAAGGGCTTTTGGGGCGGGTCGTCAACCCTATAGGCCAGGCGCTCGACGGCAAGGGCAAGGTCCACAATAATGGCTCGCGGCCCATCGAATCGCCCGCGCCGACCATCATGATGCGCCGGCCGGTCAACACGCCGCTGCAGACGGGGCTGATGGCCATCGACTCCATGGTCCCGATCGGCCGCGGCCAGCGCGAGCTGATTATCGGCGACCGGCAAACCGGCAAGACGGCCATCGCGATCGACACGATCATCAACCAGAAAGGCACGGGGGTGCTTTGCGTCTACGTCGCGATCGGGCAGAAGGCGTCCACGGTCTCGCAGATCATAGCGAAACTGCAGGAGAAGGGGGCGATGGAGTATTCCGTCGTCGTGAGCGCCACGGCCAGCGACTCGGCGCCCATGCAGTACATCGCGCCCTACGCGGGCTGCGCGATCGCCGAAGAGTTCATGCGCGGCGGGAAGGACGTGCTCATCGTCTACGACGACCTCTCCAAACACGCGGTCGCGTACCGGGCGATGTCGCTTCTGCTTCGGCGTCCGCCCGGGCGCGAAGCCTACCCTGGCGACGTGTTCTACCTGCATTCCCGCCTGCTCGAACGCGCCGCCAAGCTCGACGACCGGCACGGGGGCGGTTCGATGACGGCCCTGCCCATCATCGAGACGATGGAGGGCGACATCTCGGCCTACATCCCCACCAACGTCATCTCCATAACGGACGGGCAGATATACCTCGAAAGCGAACTGTTCCATTCAGGTGTCCGCCCGGCTGTCAACGTGGGGCTTTCGGTCTCCCGCGTCGGCGGCAGCGCGCAAAGCAAGGCGATGCGCAAGGTCGCGGGCAAGCTCAGGCTGGACCTGGCGCAGTACCGCGAGCTTGCGGTGTTTTCCCGTTTCGGGTCGGACCTGGACGCGGCCACACAGGAACTGCTCGCCCAGGGCGAGCGTCTCACGCAGACGCTCAAGCAGGAACAGTACCATACCATGCCCCTGGCCCACCAGGTGGTCGTCCTGTACGCGGCGACCCGCAGGCACCTGATAGGCATCCCCGTTTCCAGGGTGACGGCCTTCAACAGGGGGCTCGTGGATTTCGTGGACACGCGGTATCCTGAGGTGACGCGCGTCATCGAGCAGACGGGCGATTTCGACGAAGCACTGCAGTCCACGCTGGAACAGGCCATCGTCGCTTACAAGCAGACGTTCCACGTGCAAAAGGAGTAGCGCATGCAGAGCATCAGCGAGATAAAGCATCACATCCGGACGATCAAGGAGACCGAGCAGCTCACGCGCGCGATGCACCTGATCTCGATCGCGAAGATGCGAAAGGCGCAGCTTTTGTATCAGAAGAACCATCTGTACGAGCGCCGGGTACGCTCCGCGCTCAAAAATATTCTCATCCACTCGAAGGACATCAGGCACCCCTTCCTGCAGCACGCAGGGCGCGACCGCGTCGCGTACGTCGTGATCGCGGGAGACAAGGGGATGTGCGGGTCGTACAACAACAACGTGCTAAACCTTGCGGTGGAGGACATGCGGGACAAGAAGGAGAAATACATCCTCACCGTGGGGCAGATGGCGCGCACGTTCTTCCAGGCGAAGGGGTACCAGACCGACATCGACTTCTTGCACACGGCGCAGAACCCCTCGCTCTACAACGCCCGCCGCATCGCCGGCGACATCATCGGGTTGTACAACGACGGGATCATGGACGAAGTCCGCGTGGTCTTCACGAAATTTCATTCGCCGACGCGCCACCACCCGCAGGTATACAAGCTCCTGCCGGTGGAGATTTCGGACTTCGACGACGTCGAGGCCCCGCCGGACTACCAGGCCGGAGGGATGCTCTACATGCCTTCGCCCGAGACCGTTTTCAACACGATGGTCACGCATTACGTCATCGGCATGATCTATTCGACGCTTGTGCAGTCCTCGGCCAGCGAGCACAGCGCGCGCATGCTTGCGATGGAGACGGCGACGCGCAACGCGCAGAAGATGACGCAGCGGCTCCGGCTGGAATTCAATCGGGCGAGGCAGGAGAGGATAACGAGCGAAATCATCGAGATCGTATCGGCCGCGGACGTGCTCAAGGATGCCAAATGACAGGAGTGAATCAGACGATATGCCTGACGGAGCATGCAAAACGCCTGGAACGGCGCCAAATATCGGAACGGTCGTGACCGTGCTGGGCCCCGTGATAGACGTCCGGTTCGACGAAGGGCGCATACCCCCCATATACAACGCGCTGAGGGTTGAGACGGAAAACGAACTCTGGCTGGAAGTGTTCCGGCATATGGGCGGCAACGTCGTGCGCTGCATCGCGCTGCACGCGACCGAAGGCCTGAGCTGCGGGACGATGGTGCGGGATACGGGCGCGCCTATCAGGGTGCCGGTGGGCAGGGAGACGCTCGGCCGCGTAATGGACGTGATGGGGCACCCCATCGACGACGGCGGGCCGATCCGCGCGGAAAAAACGATGTCGATCCACAGCCTGCCCCCCACGCTGGAGCAGCAGGTCCCCGTCCGGCAGATCTACGAGACGGGGATCAAGGTCATCGACCTGCTCGCGCCCTACGCCAAAGGCGGCAAGGTCGGGCTCTTCGGCGGCGCGGGCGTC
>DCTV01000020.1 GCA_002329665.1 Christensenella sp. UBA1431
CGTTGGCGAGCACGGTGTTGCAGCCGGGGCAGTAGTTGACCGGCGCCTGTTTGCGGTATGCGAGACCGCGCTCAAAGAGCCGTAAAAAGAGCCATTGCGTCCACTTGTAGTATTCGGGCATACAGGTGACGACCTCGTAATCCCAGTCGAACGTGGCGCCCATTTCCCTCAGCTGGCGCTTCATCGTATCGATGTTTGTTAGCGTGGAGTCCTGCGGATGGATGCCGGTCTTGATGGCGNNCACGTTGTAGCCCTGCATCCGCTTGAAGCGCGCATAGCTGTCCGAGAGCCCGTAGTTGTACCAGTGCCCTACGTGCAGCTTCGCTCCCGACGGGTAGGAGAACATCTCCAGCACGTAAAACTTTTCATCCCTTCGCGAAGGGTCGAAGGCATAAAGCCGGGTATCCTCCCAGCGTTTTTGCCATTTTTTCTCGATCTTTCTAAAGTCCATGACATATCCCCTGAATAATAATGAAAAAAGCCTTCGGCACTGGCGTGCCACAAGGCGGTAACCCGGCAAACGGCATGTCGGCGGGTGTTCCATGCCGTTTGATTTTATTATATGGACGCGGGCGTGTCAAGCCGTATCCCTGCNNCGGGTCGGTTCGATGTTTCGCGTGTGTTCCACCCTCTCCCATGTGATGTCGTTGAGCTTGAAGACCGACATCACGTTGATGAAGACCCATGAAAGCAGGAACACAGGGTAGGACAACAGGCCTCTGAAACACCTTGCGAGCGTCAGCCGTTTTTCGATCAGCATCGTCACGACGACCTGGGCGATGGGCATGCAGATGGTAAAAAGGAAGAAGCAGAGCGCAAAGGTGAATACCGCCGATTCGTTCGTGAAGCCTATCTGTATGCCGACGAGGTAAACGAACAGCAAAAGGAAGGAAATGAAGAGCATGGGCATGCCGGAGATATACAGGAGGGTGTCCACTATCGTGAGGTTCCCGTGCTTGAACAGTGCCTTTATTAGCGTCGGGAAATATGCGGTGAAGCACTGCAGATGCCCTACGGACCACCTCAGCCGCTGTTTATAGGACTGCCTGAACTTCAGGGGCTGTTCGTCGTATACGATGGCGTCCGTCGCCCAGCCGATCTTGCGGCCCTTGGCGATATTGATAATGGAGAATTCGATGTCCTCCGTCATGGTCTTCGTATGCCAGCCGCCCTGTTCCCTGAGGACTTTCATGCTTACCATGAACCCCGTCCCGTTGATCAGCGGAGAGAGCCCCAGGTTATACCGGGGAAGGTGGTAGAGCAGGTTGTTGGACCAGTAATGGAAAGAATAGCTGATGCTTATCCAGTTGTCGATGGGGTTTTTCATGTCCCTGTAACCCTGTACGATCTCCTCGCCGCAGCAGAGTTTGTGGTTCATGGCCCTGAAGAAACCGGCGTCCACGATGTTGTCGGCGTCGAATACGCAGAACGCGTCGTAGGCGTAGGGCTTTTGCGAGAGTATCTGGGCAAAGAACCATTCCAGCGCGTAGCCCTTGCCCAGATGGGTCGGATTGAAACGCTCATAGACGTTCACGCCCAGCGAACGCGCGATGTTTACGGTATTGTCCGTACAGTTGTCTGCGATGACGTAGATATCGATGAGCTCCCGCGGGTAATCCTGGTTCAGGAGGCTCAAAAGCAGTGCCCGTATCACCCGTTCCTCATTGCGTGCACAGACGACAGCCATAAACCGGTGATTCTTCAGCGGAATGATTGGCCGTGGTTTTTTGCTTCGTCTGCAAAATAATGTGATTATGATCTGATATGCCGCAACAACCGATATGAATACCAGGTACGGCAACAGCATCAAAAAAAATGGCTTACTCATCGCTCACCAAAATCGCCGTCAAAATTGAATCGTCCCCAAGAACTATTCGGTATATTATCACAGATATGGCTATTTTACAAGCTGCAAGCGGAATTAATAATCTGTCGTATGCTGCGGACGGGGCGAATATTATCGAAAAAAAGGGACGCACCGGCCCTAATGCCACAGCGATTGACGTATTGCCGGATTCGATATAAACTGATTGTTGGCACAGTCTTGATTCGAAGGTTTGCCGGGCTTTTCCGGGATACAGTGGGGGTTATGATTTGGAAGAAGTACAGCGGAGACTGGGGATTCGCATCCCCGGCGTCCTGTTGCCGTCTGCGGGGACGGACCTTTATAAATGGGCGGTCATCGCCTGCGACCAGTTCACCTCGCAGCCCGAGTACTGGGAGGACGCGGCACGGATCGTCGGGGACGCGCCCTCGACGCTGCACATGATCTACCCCGAAGTCTATCTGGGAGAAAAGGACGAATCGCAAAGGATCGACGCGATCGTCGCGGCGATGGAACGTTACCTTCAAAACGGCGTCCTGAGAGAATACCCGCCCGGCGTTATCGTCACATGGCGCCGGAACGCATCGGGCACGCTGGTGCGCAAGGGCGTCATGCTCAGCGTGGACCTCGAATGCTACGATTATGAAGAAGGGTCCGCGTCGATCATCCGCGCGACCGAGGGAACGATAAAGGAGAGGATTCCGCCGCGCCTTCGCATCCGGTCCCGCGCGCCCGTCGACCTGCCCCACGTGATGATGCTCGTCGACGACGCCTGCCATACCGTGATCGAGCCGATGTACGCGCGTGCCAATAAGGCTGAGCCCGTATACGACACGGAACTCATGCTGGGGGGAGGACACGTTCGCGCGTGGCACGTGACGGACCCCGGCGCGATCGAACGGATGCTTCTAGCGCTGGACGCGCTGCTGAAAGCGTCCGAGGCCCGGAGCCCGGGCGCGCCGATGCTGTTTGCGGTCGGGGACGGCAACCATTCGCTGGCCGCCGCGAAGGCGCATTGGGAAAACGTGAAGCGTTCGATCGCGAAGGACGCCGCAGGCGAACACCCTGCAAGGTTCGCGCTTTGTGAAATCCTGAACCTCTACGACGAAGGCATACGGATGGAGCCCATCCATCGGCTGCTCTTCGATGTCGATACGGATAAGGCCCTCTCGTTCCTTATCGGATTCTACCACGATAAGGGGATGAAGGCGCGCTTATTGAAGCCCGGCGAAACCGTATCGGCCGGGCAGGCGCTCGAGTATTCGGCGGGATCGGGTCCGGGGATGATGCATATTGCGGACCCTCGGAATAGCGTCGTGGCCGATACCCTGCAGGCAGGTCTCGACGCCCTGCTCGGCGCGTTCCCAAAGGCGCGCATCGATTATATTCACGGGCGGGACGCGCTCGAAGCGCTTTCGAAGGCCCCCGGATGCCTGGGATTCCTGCTGCCGCAGATCAGGAAGGACACCCTGTTCTCGACGGTCATGAAAGGCGGCGTGCTCCCGCGCAAGGCGTTTTCGATCGGCGAAGCGGACGAGAAACGCTATTATATGGAAGGCAAGCGCATCCGCCCCTGACGGGGAACGCTGCAAAGACGGTTCCGGCCTGCGGGTTGCGTTACACCAATCAGATATGGAGGCTACATACATGGGCTGCAAGGTAGCAAAATTCGGCGGAAGCTCGCTGGCGTGCGCGGAACGATTCGCGCGCGTGCGCGAAATCATATCGGAGGACCCCGAGCGCGTCTACGTGGTCCCGTCGGCGCCCGGGAAACACGGCGACGACGTCGAAAAGATCACGGACATGCTCTACTCGGCGCAGGAAAACGCCGGGAGCGAAAAGTTTGACGAAATCTTCGGCCGTATCGATAAACGGTTTACCGACATCGTTGCGCAACTCGGCCTCGGGCTGGACATAAGACCGCATCTCGATACCGTCCGCGAGAACATCCTCGGCGGCCTGGGCCCCGACTACGCGGCCAGCCGCGGGGAATACCTCTGCGGCATCATACTTGCGGAGTACCTCGGGTACGCGTTCGTGGACGCGGCGGAAGTGGTATGCTTCGACCAGAAAGGCAGGTTCGACGCGGACAGGACGCAGAGAGTCATGGCCGCCCGCCTGAAAAAGGACCGCCCCGCCGTTATCCCGGGATTCTACGGCGCGATGCCGGACGGCGGGATCAGGACGTTTTCGCGCGGCGGGTCGGATATCACAGGCGCTCTCGTGTCGCGGGCCGTGCAGGCGTCGGTCTACGAGAACTGGACGGACGTGCCCGGCTTCATGGTGGCCGACCCGCGCATCGTCCCGGAGTCGAAGGTGATCGAATACGTCACGTACAAAGAACTCAGGGAGCTTTCGTACATGGGCGCGTCCGTGCTCCATGAAGACGCTATCTTCCCGGTACGCGTAGAGGGGATACCGATCCACGTGCGCAATACGAATACGCCCGCCAAGCGGGGGACGATGATCGTCAAGGACCTTCCCGAAGGGTACGACTCCGGCACTGTCACCGGCATCGCGGGGCGGAAAGGGTTTACGGTCATCGCCATAGAGAAGGCGCTGATGAACGCCGAAGTCGGGTTCGGCCGCCGCGTGCTGTGGGTGCTCGAACGCCACGGCGTCTCCTTCGAACATATGCCGACGGGGATAGACACGCTCTCGCTGGTGATCTCGGATACGGAGCTGGACGGCAAGCTCGATACGATTCTGGAGGATCTGTGGGCGCAGTGCAACCCGGACTCCATCGAGGCGTTCACCAACATGGGCGTCATCGCAACGGTCGGCCAGGGGATGATCCGAAGGGTCGGGATCGCCGCCAGGCTGTTCACGGCGCTCGCGAACGAATCGGTGAACGTGCGCATGATCGACCAGGGGTCCAGCGAACTCAACATCATCGTGGGCGTCGAGAACGAAGATTTCGAAAAGGCGGTGCGCGCGATCTACCGTGCGTTCGTGGAGTAGCGCGGTGGATGCTAAGGCGGGTCTTTTACGGGCTGTGCCCGGGAAGACCCGACCCACGGCTTCGGTCGCTAATCCCGGGACGTTTGTAATCTGTGCCCTTTACGCTAAAGGGCGCTTTTTACTGCTTGGCGGTGGCGCCGGTTTGAATTCCGCGGCGATTGGTGCTATTATTAACAAGTTGTGATTTTTATGCGCAGGAGCGTTTGATGATGAAGCTGTTTGTTTTGGTGCTCAACAAGACGGAAAAGCTCGAGGCTCTGCTTAAGGAGTTCCTACGCGAGGAGATCTGCGGCGCCACCGTGCTCCAGAGCACAGGGATGGCCAGGGTCCTCTCGGACTACGATGACGAAGACGTGCCGTTTCTTACGTCTATCAAGACGGTTCTTCGTCCCGATAGGGAGAAGAACCTTACGATATTCACGGTTTTGCGGGATGAACAGGTACAGGGGGCTGTCGCCGCGGTCCAGAGAGTCGTGGGGGATCTGGGGTGCAAGGATACCGGGATTGTCTTCTGCGTGCCTGTTGATTTTGCAAAGGGGTTAGAAGAAGATTGAACAACTTGATTTTCATTGTGGCGGCGGCGGTGCTCAGCGGCCTTATTTTCGGGCGCCTGGCCAAGCTGGTAAAGCTCCCCAATGTTACGGGGTATTTGATAGCGGGCCTCATACTGGGGCCCAGCGTGCTGAATATCGTTCCCGAAGCCATGGTCAGGGATTTCGCGGTGGTCTCCGAAATGGCGCTCGGTTTCATTGCCTTCACGATAGGCTTCAACTTCAAGCGCAGCTACTTCAGGGAAGTCGGTGCCGCGCCGGTCATTATCGCCATAGCCGAATCGTTCGGGGCGATCATACTGATAATCGCCACGATGATCCTGCTCGGGTTCGATCCGGCGCTGGCCATCCTTTTGGGCGCAATAGCCGCCGCGACCGCACCGGCGGAGACCATCATGGTCGTGAAACAGTACGATGCGAAAGGACCGGTCACCTCCATGCTTCTGAGCGTGGCCGCGTTCGACGACGCGGTCGCCCTGATCGCCTTCGGAATCGCTGCGACCATCGCAAAGGTCATGGTTTCCCATGCGGCCATAACAATTCTATCGGTTTTGCAGCCGCTGTATGAAGTGTGTGTATCTCTGGTGCTCGGCGCCGCCCTTGCCGTGCTGATGAAGCTGCTCCTTCGCTGGTTCAAAAAGCCGCGCAACCGACTGAGCATAACCGTGGCCTCTATTTTTTTTGCCGTCTGGCTGGCCGATCTGGTCAATGGCTCGCCGCTGCTGGCGTGCATGGCGCTGGGGGGCGTGCTCACCAATATATTCGATGATATGGACAGCATTTCCGAGGTTTCCGACGGTTTCACGCCGCCCTTGTATATCCTGTTCTTTTTCATGTCGGGAGCCGGTTTCGACGTCGCGGCGCTCGGGAGCGTCGGCCTGATCGGGATCGTTTATATCCTTGTGCGCGTCGCCGGCAAAATCGCCGGGGCCTGGTTCGGCGCAAAGATTACGAAGTCGGATCGAAACATCCGCAGATACCTCGGCCCGACGCTGATACCTCAGGCCGGGGTCGCCATCGGCCTGTTGATGGTAGCGGGCGCGATCCTGCCGGAATACGCCAAAGCGATGAACGTGGTCATACTCAGCGCAACTTTCCTGTATTCCGTCACCGGGCCGTCGATCGCGAAAGCGTCGCTGGTCAGGGCCGGCGAGATCGAGCTCGCCAAAAAAGAGGAAAAAAAGTGCGTCAAAGCCCACCCGTCGCTGAAAAAATAAACTCTGCCGGGAAACCGCATACTTTTGCGGAATCGACCTCCGGTTCCGGGGGTTTTTTGCGGGGCAAAGCTTATGGGTTTCGAAGGACTTCGGGCTTAAGGCGCTGAATACTGCATACGTTGTTGTGCTTTGCCGCAGTCTCCGGCGACCGGATGCCGTCTCGGCGAACGGAAGTATGGCAAACGCGATGCTTCGCGGGGTACAATGGAAGGGGCAATAAGCCCGCCGCGGGACCGCCGCACGGGAAGCCTGCCCACCGAAGCCAACATCGGGAGGACTCGGGCATTGGATTGGCAGCGAAAACTGCAATACGTTTTTATCACGGCGCTTGCCGCCGTCTTTTTCCTGTGCGTGCTCTCGGCGTTCGCCACGCCCGGCGCTTTTTCGGACATGGGCCCGCACATGGAGAAACACGTGCGGATCATGGCGGGCGAGGCCTCGACGGCCTACCCCCTCATGTATTACGCGGCCGAGGCCATACACGGCGCGTTCAACCTGCCGCTCGACGTTTCCTACGGGATATTTTTGGGCGCCTGCAGCGTCTTCGTCCTGTTCACGCTGTACTGGTTCTTCAGGAGGGAAACGCCGGTATCGCCTGCCCTCGCTTTTTTGAGCGCGCTGTCCGTGTCGGTGATGCTGCACGTGTATATCCCCGGATGGGTCCTCGGCATCTACTACGGCCAGGGCGGCGGCAACGCGTGGCTCAACCCGTCCTTCACGGCGATGAAGCCGTTTGCCGTGGCCGCGTTCCTCGCGTTCGCGCTGCTCATGGACAACCTCGTGAGGAAAAAGGGCGGCGCAGAGGGCTATGTCCTGCTCCGCGGCGCGCCGGTGCGCGAAAACGCGTTGTACGCCGCTTTCGTCCTTGCGTGCGCCCTGAGCATGCTCGCCAAGCCGAGCTTCGTATTCGGGTTCGTGTTCGCGGCGGCGATACTTTTCCTTATTCGGATCAGGTACTTTGAAAAGAAGTTCTTCTTCGTCATGCTGGTTTCCGCCCTGGCGATGGGGGCCCTGCTCTTGCTGCAGTTCGGCGAGATCTTCAAGGAGACGGGCCTGCACAGCGGCGGGATCATCTTTTCTCCCGCCCGCGCCGTCTACTACGCGGGCACGATGACCAAGAGCATCCCGCTTTCCCTCGCGTCGAACCTGCTTTATCCCGTGGTCATGCTCGCGCTCTTTAATAGGGACATCAACCCTTTGAAGAACAACGTCTATCTTTTAAGCTGGGTCTTCTACGGGGTCTCCCTCGTCATCGGCTTCACCCTCAGCGAAGGGTCGTTCCCCGAGCACCTGAACATGGAGTGGACGCGAAGCATCGCCATTTTCCTATTGAACACCACGGCGACGCTGGAATACCTCAAACGGATCGCGGGCCGGGGCGAGGCCCGCGACCGCCTTGGAAAAAGGGCGCGGACCGCGTACGATGTGAAGCTCGGCGCTGTCTTTATCTGTCTCCTGCTCGAACTCTATACGGGGATTGTCTGGCTGGGGATGTATATTTAGGCGGAAGGAGGACGAATACTCCTATAGTCGAACGCACGTCTTATATGTCCGCCGCCTGCCCGATAGGGGTGAAGAATATGGCCAGCAAACGGAGCGCGCAGGTTTTCCTGATCCTGCTGCTGTCGGTCGTCTTTTTCCTCAGCGTTTTCTCCGCCTTCGCCTATCCCGACCAGCCTTCCGACACGGGGGCGCACATCCGCAAGCTCGAAGGCATCATGGAGGGCAAAACGGCCTCGGCCTATCCGCTGATGTATTTCTCGGCCGGGTTGATACACCGGGCTTTCGACCTGCCCCTCGAGATAGCTTTCGGCATCCTCATGGGGCTGTGTTCCGTACTGACCCTGTTCGTCCTCTACTGGCTGTTCATAAGAAACGCCGGCTGCCCCATGATCGTCGCCTTCCTTGCCGCGCTGTGCGTATCGGTCATCCTCCACGTCTATATCCCGGGCGGGGGCATGGAACTGTATTACGGGCAGGGGGGAGGGAACGCCTGGCACAATCCTTCGACCACCGCGATGAAGCCTTTCGCGGTCGTTTCTTTCATCGCGTTTGCCATGCTCCTGGACAAGTCGGCAAGGAAAAAGGGCGAAGAGGGGCGGATGCGCCTTTTAAATGACGAAGGCTGCCCGGAGAATATGCTGATCGCCGTGTTCTTCGCGGCAACGGTCCTCGGCATTCTGGCCAAGCCGAGTTTCGCCTTCGGCTTCGTGATAGCCGGCGCGGTCATGATGCTCATCAGGATACGGCATATCGACAGGAAGCTTTTCGCCGCGATGCTCTTCACCGCCGTCGTCCTTTGCTGCCTGCTTTTATGGCAGTCCTCGGCGCTGTTCGCCGAGGGCGGGAAACACAGCGGAGGGCTTATTTTCTCGCCCGCGCGCGCGTTCTACTTTATCAGCCTTTCCACCCGCAGCGTGCCTATATCCGTTGTCTCGCATCTGCTGTACCCCGCCGCCATGCTCGCGCTGTTTTGTAAAGACATACGGCCGCTGAAAAACAATCTCTACCTGACGGCCTGGGTTTTCTACATCGTGTCGATGCTGATCTTCTTCTCGGTCTCCGAGGCGACAAACCCGCATTATATGAATATCGGCTGGACGAGGGGCATCGCCATATTCACGCTGCAGACGGCGACGACGCTGGAATTCGTCAGAAGCATAGGACGAAGAAAAGAGCGTTCGGAATCCGGGCCGAAACAGAAGCGGCGATACGACATCCGCCTGGGCGCCGTTTTCGTCTGCTTTCTGCTTCAGGTCGTGCCGGGAGTGGTCTGGCTGTATTCGTTCATATAGCCGGAAACGCCGGATTTCGATGCCATGCCGAGGCATAAGGGGATTATGCTGTAACCCGAAAAAAAACGGCGCCGTCTGGCGCCGTTTGTGCTGGCTATCGCTGGGAACGTCCGGCGTTTTAGGGTTTTTTTGCGTTCACATCGACCGGACGCGCAGCACGCCCTCGATGTTCCGTATCCTGCCCACGCCGTCCGGGCACAACGGGTCGTCGAGCGCGAAGAGGGAATAGGCGAGTTCGCCCGAACTCTTGTTTATCATGTCGCCGATGTTGATGTTGTAGTCGCTTAGGACCGACGCGAACTGGCTGACCATGTGCGGGATGTTTTTATGCAGCACGCAGAGGCGGAACTGGCTGGTGGTAAGCAGTTCGCAGTTGGGCAGGTTGACGGAGTTGCGTATGTCCCCGGTCTCGAAGAAGGACCGGAGCTGCTGCGCCGCCATGGACGCGCAGTTTTCCTCCGACTCGGGCGTGGACGCTCCCAGATGGGGTATCGCGATGACCTTTTCGTGCCCCAGAAGCTCGTCGACGGGAAAATCCGTGATGTAGTGGCTCAGCCGTCCCTTGTCGAGTGCCTCGAGGACGTCATGGCTATTGACGATGTTGTCGCGCGAGAAGTTGAGAAGGAAGCTCCCCGGCTTGAAACGCTTGAAGATTTCGGCGTTGAAGAGGTTGCGCGTCTTTTCGATGAGCGGCACGTGGATCGTGATATAATCGCAGCGGGAAACCAGCGCCTCGAGGTTGAGCGCGCGGGTCACGTTGCTGGACAGCCCCCAGGCTGACTCGACGGAGATGAACGGGTCGTAGCCCATGACCTCCATGCCGATGGTCGTGGCGTCGTTAGCCACCATCACGCCGATCGATCCGAGGCCGACGACGCCGAGCTTCTTGCCCTTGAGTTCCGGTCCGACGAACTGCCGCTTGCCCCTTTCGACCAGTTCCGGGACCTCGTCGCCCTTGCCCTTGAGCGACTGCACCCAGTCCATCGCCGGTATGATGTTGCGCGAGACGAAGAACATCGAGGCGAGCACGAGTTCCTTCACCGCGTTTGCGTTGGCGCCCGGCGTGTTGAACACCGCGATGCCGCGCTCGGTGCAGGCGGCTATCGGGACGTTGTTCACGCCCACGCCCGCGCGCGCTATGGCGAGGAGGTTGTCGTTGAATTCGATGTCGTGGCAGCTTGCGCTGCGCACCAGGATCGCGTCGGGCTTTTCCACGTCGGGCGAGACGAGGTATTTTTCCTGGGGCAGGTGGTTGTATATGATGGTCGATATTTGGTTGAGCGTCTTGATTTTTATCATGATGGTTCCTCCGTTAACCGTTGTTCGACTCGAACCGCTGCATGAAAGCGATCAATGCTTTCACGCCTTCTTCCGGCATCGCGTTGTAGATGCAGGCGCGGACGCCGCCCACCGAGCGGTGCCCCTTGAGGTTGACCAGGCCGTTCTTTTCCGCTTCCGAGACGAATTCCTCGGTGAGTTCTTTGGTCGGCAGCAGGAAGGGCACGCACATGAGCGAACGGTCCTGTCTGTCGGCCGTGCCCGTGTAGAGCGAAGAATTGTCGATGAAATCGTAGAGCAGAGCGGCCTTGTGCCTGTTGGCCTGTTCGATCGCCGTCACTCCGCCCAGGCCGTCGAGCCACTCGAACACGAGTTTGGCCATGTATATTGCGAACGTCGGCGGGGTGTTGTACAGGGACCCGGCCTTGTCGTGCGTGGCGTAGTCCAGCATGAACGGCGTTTTGGGCATCGCGTTTCCGATAAGGTCCTTGCGTACGATGACGATCGTGAGGCCCGCGGGGCCTATGTTCTTCTGCGCGCCGGCGTAGATCAGCCCGAAGCGCCCCACGTCGCGCTCCTGCGCCAGGATGTCCGACGAGGCGTCCGCGACCAGGGGGACGTCGCCGGTGTCGGGCAGGCCGGTGTAGCGCGTCCCGCAGATCGTGTTGTTGGTGGTGATGTGCACGTACGCGGCGCCCGGGTCGAACGCGCCTTTTTCAAGCTTGGGCACGTAAGCAAAATTCCTGTCCTCGGAGGAAGCCGCCACGTTGATTTCCCCGTACGTTTTCGCCTGTTCGATCGCCTTTTTCGCCCACACGCCGGTCTTGACGTAGTCCGCCCTGCCTTTTTCGCCCATCAGGTTCATCGGCACCGCGGCGAACTGCAGCGATGCTCCGCCCTGCAGAAAAAGCACGCTGTACGTGTCGGGGATGTGCATCAGACGGCGAAGCATTTCCTCGGCGCCCGATATGATCTCCTCGAACATCGCGCTGCGGTGGCTCATCTCCATCACCGACATGCCGTGGCCTTCGTGGGCCAAAAGTTCGCTTCGCGCCTTTTTCAGCACCGGCAACGGCATCGTGGCCGGCCCCGCCGAGAAATTGTACACCCTTTCCATTCGAACCCTCCTGAAGTAAAAAAATCGCAATATGTTAATAATTTAACAATTCTTTTGGTATTATATCCCGCGTTATAAGAAAACACAAGCCGCAAAACGTACCGTGGCGGCGTTTTGCGGGCAAAACCGACGGACAATGCCTTGCTTGGCCGACCGAATCGAATCCGGCGGGCGTGTCAGAATTGAGACGTAGCGCCATTGACATTGCCGTATCTTCCCATATTATGATTATAATAATATAAAAGCATGCCCGATGCAAAGGATTTTACGTTCCGAGAGGCAGGGAGTGGAAATGGACTTATTCACGGCAAACACGGACAGGCTCGCGCCGCTGGCCGACCGCATGCGGCCCGCCACGCTCGACGCGTTCGTGGGTCAGGAGCATATCGTGGGGCCGGGGCGGCTGCTTCGCCGCGCAATCGAGACGGATTCGCTGACCTCGTCGATCTTCTTCGGGCCGCCGGGCACGGGGAAGACGACGCTGGCTTACATCATCGCGCAGTCCACCGGCGCGGCGTTCGTAAAGCTCAACGCGGTCACGTCGGGCGTGAAGGAAGTGCGCGCTGTGATAGAAGAGGCCGAGAACAGGCTCAAGCTGTATCAGAGGGCGACCTACCTGCTGCTAGACGAATGCCACCGCTGGTCGCGCACGCAGTCCGATTCCATCCTGCCCGCGATCGAAAAGGGCGTTATCCGCTTCATCGGCTCGACCACCGAAAACCCGTTCGTTTCGATGTCGGGCGCTATCGTGAGCCGGTGCAGGCTCTTCGAATTCCATCCCCTGAGTAAGGACGACGTGAAAAAGACGGTACAAAGGGCCGTTATTGACGAGGAGAACGGCCTGGGCAAGCTCCGCCTGCGCCTTGAGCCCGACGCGCTCGATCACATCGCGAACCTGGCCAACGGGGACGCCAGGAGCGCGCTGAACGCCCTGGAACTCGCGGCGCTTACGACGAAGCCGGACGACAGCGGGGTGATCGTGATCGACCTTGGCGTTGCCGAGGAGTCCATCCAGCACCGCGCCGCCCCCTGCGACGACACGCAGTTCTACGACATGCTCAGNNCGCGGCGCTTTTGTGGTTCGCGCGCCTCATACAGGCGGGCGTGGACGCGCGCGTGATCGCGCGGCGGATCATCGCGCACGCCTCCGAGGACGTGGGGCTGGCCAACCCCGCCGCGATGGTGCAGGCCGTGACGGCGGCGCAGGCGGTGGAGCTGATCGGCATGCCCGAGGCGCGCCTGTCGCTGGCGCAGGCCATCATCTTCGTCTGCGAGTCCCATAAGTCCAATTCCGTCGTGGTGGCTATCGACAAAGCGATCGCGGACGCGCGCGACAGGGTCAACGAGCCCGTTCCCCTGCACCTGAGGGACACGAGCTACAGGGGGGCCGAAAAACTGGGCAACGGCAGGGGCTACAAGTACGCGCACGACTTCCCGGGGCATTACGTCGTGCAGCAGTACGTCCCCGACGACATGGTCGGGCGCGTGTACTACCGCCCGAGCGACCAGGGACAGGAACAGAAAATACGCGAGAACAGGAAATCGCGCAGGCGGTACGGGGAAACATCCAAGCCGCCGGGGGAAGAGGCCGACCGATAAACGCCGACAAAGCCCGGTAGCGGCGGGGAAACGGGGCGGGCGGCCGTCTTCCGGCAGTTTCCGTTGGCCTTTT
>DCTV01000046.1:0-2502 GCA_002329665.1 Christensenella sp. UBA1431
GTAGAGCACGGCGTACCCGTGCGTGATGATGGCCCCGAGCTCCTTCTCCAGGCGCTTTTCGATGATGCCGGGCAGCGGGGTCCCGTATACTGCGCGGGCTTGCCCGAATGCGCTTTCGCGAATCTCCTCGTCGACCCCGTCGATTTTGGGCGCGTAGAAGCCCTCGTAGGGGAAAGGCGTGAGCGGTTCTATCGAATCAAGGAGCCTGATTGGGTCGGTCACGACGACTCGCTTTGCGGCCTCTTCGCCGAGGTAGGCAAACTCCTCGAGCATCTCGGCGGTGGTCCTGAGATGGAGCCTCGGCTGCGCGGTTCCGTCGTTGAGTTTCTGGGCGTTTAGCAGTATGTCTCGGTAGACGCCGTCCTCCGGGTTNNCTCCGGTTCCTGGAAATGCACGTCGCCCGTGGCCACCACCGGCTTGCCGTGTTCCCTGCCCAGTTCGACGATGCGGCGGTTGACGTCCCGTATGGCCTGAAGGTTCGGCGCCTCTCCCCTTCGCACCAGGTATTCGCTGTTTTGGGCGGGCTGTATCTCGAAATAGTCGTAATACGCGCATAAGGCCCGTACGGCGTCGGGTTCCGCTCCCCTGAGCAGCGCCCGGAACAGCTCCCCCTGCGCGCAGCCCGATCCCACCAGGACGCCTTCCCTGTGCGCGGCCAGCAGCGTCTTGGGGAGGCGCGGCCTGTAATAGAAATATTCGAGGTGCGATTTGCTCACCATCTCGTAGAGGTTTCGGATGCCCGCCTGGCTCGACGCGAGCAGGACGGCGTGGTACACGGGAAGGTCGCGCACCGATACCTTGCCGGAAAAGAAGGTGTTGATGTCAGAGAGGGTCCGGGCGTTGCGGGATTTGAGTACCAGCAGGGCCTTCATGAGAATCAGGGCGGTGGTCTGCGCGTCGTCTCCCGCGCGGTGATGCCTGCCCATGTCGATCCCGAGATGCCTGGCCACGGCGTCGAGCCTGTAGGTCTTCAGCCCCGTCCAGGTCTGGCGCGCGAGCGGGAGGGTGTCCAGCACGGGCTGGTCGAACGTCAGCCCGCGCTCCCTGCCCGCCGCTAGGATGAACGACATGTCGAACCCCGCGTTGTGGGCGGCGAGGCACGCCCCTTCGGCGAAGGCGGCGAAGGCGGCGACGGCCTCCGCCGGGGAAGGCGCATCCTGCACCATCCGCTGGGTGATGCCGGTCATCTGCGATATCTTCGGCGGAATCGGGATGCCCGGGTTAACCAGCGTCTGGAAACGGCCGGCTATTTCCCCGTTCTCCACGCGCACGGCGCCGATCTCGGTGAGCCTTTCCACGGCGGGGTTTAATCCGGTGGTCTCGACGTCGAACACGACGAAGGCGCCGTCAAGGCTCCTGTCGTCGCCTTTGGTCACGATGGGGACCGTATCGTCCACGAGGTAGGCCTCGACCCCGTAGACGGCCTTGAACCCGTCAAGCTCCTTCGCGGCTTCATGGACCTCCGGGAACGCCTGCAACACGCCGTGGTCCGTGATTGCGATGCCGGCGTGCCCCCATGCGTGCGCGAGCTTCACGGCCGCTTTCGCGCTGGTGACGCCGTCCATGCTGCTCATCTGCGTGTGCAGGTGCAGTTCGACGCGCTTTTCCTTCGCGTCGTCGCGCCTCATGGGCGCCTCGCGAAGCTCTATGTCCTGCGCATTAAGGACGGTCTCCCTCTGGAACCGGTCGAAGGCGAATTCCCCGCGCACGCGCAGGTATGCGCCTTTTCTGGCCGCTGCCTCGATCGCCTCGAACGCCCTGCCCTGTTCGAAGACCTTGACCGTGACGGAGGACGTCGTGTCGGTCATGTCGAAGCACAGCAACCGTTTGCCGTTTTGCAGGTCGCGCGTTTCTGCGCCGATGACCAGGCCTTCGACCGTGATACTGCCGGGCTCGTCGCTGAGCGCGGCCATCTCGCACACGGACGAGCGTATCCTCGAACCGTACACGACCCTGCCCCCGTTTTTGCCGGGGACGCCGTTCCCGTTCGCGTCCGCGGCGCGCACGAACTCGTATACCGGCGCATCCGTTTCGCCGCCGTCTTCCGGCACGTCCTCCGAAACGGGCGGGACTTTCGCGTCCGCCGCGGGCGCCCGTCCGTCGCGGCGGATGGTCACGCTCACCCGCGCAAAGCCCGGCAGGCGTTCCTTCAAGGCCTTTTCCAGCGTTTTGGCCGCCTTTTCGGGGACTTCTTCGTCACAAAAAAAAGAGACGGCCGCGCGCCTTTGGGAGGGCCAGACACACGCGCTTTCGAGCCGCAGCAGGCCGGCGAGGGACCCGCCGAGCGCACGCGAAATCAGTTCCCTGAGTTTGGTACCCGTTGGATCGGACATACGCTGTATTCGTTTACTCCTTTGCGGATTGGTCGATAAGCCCGTGAACCTCTTCGACGAGCGCGTCCACGATGCCGTCCATAGGCAGCGTGCGAAGCAGCTTGCCGTTTCTGAACAGCGCCCCGCGGTCTTTCCCGCAGGCGATACCGGCGTCGGCCTCGGCGGCCTC
>DCTV01000046.1:2576-2860 GCA_002329665.1 Christensenella sp. UBA1431
GACTTCCTGCACCGGATCGCCGGTCAGGGAGACGCGCAGTGTGTCGCCGATGCCCAGAAGCAACAGCGCGCCGATGCCCACGGCGGATTTCACGAGGCCGGACTCCGCGTGCCCGGCCTCCGTTACGCCGAGGTGCAGCGGGTACGCCACGCGCCCCGCGATGCCCTTATAGGCCCGGACCGTCACGGGCACGCTCGAGGACTTCAGTGAAAGTATCATATCATAGAATCCGCAGGCTTCCAAGACCGTGACGTGTTCGAGGGCCGCCTCCACGAGCGCCGTCG
>DCTV01000046.1:2935-3266 GCA_002329665.1 Christensenella sp. UBA1431
GCGCACCTTGTCCGCGCCGTTCACTATGGCCGCGATAGCCAGGCGGTGGTCGAAATGCACGTCGGCCACCAGCGGGAGCCCGGTCCCGCGGCGGATCGCCTTCACGGCCGCGGCGGCCTCGGCGTCGGGCACGGCCACGCGCACGATCTCGCAGCCGGCCGCCTCGAGCGCGCGTATCTGGGCGATGGTCCTGTTGACGTCGGCCGTGGGCGTGTTGGTCATGGACTGCACGCTCACGGGCGCGCCGCCCCCGATGGCCGTCCTTCCGACGCGCACCCGGCGCGTGTCCTCGCGAAGCGTCATCCTCCCACCCCTTTGCCGCCGATGATCC
>DCTV01000046.1:3291-4007 GCA_002329665.1 Christensenella sp. UBA1431
GGCGAAATCGGTTTTCCGCGTATCTTCTCGACGGTCGTGAACACGAGGCGCGATCCGTCCAGCGCCGGAAACGGAATGAGGTTGACGATGCCCAGGTTAACAGAGATCAGGACCGTGAGCTGCAGCAGCGAATACAGGCCGATCTGCGCGGTCAGGCCGATGAGGGAGATCGTGCCCACCGGACCGACCAGGGCCTGCGTGCTCTGCGCGCCGGTGAATAGGCCCCCGATCACGGCCAGCATCTCCTTAATCACGAACACGATCCAGGAAAAGGACAGGGCGATCGACTGGAAAAACCCGAACGTCTGCGGCGCCGGGTCGAAGGTTACGCCGATGACCCTGTTCTGTTGCTCGTCGTCCCAGGCGTAGGGCAGGGCGTCGTAGGTCTTCGTTTCGCCGCCGCGCCGAACTTCCAGCGTGACCGTTTCGTTCTTGTTGTTTTCCGTGATGAGCATATAGGCCTCGGCCGCGAAGTTCACTCGCTGGCCGTTGACGCCGGTCACCTGGTCGCCCGGCTCGACGCCCGCGGCCATGGCGGCGGAACCGGGAGCGACCGTCCGGATCCTAGGCACCGCCTCGCCCACCGCCATCAAAAGGCAGATCGTGACCACGAAAGCGAACAGGATGTTGGCGGCGGGGCCGGCAAAAATGGTCAGGAAGCGTTTCCAGGGCTTCTGCCTGTTGAAGGCCTCCGGGTCGTCGATGTCCTCGTCCTC
>DCTV01000061.1:0-160 GCA_002329665.1 Christensenella sp. UBA1431
GCATGGCCTGAACGAGGAAGAAGGCGGTGACGCGCGAGGGGTCCGTCCCCGGATGGCGGTACAGCGCGAGCGCGCTCATGAACAGGGCGTAGAGCTCCTCGTTCGGTTCCTCGCGGACGATGGCCGCCTCCACCACGTTGGCGGCGAACGTGGCGTGCAT
>DCTV01000061.1:194-5662 GCA_002329665.1 Christensenella sp. UBA1431
CCTCCGCCTGCGAGAGGTAGTAGCGCGTGCCCTTCGAATAGAGCAGAAATTCCCCCGCCGAAAAAAGCTGGCACCCGGCGCGGTAGCGCGCGTTCTGCCGGCGCACGCCCCGGGCGGAAACGGTGAGGCTCCCCCTTTCGCGGGTGAAGAGCGTGAGGATCCTGTCGTAATCGCGGTAGTTGACGGCGCGAAGGACCACGCCCGTCACCTTCACGGTAGCCATACCCCGCCCCCTCCGTTTCGCCGCGCCGTCAGGAGTACCCCAGGCCGCGGATGAATCTCTCGTTGTTGCGCCAGCCCTCCTGTACCTTCACCCACAGGTTGAGGTAGACGCGCGCGCCCAGCAGGAACTCGATGTCCGCGCGGGCGCGCTCGCCGATCTCCCTGAGCATGCTCCCCCGCCTGCCGATGATGATCGCCTTGTGGCCCGGCCGTTCGCAGTAGATCGTGGCGTAGATCTCGTAAAGGCCGTCGCGCTCGCGCCGCCGCATCTGCTCTATCCCGACGCCGACGCCGTGCGGCACCTCCTCTATGAGGAGTTCCAGCGCCTTTTCGCGTATGAACTCGGCCACCAGCACGCGCTCCGGCTGGTCGGTCACCATGTCCTCGGGGAAATACCGCGGCCCCGGCCCGAGATACCCTTTTAAAATTCCGAGGAGCACGTCCACGTTCGTGCCGCCCAACGCGGAAACGGGGACGATGTGCTGCGCGAAACCGTAGTCCGAAAGGCTCGACAAAAGGGCGGCCATGTCCTTCCGCTCCACCGCGTCCGCCTTGCTCACCGCGATGACGACGGGGGTTTTTGCCGAAGCGAGGCCGTCGAGCGTCGCCCTGTCCCTCGGGCCCAGCGGCCGCGTGCCGTCGACGACCAGCACGATGGCGTCCACGCGGTCCAGCGCGTGACGGACCTCGCGCGCCATGTGTTCGCCCAGCCTGTTGCGCGGCTTCTGCAGGCCCGGCGTGTCGATGAACACGATCTGGAACCCTTCGCCGCTGAGCACGCCGCGGATGTTGGAGCGCGTCGTCTGCGGTTTGTCGGACACGATCGCGACCTTCTGACCGATCATCCGGTTGAGGAGCGTGGACTTGCCCACGTTGGGGCAGCCGACGATGGAAACGAACCCCGAGCGGAAGCCGTCCTCAGGCATCGCCGCACCCCTCCTTCATAGGGCCGAACGCGAACGCGCGCGGGAGCAGGTCTTTTATCGCATGGATTTCATACGCGCCGGTGCAATCGGCGCAGACCACCTGCGCGTGGGGCGCGAACTCCATGATGACCTGCCTGCAGGCGCCGCACGGGAAGGCGGCTTCATCCCTGTCCGAAGCGACGGCGAGGTGCGTGAATCCCCTTTCCCCCGCCGCGACCGCGGTATAGATCGCGACCCGTTCGGCGCAGCAGGTCTCGCCGAACGCCGCGTTTTCGACGTTGCAGCCCGAGTAGGTGCGGCCCGAGGCGGCGCGCACGCAGGCGCCCACCCTGAGGCCCGAGTAGGGCGCGTAGGCGTTATGGCGCGCCTGCAGCGCCTTTTCTATCAGGGGTTTCACGTCCATGGACAAAACCATCCTTTCATGCGAAAAGCAGCGTGCTCGCCTGGTACATCACCACCGTGAGCAGCACCCCGATCACGGCCCCCAGGAACACTTCCATGAAGGAGTGCACGCCGGTTTCCATCCGGCTCTCGGCCACCAGCAGCGCCATGATCGCCGCAAACGTCGTCGTGATCGGCTCCTTGCTCGCGAACGCGACGGACGTGAACAGCGCGAAGGCCAGCGCCGTGTGCCCGCTCGGGAGCCCGCCGCGGAGGTACGTGCCCTTCTTCACCCCGGATTTGAGCATGACGACGGCCAGGAACACGACCAGCAGGCTGGCCAGCGTGATATAGACGGGAAGGCTGCGCACGTAATTGAGCGAGAAGGACGAAAACCGGACGATCTTGTTGAAGAAGATCAGGTAGCCCACGATGACCGCCGCGAGGGACGCGATGAGCACCGCTCCGGCCGCGATGTTCTTCGCGGTCTTCGCGAGCGGGTGGTATTCCTTGGTCACCATGTCCACCAGCGCTTCCACGGCCGTGTTGACCATCTCCGCGAACAGCACGAAGAATATGGTCAGCACCAGTATGAGCATCTCGTTCTTCGTGATGTTCAGTACCACGCCCATGATCACGGCGATGATGGCAACCGCGAAATGGACGCGCATGTTCCGCTGCGTGCGGAAGCAGTACATGATGCCGCCGATCGCGTAATTGAAACTGTGGATGATGCGTTTGAGCATGCCGGTTTCCCTCTTTACCGGCGCCCGAGGCCCATAGAGCCGAGGACGCTTTCCTGCAGGCCGAACATCTCCCGCTCCCCATCCGGGGTGTCGTGGCCGTACCCCAGCAGGTGGAGCATGCCGTGGACCACAGCGAACCCGAGTTCCCGCTCGAAGCCGTGCCCGTACTCCCCCGCCTGCCGCCCGACGCGCTCGAGCGAGACGGCGATGCTCCCTAAAAGCAGCCCGCCTTCGCCGTCCGAGTCCGCTTCGGTATACGAGGGCGCGAGGGGCCGGGAGTATTCGAGCATCGGGAAGGAAAGCACGTCGGTCGGCTCGTCCCTGCCGCGGTGCTCGCGGTTGAGCGCCCGTATCCCCGCGTCGTCGGTGAGCACGACGTCGACCGTAGTATCGAACCCGAAACCGGTCACGTCCACCGTCTTTTCGGCCGCCATGCGGACGGCCGAAATGACATGCCTGTCCACCGGGACGGCCGACTGCGTATCATCTATCTCTACACGCATATTCTTTCCTCATTTTCGCTTTTCAGCCCGTTCGTAGGCGCGCACGATCCTCTGGACCATCTCGTGGCGCACGACGTCCTTATGCGAGAGCATGACGACCTCCAGCCCTTCCACGCCTTTGAGCACCTGCATCGCGTGCCTGAGGCCGCTGCTGTGGTCCGAAGGCAGGTCGGTCTGCGTGATGTCGCCGGTGACCACGACTTTCGAGCCTTCGCCGAACCGGGTGAGGAACATCTTCATCTGTTCTATGGTGCAGTTCTGGGCCTCGTCGAGTATGATGAACGAATCGTTGAGCGTCCGCCCGCGCATGTACGCGAGCGGCGCGACCTCTATCGTGCCGCGTTCGAGGAACTTGTTGAACGCCTCGTCGCCGAGGAAATCGTAGAGCGCGTCGTAGAGCGGCCTTAGATACGGGTCCACCTTGTGCTGCAAGTCGCCGGGCAGAAAGCCGAGCTTCTCCCCCGCTTCGACAGCGGGGCGGGTGAGTATGATCCGGGAAATATCCTTGTTTTTCAGGGAAAGCACCGCCATCGCCACCGCCAGGAACGTCTTGCCCGTGCCCGCCGGGCCGATGCCCAGCACCACGGTGTTGTCGCGTATGGCCTGTACGTATTTGCGCTGGCCGAGGGTCTTGCAGCGGACGGGGCGGCCTTTCTGCGTGAAAGCCACGACGTCGGACATCAGTTCTCCGACGCATTCGCCGCGCCCTTCCCTCACGAGGTCGATCGCGTAGCGGATGCGGCCCTTGTCGATCTCCTCGTGCTTTCGGATCATGTTAAGGAGCCTTTGCATCACTTCGGCGGCCACGTCGGCCATTTCCTCCGTGCCGATGATGCTGATCTCGCGCTCCCTCGCGTTGATGACGACGTTGGTCTCCGATTCGATGATGCGCACGTTCTCGTCGAACTTGCCGAACAGCGCGATCAGCTGCTCGACCGTGTCCACCGAAAGCGTGCGCTCCACGGCCTGTCCCAGCTGGGCTCCTTTTAGCTCCAAGCGTTTTCCTCCTTACGGGGCGTTGAGTTTGACGACCTTGCCGATCTGTTCGAGCGTTTCCACCCGCGCCTCACAGACCAGCCTCCCGGACACGACGCTATAGACGTAGTCCCGGTTTTCGATGAGCGCGGAGGCGGGGAGCTCCTGCTTCACGGCCTCCCATGCCTTCAGCTGCGCCGAGGCCTTGAGCGCCTCCATGTCGGCCGGGACCTGCTGCACGTCCTGTTCGATGTAGAGGACGGCCTCGACACGCGCGGGGACGAACAGGCCCTCGCCTATGAGTTCGTAGTCCCGCGTTTCCGTGCGCGCGTGTTGGTAGGGCACGTCTTCGGGGTCTATGGGGATCGTCCAGCCCCCCAAGCGGAGGTAGCGCACCGTGAGGGTCCTGCCGGTATCGGTGGCCGTGACCGTGTTCAAGGGCAGGGAGGCCTTCTTCGAGTACCAGACCCGCCCGTAGACCTTGCCCCTAGCGTGCACGTACCTTTGCGGCATGTCCTCGTATTCGATGACGCCGCCGATGAGTTCCTGCCCCTTCTCCACCGTCTGTCCGTTCTGGACCATGCGCCTGCCTTCGAGGATGACCATCGAGTCCACGACGGCGTCCTTGGTGGCGATGACGCGCGTGGGCGTCTGCGTGTCCACCAGCTCCGGCGCCTGTTCGCCCTTGACAACCTCTATGGTCAGCCTGACGCCCGAGAGCCGGGCGCAGGCCCATACGACGTCTTCGTTGTTCACAACCAGGCTTTCCTCGATACGCCTGAGGTCGAGCGCGCTTTTGAACATGCCGATGTGCACGCCCTGGCTTTTTAGCTGCCGCATATAGGAAGCGTGTTCCGTCCCGGACACGCCGACGATGCCGATCGACCAGACGTAGGAGGACAGCAGGAAGACGACGGCGGCGGCCACCGCCACTCCGCCCAGCAGGAACTTGCGGAACCTGAACCTAGTGAACAGGAACAGCCCGCCTCTTCGCCGCGTGATCGAGACGCGGCAGCCCGTCCTTCTCACCACGCTCCGAAGGCGCGGGAAATCCTTCACGCCGACCCTGGCCGTCATGACGGTGCGGGACTTCCTGCCAACGCCCCAGATGCCGATCCTTTCGGCCATGCACAGGTTCAGGAAGCGCTCGAGATACACGCCTTCGATTCTAATAATAACATATCCCCTGAGGGAATGCCATATCCTCATAAACGGCCTCTCACCGCCTCATTCGGGCCACTTCAGCGCGCTGATACGGCCGCTTATCATGATCTGGTCGGTGCTTATTTCTTCGAGTTCGAGCTCCTGCCCCGTCACGGCCACGGTCCCCTCTTTCGTGGCCACCCGCACGAGCATCTCGCTGTATTCGAGGATGCCCTCGTGGTTCTCGATGAGCAGGCTCGAATTGCCCACCAGCATGAACCGGGGCAGGTCCAAAACCACGTCGGCAGGCAGTTCGAATATGTTCGAGAGCTTTGCCCTGACCTTCTCGGGCGTATTCCCGGGCGACGGCTTCATCCGTTTCCCTCCCGCGCGAATTACCTACATATCCATATGCGGGGGAAGGCGGCAGCATGATAGGGGAACGCGCCAAAGGACGGTGTTTACCGCTGTTTGGCCAAGGGGTTTGGGGGCCGCAGCCCCCAGGCTTCATTCCAAATCCCGGCGGCACGCGCTTCAGGGCGGCTCGGGCGATACTTTGCGGGCGGTCGGCT